>NZ_JBFBJB010000080.1:0-38359 GCF_040685895.1 Streptomyces sp. NPDC088124 | reverse complement strand
CCGGCCGAGGACACGTCACCGTTGACGGTCGAGCGGTTGATGAGGATGCCCTTGCGGCCCGCGGCGGTGCTCGGCGCGGTGATGTACCCGGCCGACTCCGGGCTCAGACCGTCTCGGGAAGCTCGTCGAGCCCCTCGGCGACCAGCTTCGCCAGCCGGTCCAGGGCGGCGTCCGCGCCCTCGGCGTCGGAGGAGAGCACGATCTCCTCGCCGCCCTGCGCACCCAGTCCGAGCACCGCGAGCATCGACGCGGCGTTGACGGGGCTGCCGTCGGCCTTCGCGATGGTCACGGGGACTCCGGCGGCCGTGGCGGCGCGGACGAAGATGGAGGCGGGACGGGCGTGCAGCCCCTCGGCCCAGCCGACATTGACGCGGCGCTCAGCCATGGTGTTGCCCTTCAAGTCGCAAAAAGTCTCAAAACAGATGTCTGGACCAAGCGTCTCATGGGGCGTGGAACGGATCCCCGTCGCCCCCGATCACCGGTCACGGACACCGCCCGCGCCGTAGGCTTTGGGCATGGAGCACCCGCGGGACCACGCGTATCCAGGGCACTGGGAGGCGGACGTGGTGCTGCGCGACGGCGCCACCGCCCGGATCAGGCCCATCACCACCGAGGACGCGGAGCGGCTGGTCAGCTTCTTCGAAAAGGTCTCCGACGAGTCCAAGTACTACCGCTTCTTCGCCCCCTACCCGCGCCTCTCCGACCGCGACGTCCACCGCTTCACGCACCACGACTACGTCGACCGGGTGGGGCTCGCCGCGACCGTGGGCGGCGAGTTCATCGCGACCGTACGGTACGACCGCACCGACGAGCGCGGACTGCCCGCCTCCGCCCCCGCCGACGAGGCCGAGGTCGCCTTCCTCGTCCAGGACGCGCACCAGGGCCGCGGCGTCGCCTCCGCCCTCCTGGAGCACATCGGCGCCGTCGCCCGCGAGCGGGGCATCCGCCGCTTCGCCGCCGAGGTGCTGCCCGCCAACAGCAAGATGATCAAGGTGTTCCGGGACGCCGGGTACACCCAGCGGCGCAGCTTCGAGGACGGCTCCGTACGGCTCACCCTCGACCTCGAACCCACCGCCGAGTCCCTGGCGGTCCAGCGGGGCCGTGAGCAGCGCGCCGAGGCCCGCTCCGTGCAGCGCCTGCTGACCCCCGGCTCGGTCGCGGTCGTCGGCACCGGCCGCGCCCCCGGCGGTGTCGGCCGCACCGTGCTCCGCAATCTGCGCGACGCCGGGTTCACGGGGCGGCTGTACGCGGTGAACAGCGCGTTCCCCGAGTCCACGGAGAGGCTCGACGGCGTCCCGGCCGTACGCTCGGTCACCCGAATCGGTGAACCCGTCGACCTCGCCGTCCTCGCCGTCCCCGCCGGGCGGGTGCCCGAAGCGGTCGAGGACTGCGGCCGCTCCGGCGTCCAGGGCCTGGTGGTCCTCTCCGCCGGGTACGCGGAGAGCGGCGCCGAGGGCCGCGAGCGCCAGCGCGCACTGGTACGGCTGGCCCGCTCGTACGGCATGCGCATCATCGGCCCCAACGCCTTCGGGATCATCAACACCGCCGACGCGGTACGGCTGAACGCCTCCCTCGCGCCGCAGCCGCCCGTGCGCGGCCGGATCGGCCTGTTCACCCAGTCCGGCGCGATCGGCATCGCGCTCCTCTCCGGGCTGCACCGGCGCGGTGCGGGGCTGTCGTCCTTCATCTCGGCGGGCAACCGCGCGGATGTCTCGGGCAACGACATCCTCCAGTACTGGTTCGAGGACCCGGACACCGATGTGGCCCTCCTCTACCTCGAATCGATCGGCAACCCGCGCAAGTTCACCCGGCTCGCCCGGCGCACGGCGGCGGTGAAGCCGGTCGTCGTCGTGAAGGGCGCCCGCCACAGCGGCAGCGCTCCACCGGGGCACACCGTCCCGGTGACCCGCATCCCGGACGCCACCGTCTCGGCGCTGCTGCGGCAGGCCGGGGTGATCCGCGTCGACACGGTCACCGAACTCGTCGACGCGGGGCTGCTGCTCGCCTCCCAGCCGCTCCCCGCGGGCCCGCGCGTCGCGATCCTCGGCAACTCCGAGTCGCTCGGCCTCCTCACGTACGACGCCTGCCTCACGGAGGGGCTGCGCCCCCTGCCGCCCCAGGACCTCACCACGTCCGCGGCGCCCGACGACTTCCGTACCGCGCTCACGGCGGCCCTCGCGGACCCCGGGTGCGACGCCGTCGTGGTGACCGCGATCCCGCGGGTGGGGGAGACGGGCACGACGGACCCCGCCGACGGCGGGGCGCTCGGCACGGCGCTCAGGACGGCGGCGGCGACGGCCCCGGCGAAGCCGGTCACGGTGGTCCACGTGGAGATCGGCGGGCTGGCGGAAGCGCTGTCGGCGGCGACGCACAGCGGCCCGGGCCGCCCGCCGCCGCCCCCGGCACCGACGCCCCCGGCACCGGGGTCCGTGGAGCCGCACCCGTCCGGCGCCACGGGCACCCCCGCGCCCGCCGCCGTGCGCATCCCCGCCTACCCCGCAGCCGAGCGCGCCGTCCGGGCGCTGGCCGAGGCCGTACGGTACGCGCGGTGGCGGCGCCAGGCGGCCGAACCCGGGAAGGTCCCCGAGTTCCTGGACGACACCATCGACGAGAGCGCGGCCGCCGCGCTCATCGGCCGGCTCCTCGGCGCCGCCCCCGACACCCGCCGCCTCTCCCTGGCCCCCGGCGACGCCCACGAACTCCTCGCCCTGTACGGCATCCCCGTACGGCCCGCTCTGCCCGCGCCGGGGCCCGACGAGGCCGTCGCCGCCGCCGCGCGGCTCGGCTACCCCGTCGCCCTGAAGACGACCGCCCCGCATCTGCGCCACCGCGCCGACCTCGGCGGCGTACGGCTCGACCTCGCCGACGAGGCACAACTGCGGCTCGCCCACCACGAGCTGACCGAGCGGCTCGGTACCGCCGTCGAGCTGCGCCCCGTCGTCCAGGCCATGGCGCCCCGCGGCGTGGACACCGTCGTACGGGCCGCCATCGACGCCGCCGCGGGCTCCGTGCTCTCCTTCGGGCTGGCCGGCGCCCCCTCCGAACTCCTCGGCGACCTCGCCCACCGGCTGGTGCCCGTCACCGACCGCGACGCCGCCGAGCTGATCCGGTCGATCCGGACGGCACCCCTCCTCTTCGGCTGGCGCGGCTCGGCCCCCGTCGACACCCCCGCCCTGGAGGAGCTGCTGCTACGGGTCTCCCGGCTCGTCGACGACCACCCCGAGGTCGTCTCCGTCACCCTGGAACCCGTCGTCGTCGCCACCCACGGACTCTCCGTGCTCGGTGCCACCGTCCGCCTCGCGACGCCGCCCGCCCGCGACGATCTCGGTCCCCGCACACTCCCCAGCCACTACTAGGACAGATCTCCCCCTCATCGGCTCCTGCTCAGCGGTTTCCGCCGGGACAGGGCGTCTCCGGCAGCCATCCGGCCCCCGTAGGATGAGCTCATGGCGAAGACCGGTACGACGACCCAGGGGCTGCGCACGGCGATCGAGCGCAGCGGCTACTACCCGGCTCTCGTGGCCGAGGCGGTGGAGGCCGCTGTCGGTGGCGAGCCGATCTCGTCGTACCTGGTGCACCAGGAGACCACCTTCGACGCCAACGAGGTGCGGAGGCATGTCACCGTCCTCGTGCTGACCGCCCACCGCTTCATCGTCAGCCACACCGACGAGCAGGCCGCCGACTCCAGCTCCCCGACGCCGTACGCCACCACCTCCACCGAGTCCGTCCGGATCGACCGCATCTCCTCCGTCGTGGTCAGCCGCGTCGTCGCCAACCCGGAGTCGTACAAGCCCGGCACCCTGCCGCGCGAGGTCGTCCTCACCATCGGCTGGGGCGCCGTCTCCCGCATCGACCTGGAGCCGGCCGCCTGCGGCGACCCCAACTGCGAGGCGGACCACGGCTACACGGGCAGCTCCACCGCCGACGACCTGAGCCTGCGGGTCAGCGACGCGGGCGACGGCCCGGACGCCGTGCGGCAGACGCTCGCCTTCGCGCAGGCGCTCTCCGAAGCCACCGCGGCCACGGCGGCCACCGCGGCGACCGGCCGCTGATGGCCGCCGAGTCCCTCTGGCAGGACCCCGTCCCGCTCGCCCTCTCCAGCGCGCCGCTGCCGCAGTACGGCAGCGGTTCGCTCGCCGATCTGCTGCCCACGCTCGCCGCGGGCCAGGGCGTACCGGATCTGACCGCGACGATCCCGGAACTGACTCCCGCCGACCGGAACTGCGTCTTTCTGATCGACGGACTCGGCTGGGAGCAGCTCAGGGCACACCCGGACGAAGCGCCGTACATGACGTCGCTGCTCGCCACCTCGCGCGGCTCCACCGGGCGCCCCCTCACCACCGGCTTCCCCGCCACCACCGCCACCTCCCTCGCCTCCGTCGGCACGGGGCTGCCGCCCTCCGCGCACGGCCTGCCCGGGTACACCGTCCGCGATCCGGCGACCGGAGCGCTGATGAACCAGCTCCGCTGGAAGCCGTGGACCGCCCCGCACGTCTGGCAGCCGTATCCCACCGTCTTCGCCCGGGCCGAGGCGGCGGGCGTGCACACCGCGCAGGTCTCCTCCCCGACCTTCCAGCACACCCCGCTCACCAAGGTCGCGCTGAGCGGCGGCTCCTTCTTCGGCCGGCTCTCCGGCGAGGACCGGATGGACCTGGCCGCCGAACAACTCGCCGCGGGCGACCGGTCGCTGGTCTACACGTACTACAGCGAGGTCGACGGCAAGGGGCACCGCTTCGGGGTCGACTCCGACGCCTGGCGCGGCCAGTTGATGTACGTCGACCGGCTCGTCCAGCGCCTCGCCGAACAGCTCCCGCCCCGTACCGCGCTCTACGTCACCGCCGACCACGGCATGATCGACATCCCCTTCGACGAGGAGTCGCGCATCGACTTCGACGAGGACTGGGAACTGAGCGCCGGGGTCGCCCTGCTGGGCGGCGAGGGCCGGGCCCGTCATGTCTACGCCGTACCGGGCGCCGCCGCCGATGTCCTCACGGTCTGGCGCGAGGTGCTCGGCGAGCGGTTCTGGGTGGCGAGCCGCGACGAGGCGGTCGCGGAGGGGTGGTTCGGGCCGCCGGGCGCGATGGACGAGCGGGTGCACGACCGGATCGGCGATGTCGTCGCCGCGGCCCACGACGACGTGGTGATCACCGCCTCCGTCCAGGAGCCGCACGAGTCCGCGATGGTGGGGATGCACGGCTCGATGACCCCCGTTGAGCAACTGGTCCCGCTCCTCGAAGTACGCTCGTAACCGCTCGTACGCCCGTACGATGCCCATCGACCGCGGCGCGGCCCCCGCCGCCCGCGGCAGCAGAAGACCCGAAAGGCCGTCACCCCCTCATGCCAGAGCTGGTGTTCTTCTCCGGAACTATGGACTGCGGAAAGAGCACCCTCGCTCTGCAGATCGAGCACAACCGCTCGGCGCGCGGGCTCCAGGGCATGATCTTCACCCGTGACGACCGGGCTGGCGAGGGCAAGCTCTCCTCCCGGCTCGGTCTGGTCACGGACGCCGTCGAGGCCGCGGACGACTTCGACTTCTACGCCTACCTCGTGGACCGGCTCTCCCAGGGCGGCCGGTGCGACTACGTCATCGCCGACGAGGCGCAGTTCCTTGCCCCGGCCCAGATCGACCAGCTCGCCCGGGTCGTGGACGACCTGGAGCTGGACGTCTTCGCCTTCGGCATCACCACCGACTTCCGCTCCAAGCTCTTCCCCGGCTCGCAGCGGCTCGTGGAACTCGCCGACCGGGTCGAGGTGCTCCAGGTCGAGGCGCTCTGCTGGTGCGGCGCCCGCGCCACGCACAACGCGCGGACGGTCGGCGGCGTCATGGTGGTCGAGGGCGCACAGGTCGTCGTCGGGGACGTCCACCGGGTCGGCGACGAGGTCGGCTACGAGGTGCTGTGCCGGCGCCACCACCGGCGCCGGATGACCGCGGCGACCGCGCGGGCCGCCGCGCTCTCCCCGGACGTCCTGCCCATCCCGGCGGGCTGACGGGCCCTGGCGGCCGCCGTCACCCACCGCTCCCTCGCCGTCCCGGCGGCCGGTCTCAGCGGTCGGCCGACCGTACGATCGTGAAGACCGCGCCCTCCGGGTCGGCGACCGTCGCGTGCCGTCCGTTCGCGCCCTCGCGCGGCTGCTGGAGCACCTGCCCGCCCAGCTCCGTGACCAGCCGCGCGGCGGCGTCGGTGTCCGCCACCTCGAAGTACGTCATCCAGTGCGAGCCCCTGTCCCGGGTGAGCGCCCGGCCCACCCCGTGCAGTGAGGCGACGGGACGCCCGCGCAGCCGCAGGGTCAGGAAGTCGAAGTCGGCCGAGATGACCGCCTCCACGTCGTAGCCGAACAGCGCCTTGTAGAACGTGTCGACCGAGGATGTCTCGCGGGTGATCAGCTCGTTCCAGACGGGTGTGCCGTGCGCCCCGGCCACCGCCGTCCCCGTGTGCGCCGCCGCCTGCCAGATCCCGAAGACCGCGCCCGCCGGGTCGGCGGCGATGGCCATCCGGCCCGCCGACGCCGCGTCCAGCGGGCCGACGCCGACCGTTCCGCCGCAGCTCCTGATCGTCTCGGCCGTCAGATCCGCGTTGTCCGTGGCCAGATACGTCAGCCAGGCGATGGGAAGGTGCCGGTCGGGCGGCAACTGACCGATCCCCGCGATCTCCTTGCCGTCGAGCAGCCCGCGGACGTACGGTCCGAGCTGCTGCGGCCCGGGCTCGAACTCCCAGCCGAACAGCGCTCCGTAGAACTCCTCGGTCGCGGCAAGTCCGTGCACCATCAGACTCACCCAGCAGGGTGTTCCTGGTGTGTGCCGGGTCGCTGCCTCGGTCATCGTCACTCTCTCCTCGGACCGTCGTGGTGGCCGTGCGGGGCGTGCCGATGCTCGCACCCACCGGCGCGCGGCGCCGCCCGGCCGCGCCGCAGTTGGCGGGATCTCGATTCGTTGTTTACCGGCGCCTCCTGGCCTTTACCCGCTGTTTCACAGGCCGTTACATCGCGTGGTCCGCCGAGGCTCCCGCCGTGGGGCGGCCGTGCGCGAGGATGGTCGCCATGACAGCCATCATCACCGCAGCCGAACTCACCGGCGAGTCGGCGGGTCCGCGCCCGCCCGTACTGCTCGACGTCCGCTACCGGCTCGGCGGGCCGCCGGGCCGGCCGGAGTACGAGGCGGGGCATCTGCCCGGCGCCGTATACGTGGACCTCGACGCGGAACTCGCGGGCCCGCCGGGCGCGGGCGGCCGGCATCCGCTGCCCGACCTGGCGGTCTTCGGCGCGGCGATGCGCCGTGCGGGTGTCGGCACGGACACGCCGGTCGTCACGTACGACGGGGGACTCGGGTGGGCGGCGGCCCGCGCCTGGTGGCTGCTGCGCTGGGCGGGCCACGGTGATGTCCGGGTCCTGGACGGCGGTCTGGCCGGCTGGACGGGCCCGCTCTCCACCGAGATCCCGGCACCGGCGGAGGGCGACTTCCGCCCCGAACCGGGCGGACTCCCGCTGCTGGACGCGGACGGCGCGGCGGCCCTCGCCCGGGAGGGGCTGCTGCTGGACGCCCGCGCGGCCGAGCGCTACCGCGGCGACGTCGAGCCGATCGACCGGATCGGCGGCCACATCCCCGGCGCGGTCTCGGCTCCCACCGCGGAGAACATGGCCGAAAACGGCACCTTCCGCCCGGCGCCGGAACTCGCGGCCCGCTTCGCGGCCCTGGGGGCCGCGGGCCGGGACGTCGGCGTCTACTGCGGCTCCGGCGTCTCCGCCGCCCAGCAGGTGCTGGCCCTGGAACTGGTGGGCATTCGCGCGGCGCTCTACGCGGGCTCGTGGTCGGAGTGGTCGGAGGACCCCGCCCGCCCGGTCGCCAAGGGCCCGGACCCCCGGTGACGGCCGGGAGCGCCGGGCTCCGGGCAAGCGGCCGCGGAGCGTCCGGGAGCAGGTGAGAAGCACCTGAGGGGCCCGTGCTCACCGCGCGAGGTGAGCACGGGCCCCTCGTCCTGCGTATAGGAGGGTGTGCGAACCCTGTCAGTCCTGCTTCTTACGACGGGTGCCGAAGACGATCTCGTCCCAGCTCGGCACCGCGGCCCGCCGCCCCGGGCGGACGCCGTCCGCCTCCGCCTGGCGGTCCGTCGTCCCGGTGAGCCGGTCGCGATGACCGGCCACGGAGCGCGGCATCAGCACGTCCGCGTAGGCCGATCCGGCCCCGGCGGAGGCGGCGGGTGCCACCGGCTCCTCCGCGTCCGGCTCGTCCTCCGGGTCCACGCCCCCGGGCTCCGGCGGCGCCGGGCGTTCGGGCACGACCATGTCGCCGCGGAAGCTCGGCACGGCCTCCAGCAGGCTGGTGAGCGAGTCGCGTTCGTCGGCGTCGTCCGGCTCCGGGGCGACGGGGCGCTCCAACTGCCGGTCGAGGGAACGGTCCAGCGGCCGGTCGCGCGGCAGCCGCGCGATCCGCGGTACGAACGGGAAGCTCGGCTCCCTGGCGACGGTGTCGTCCGTGTCGCCGATCAGCGCGCGCGCCTCGTCGTCGACGGCCTGGACGAGGCGCCGCGGCGGGTCGTACGTCCAGCTCGCCGAGTGGGGCTCGCCCGCTACCAGATAGACCAGCAGGACTTCCCAGGTGCCGTCGTCACGGCGCCACGAGTCCCACTGCACGGTCTCCTTGTCGGCGCCGCGCAGCGTCAGCCGCTCCCGCACGGCTTCGCCGAGCTGGGGTCCGGTGTTCTCGCCGGGGCGGCGCACGGGGGTCTTCCTGGCGCGCTCGGCCATGAAGGCGCGCTCCGCGAGCACGGGGCCCTCGAAGCGGCGCACCCGGTCCACCGGGATCCCGGCGTGCTGCGCGACCTCCTCGGCGGAGGCACCGGCTCGTATCCGCGCCTGGATGTCACGCGGTCTGAGGTGGCTCTCCACCTCGATCTCGATCTGGCCCAGACGCGCACGGTCGTTGCGGACGGCGGCGCGCAGCCGCTCATCGATGGGGAGCGTGTACTCCGTGCTGTCGGCAGCCTTGAGCACCAGTCGTGTGCCGTCGTTGGAGACGGCCACGACACGCAGTTCGGGCATGGGAACCTCCCGGGTGGTGCCTGCCGACGTCACGTGCGTCGCTGCTTCCGCTAGTCGAGTGTGGCCTGCCCGGGTGCAGCCTGCCACAACCTTTCCGTGCTGCCCGGCGTGTCGGGCATGGGCCCTGGATCGCCGATGGCACGGTTACCCTTTGCGACGCGGAGTGACGAACCTGGTCACTCCGTGCAGCAGGCGCCCGTGCGGTGCCGCGGCTCCGCCGGATCGAGTGCCACGTTCGGCCCCCTTCCCGTTAGTCCCGGACCCCCATGAGGGAGTCCGGCCCCAGGGCTCGCCACAGTACTCCATTCGGGCCATCCGGGTGGACCGGCGCGCCGCCCAAGTTCTCGCAGGACCGGGGCGTTGATCCCTCCGTACCGTCCACGAGCGGCCGGACGCGGGTGTCTTGCTTCACAGAACCCACCGAAGCGGAACTATTCACTTCGCTCAGAGGTCACTCCTTGGTGCAAGGTGGGACAGATGTGCAGGCAGGGGCCACAGGTGGAGCAGAGGCTGACGACCGGTACACGAACGGACGAGAGGGCGGGAAGCGGCACGGCGGGCGAACGGAAGGAACGGGAGCAACGGCGGCGCCCGGGGCAGCGGATCGAACTCAGCCTGCCGCAGGTCGCGGGCAGCGCGCTCGCCGCGGTCGCCGCCGCGGTGCTCGCCTCCCAGCTCGGCGTGTACGGCACCATCATCGGCGCGGGCGTCGTCAGCGTCGTGGCCACCTGCGGTGGTTCGGTCTTCCAGCACTTCTTCCACCGTACGGGGGAACAGATCCGCGTCGCGGCGGTCCAGGCGAGGCCCGGCGGCCGGCAGGTGGCGGTACCGCCGGACCGGGGCGACCCGGTCCGGGGGAGCGATGTCCTCGGCCCGGCGCCGCCCGTGAACGAGGAGTTCAACCGGGCCACGACCCACGGCACCCGCGTCCGCGGCTGGAAGCGGCCGGTCCTCGCGGCCGGGGTGGTCTTCGGCGTCGCGATGGCCGGTGTCACCGGATTCGAGCTGATCTCCGGTCAGGGCCTGGGCGGCGGCACGGGAACGACCGTCGGATCCGTGGTGAGCGGCGGCGGCCACCGGTCCGCCCCTACCCCGGCGACCGACCCCGCGTCCACTCCCTCCGGCGATACCGGGAACGGCACGGGAGCCGACGGCGACCAGGGCGGCACTCCGGGGAGCGGGACCTCGCCCGCCCCGTCCGGCGGCGCCGCGCGCGACGGGACGACCAAGGACAGCGGGACCGGGACCGGGACTGGCACCGGCAACGGCACCGGCAACGGGACCGACCCGATCGGCACCCCGTCCTCGCCGTCCCCGGTGGACTCCTCGGGGCCCGCCCGGGATTCCGGCGGCGACTCCGGCACGTCGTCCACCCCGGCCCCGGCACCCTCCGGTACGGCGGACACCGGCTCCGGCACCGGCGGTGACAGCGGTCCGACCGGCGGGTAGCGGGTGCGGGAGGATGTGTACGGCGCGCATCGGTGCCCGTCAGTCCCCGAGAACCCGGCGCAGATAGTCGTTCCCGAACAGCCGGTCCGGGTCGAGCCGGTCCCGTACCGCCGTGAACTCCGCGAAGCGCGGGTAAGCAGCGGCGAGATACCCCGCGTCCCGCGTGTGGATCTTGCCCCAGTGCGGACGGCCGCCGTGCGCGGTCATGATCCGCTCCACCGCCGTGAAGTACGAGCGGTGCGGCGTGCCCCGGTACAGGTGCACGGCGATGTACGCGGTCTCCCGCCCCGAGGCCGTCGAGAGCGCTATGCCGTCGGCGGGTGCCGTCCGTATCTCCACCGGGAAACTCACCTTCAGCGGTGAACGTTCGAGCATCGCCTTGACCTCGCGCAGCGCGCCGACCGCGGCCTCCCTCGGCAGCGCGTACTCCATCTCCACGAAGCGCACCCGGCGCGGGGAGGTGAAGACCTTGTAGGGGACGTCCGTGTACGTACGGGCCGAGAGCGCGCGGCTGGAGACGCGGGCGAGGACGGGGATCGTCGCGGGCACCGCGCGGCCCAGCGCGCACGCCACCTGGAAGGCGCCGTTCGAGAGGAGTTCGTCCTCGACCCACCCGGCGACCCGGCCGGGCGGCGCCGCGGGACCGGCGCTGCGGTTGTTGCGCTTGGTGTTGCAGTTGCCGGTGTGCGGGAACCAGTAGAACTCGAAGTGCTCGTTCTCGGCCACGTGTTGATCGAACTCCGCCGTGACCCGGTCGAAGGGCATCGGCTCCTCACGGGCCGTCAGCAGGAAGGCCGGCTCCACCGCGAAGGTGACCGCGGTGATCACACCCAGCGCGCCGAGCCCGATCCGTGCGACGGCGAAGATCTCCGGATTCTCCTCGGCCGAGCAGCGCAGCACCGTCCCGTCCGCCGTGACCAGTTCGAGCGCGCGGATCTGGGCGGCGATCGACGCCGAGTCGCGGCCGGTGCCATGGGTGCCGGTGGAGGTCGCGCCCGCGACGGTCTGCTCCATGATGTCGCCCATGTTCGTCAGCGACAGGCCCTCCCGGGCGAGCGCCGTGTTCAGGCGCTTGAGCGGGGTGCCCGCCGCCACCGTGACGGTGCCCGCGGCCCGGTCGATCTCCCGGATCCCGGTGAGCAGGTCGGGCCGTACGAACACACCGTCCGTGGCGGCGACGGAGGTGAACGAGTGCCCCGTGCCGACCGCCTTGACGCGGAGCCCGTCGGCGGCCGCCGCGCGGACCTCCCCGACCACCTCCTCGACGGAGGAGGGGGACACCGTACGGGCGGGCCGGGCGGTCACGGTTCCCGCCCAGTTACGCCACGCGTTCGTGGTCGTCGTGCTCCTCAGGACTGCCCGGTCCCCGGTCATCCGCCCCATGCCCTCCCTGTCTCCGTACCGGCTGACGCAGCCGGCGATACCCCAGGAGCGCCACCACGACCGCGACGGCGCCCGCCACCACGGGCACCCTGTACCCCGCTCGTGCCCCGGCGGCGTCGACCACCCAGCCCGCGGCCGAGGAGCCGAGCGCCACGCCGACCGCGAGCCCGGTACTGGTCCAGGTCATGCCCTCGGTCAGCTTGGTGCGCGGTACATGCGCTTCGACGAGGGCCATCGTGGTCACCATCGTCGGTGCGACGGAGAGGCCCGCGACAAAGAGCGCCACGGCCAAGAGCGGGAGGCTCCCGGCCAGTTGGAGGGGGATCATACTCACGGCCATCGCGCAGACACCCACCAGCCACCTCCGGGCCGGGGGACCGGGGAGATGCAGCAGCCCGAACACCACGCCCGCGGAGCAGGACCCCAGCGCGTAGACCGACAGGACCAGGCTCGCCGCGGCCTTGTGCCCCTGCTCCTCGGCGAAGGCGACCGTGACCACGTCCACCGCGCCGAAGATGGTCCCCGTCGCGACGAAGGTCGCCACCAGCACCCGCAGCCCGGCCGAGCCGAGTGCCGAACCCCCGGTGTGCTCCGCACGCGGCCGCGGTACGGGCTCGGTGGCGCGCTGCGCTGTCAGCCACAGGACGCCGACCACCAGGAAGACCCCGGCGACGAGCGGGCCCGCCTCGGGGAACCAGGCCGTCGACAGCCCGATCGAGATGATCGGGCCGAAGATGAAGCAGATCTCGTCGACCACCGACTCCCAGGAGTACGCGGTGTGCAGCGCGCGCGGGGAGTCCCGGTGGACCGCCGCCCACCGCGCCCGCACCATCGCCCCGACGCTCGGCATGCACCCCGTCCCGGCCGCGAAGACGAACAGCGTCCAGTCGGGCGCGCCCCGCTGGGCGCAGAGCAGCAGCCCCGCGATCGCCGTCACCGAGACCAGCGTCGCCGGGCGCAGCACCCGCCGCTGCCCGTGCCGGTCGACCAGCCGGGAGATCTGCGGGCCGAGCACCGCGGCCGACATGGCCATCGTCGCTGAGACGGCGCCCGCGAGGCCGTACCTGCCGGTGAGCTGGGAGATCATCGTGACGGCGCCGATGCTCAGCATGGCGAGCGGCATCCGGCCGATCAGTCCGGCCGCACTGAATCCCCGCGTACCGGGAACGTCGAACAGCGCGTGGTAGGAACGGGGCAACGCAGGCAACGGACGCTCCGGTAAGCGATGAATCTGGCCGCGGCAGCTTACGGCAGTCCGCCCGCCGCGCGCCCCCGGTTTTCCGCCGGGCTCCGTGCCCGGCGTACCGGGGCGGATGGCAGGATCGGAGCATGTCCGAACAGTCGGCGACTTCGCCCTACGACGCTCTGCTCCTGCTGTCCTTCGGCGGCCCCGAAGGCCCGGACGACGTGGTTCCGTTCCTGGAGAACGTCACCCGTGGCCGCGGAATCCCGAAGGAACGGCTCAAGGAGGTCGGCCGGCACTACTTCCTGTTCGGCGGGGTCAGCCCGATCAACGAACAGAACCGGGTGCTGCTGGACGCGCTGCGCAAGGACTTCGCCGGGCACGGCCTCGACCTGCCGGTCTACTGGGGCAACCGCAACTGGGCGCCGTATCTCACCGACACCCTCCGCGAGATGGCCGCCGACGGACGGCGCCGCGTCGCGGTCCTCGCCACCAGCGCGTACGCCTCGTACTCGGGCTGCCGGCAGTACCGCGAGGACCTGGCGGCCGCCCTCGCCACCCTGGCCGCCGAGGGGATCGAGCCGCCGCGTGTCGACAAGCTGCGCCACTACTTCAACCACCCGGGCTTCCTGGAACCCGTGATCGACGGCGTGCTCGCCTCGCTCGCCGATCTGCCCGAGGACGTACGGGCGGGGGCGCATCTCGCCTTCACCACCCACTCCATCCCGACCGCGTCGGCCGACACCTCGGGCCCGGCCGAGGGGCACGGCGAGGGCGGCGCCTACGTCGCCCAGCACCTCGACGTCGCCCGGCTGGTGGTGGCCGCCGTCCGGGCGGAGACCGGGATCGCGTACCCCTGGCGGCTCGTCTACCAGTCGCGCAGCGGCGCCCCGCACATCCCCTGGCTGGAGCCGGACATCTGCGACCACCTGGAGACGCTGAGCGCCGAGGGCGTCCCCGCCGTCGTGATGGCCCCCATCGGCTTCGTCTCCGACCACATGGAAGTCCTGTACGACCTCGACACGGAGGCCACCGCAAAGGCCGCCGAGCTGGGGCTGCCCGTACGCCGCTCGGCCACCGTCGGCGCGGATCCGCGGTTCGCCGCCGCCGTGCGCGATCTCCTCCTGGAGCGGGCCGCGACCGAGCGCGGCCGCGCCGTGGAGCGGTGCGCCCTCGGCGCGCTGGGCCCGAGCCACGACCTCTGCCCGGCGGGCTGCTGCCCGGCCCGCGCCCCCAAGCCCGCCGCCGCGGGCGCCGACAGCCCGTACGCCTGAAGGAGCCCGCTGTGACCGACGCCCTCACCGGTGAACTGCTCGCGCTCGCCCTGGAGGCGGCCCGCCGGGCCGGCGCGCTGCTGCGCGACGGGCGCCCCGACGATCTGGCCGTCGCGGCCACGAAGTCCAGCCCCATCGATGTCGTCACCGAGATGGACATCGCCGCCGAGAAGCTGATCACCGGCTATCTCGCGGAGCACCGCCCCGACGACGGCTTCCTCGGCGAGGAGGGCGCCAGCACGGCGGGCAGCACGGGCGTCCGCTGGGTCATCGACCCGCTGGACGGCACCGTCAACTACCTCTACGGGCTGCCCACCTGGGCCGTCTCCATCGCCGCCGAGCGCGACGGGGAGACGCTGGTGGGCGTCGTCGAGGCCCCGATGCGCCGCGAGACCTTCCGCGCCGTGCGCGGCGGCGGCGCCTTCCTGGGCGACCGTCCGCTGCGCTGCCGCCCCGCGCCGCCGCTGGAGCGGGCGCTGGTCTCCACCGGCTTCAACTACGTCACCACCGTCCGCGCCCACCAGGCGGAGATCGCCCAGCGGCTGATCCCGAAGCTGCGGGACATCCGGCGCGGCGGCTCGGCGGCCATCGACCTCTGCGACGTGGCGGCCGGCCGGCTGGACGGCTACTACGAGCGGGGGCTGCATCCCTGGGACCTCGCGGCCGGTGATCTCATCGCCCGGGAAGCGGGCGCCCGTACGGGTGGCCGCCCCGGTACCCGGCCCGGATTCGAGCTCACCGTGGCGGCCACGCCGGGCGTCTTCGAACCCCTCCAGGAGCTGCTGGAGGAGTACGGGGCCTGGCACGACTGACCGGCACCCGGGAGCCCCGGAACACGGAAGGGCCCCGGCACCGTCCCCTCGGTGCCGGGGCCCTTCTCAGCAGATCGCTTGCGGCTCTGATATTTCGTAAATCTGTGCGAGTAGTGTCGGAGCGGCGGTATCCGGGGTGTCCGGTACGACGTGGTGCATCGGGTCAGACGCTGGCGGCGCCGACCTCCACACCGTGCTCGGCGGCGAGCCGGCGCAGGTCGTCCAGCTCTTCCTGTTCGACATCCGCGAGGAAGTCGTCACCCGTTTCACGTGCACGGGTGAGATCTGTTTCCGTGGCCTTTATACGCTGGAGAAGCCCGGCGGTGAACGCGTCCATTGCGCCCCCTCGTCGTGGGTCAGTGGCACGGGGGTGTGCCGACGGCGGGAAGATCAGACGCCCACTGTCTTCTGGAGTGACAGCTATCCGGTGGGCAGATAAGGGTGTGGCATGCCACAAACAGGGCGTGATCTCGGGTGTGAAGTCGTCTTCCCCAGGGTCCGTCCCCGAGAAACCTCCCCGACTCCATCAATCCGGCCCCGGCCCGGACGTGCCTGGTCACCGGGCATCGTCTTACCGCCGGTTTATGGCCGATACGGGCAGGATGGGCCCGCACAACGAGTGCTGGAACCTGCCCTGATCACGGGAGACGGGCCAAGAGGAAGGAAGACCGACGTGCGCGTACTCGTCGTCGAGGACGAGCAACTGCTCGCCGATGCGGTGGCCACCGGACTGCGCCGGGAGGCCATGGCCGTCGACGTCGTGTACGACGGTGCGGCGGCCCTGGAGCGGATCGGGGTCAACGACTACGACGTGGTGGTGCTCGACCGCGATCTTCCCGTCGTGCACGGAGACGACGTCTGCCGCAAGATCGTCGAGCTGGGGATGCCCACCCGGGTCCTGATGCTGACCGCCTCGGGCGACGTCAGCGACCGGGTCGAGGGTCTGGAGCTGGGCGCGGACGACTATCTGCCCAAGCCCTTCGCGTTCACCGAGCTGACCGCCCGGGTCAGGGCTCTGGGACGCCGTACGACGGTGCCGCTGCCGCCCGTCCTGGAGCGCTCGGGGATCAAGCTGGACCCCAACCGGCGCGAGGTCTTCCGCGACGGCAGGGAGATCCAGCTCGCGCCCAAGGAGTTCGCGGTGCTGGAGGTCCTGATGCGCAGCGAGGGCGCGGTCGTCTCGGCCGAGCAGCTGCTGGAGAAGGCGTGGGACGAGAACACCGACCCGTTCACCAATGTCGTCCGCGTGACGGTCATGACCCTGCGGCGCAAGCTCGGTGAGCCGCCCGTGATCGTCACCGTGCCCGGCTCCGGCTACCGGATCTGATGCCGGTGGCCACTACTCCGGCGCCGCCCGCGGCGCCTCCGAAGCCGACCTGGGACCCGAGAAAGCCCGACCAGTCGCTCCCCTGGGTCCGGCCCACCATCCGTATACGGCTGACGCTGCTCTACGGCGGGATGTTCCTGATCGCGGGCATCCTGCTGCTCTCGATCATCTACCTGCTGGCCGCCCAGGCCCTGCACGTGGGCAGTGAGCTGCCCTTCCAGATCGTGAGCGGCAAGGTACGGAGCGACACCTGCAACTTCCCGGACCAGGCGCCGCCCGACCAGTTCAACACGGCGATGAACGCCTGCGTCAACCACCAGCGCCAGCAGGCGCTCGACGATCTGCTCAGCCGCTCGCTCTTCGCGCTGGTCGGGCTGAGCGTCATCGCGTTCGCCTTCGGTTACGCGATGGCCGGGCGGGTGCTGTCGCCGCTGGGCCGGATCACCCGTACCGCGCGCCGCGTGGTCGGTTCCGACCTGGCCCGCCGGATCGAGCTGGACGGCCCGGACGACGAGCTGAAGGAGCTCGCCGACACCTTCGACGAGATGCTGGAGCGGCTGGAGCGCGCCTTCACCGCGCAGCAGCGCTTCGTCGCCAACGCGTCGCACGAGCTCCGTACGCCGCTCGCGATCAACCGGACCCTCCTGGAGGTCCACCTCTCCGATCCGGGGGCTCCTGTGGAGCTCCAGCAGCTCGGAAAGACCCTCCTGGCGACCAATGAGCGCAGCGAGCAGCTGGTGGAGGGGCTGCTGCTGCTCGCCCGCAGCGACAACCAGCTCGTGGAGCGCAAACCGGTCGACCTCGCGGAGGTCGCCACCCGCGCCGTCGACCAGGCCCTTTCCGAGGCGGAGGCGAAGGGCGTGGAGATCCGCTCGGAGTGCGTCCCCGCGGTCGTCCAGGGCAACGGCGTCCTGCTGGAACGGATCGCCCTGAACCTGGTGCAGAACGCCGTGCGGTACAACATCCAGGAGGACGGCTGGGTGGAGGTCGGCACCGAGCTGCAGCAGGGCCAGGCGGTCCTGGTGGTGTCGAACACGGGGCCCGTGGTGCCCGCGTACGAGATCGACAACCTCTTCGAGCCGTTCCGGCGCCTGCGTACGGAGCGGACGGGCAGCGACAAGGGCGTGGGACTCGGTCTGTCGATCGCCCGTTCGGTCGCCCGCGCCCACGGCGGACGGATCGCCGCGGAGCCGCGTGAGGGAGGTGGACTGGTGATGCGTGTCACTCTCCCGGTCTGAGAGACTGCGCTCGGTATTCACGCGCCGGAGAACTTTGTTCGCTTTGCGCGGAATATTTGGCGTCGATTTCCGGCGGGTCCCTGTGTGATCGATCACAGGGGCGAATTCCCGCCCATCGACTCTGTGTGATCAAGCCTTCGTCGGATGACCGGTAAAGTCCGGGTTTCCGGGGGCCGGGATCACGGGAAGTACACGGGGTGGCGCCCGTGCGACAGGAACGAGGGACCGTGTACGGTCCCCTTCGCCACCCGAAGCCGATCACTCCTCAGGAGTCCGGTTGGGTGTCGATTGAGTAACAGACCTTGATGTGAGGCAAAATCTCCGCCTCAGGTCGGGCACAAGTCCGGCCTCTCACGCGTTACGTGCGCTGAGACACTACAGAACCCAGAGGGGGAGAGCGACGACATGGCAACGGATTACGACACCCCACGCAAGACCGACGACGACGTCGATCAGGACAGCCTTGAGGAACTGAAGGCCCGTCGGAACGACAAGTCGACCTCGGCGGTCGACGTCGACGAGTTCGAGCAGGCCGAAGGCCTGGAACTGCCCGGCGCGGACCTCTCCAACGAGGAGCTGTCCGTCCGGGTCCTGCCCCGGCAGGCCGACGAGTTCACGTGCATGAGCTGCTTCCTCGTGCACCACCGCTCCCAGCTCGCCAGGGAGAAGAACGGTCAGCCCATCTGCCGCGACTGCGACTGAGGTCTGACAGGCCGTGGCAGGCGACACACCGTTCCGGAAACGGCGCTTCCGGCGCAAGAACGCTCCGGAGGCAACGGATACGTATCAGGGCGGCTCAGGCCCGGCGGAAGGCGTTCAGCCCGCTGCCGAGCACTCCGCCCTGCTGCCCCAGCACGGCGCGCACGAGGACGAGCGAGGCCGGCCGGCCTCGCTCGAAGCCGTCCGGGACGACCACGGCGGCCCCACGACCGGGGGCCGGCGCCTGGACAGCCTGAAACGGGGCGTGCGCAAGGGGAGTGACGGAGCCAAGGCGGCCCTCGCGTTCGTC
Source organism: Streptomyces sp. NPDC088124 (assembly GCF_040685895.1). Taxonomy (NCBI): domain Bacteria; kingdom Bacillati; phylum Actinomycetota; class Actinomycetes; order Kitasatosporales; family Streptomycetaceae; genus Streptomyces; species Streptomyces sp. NPDC088124. The sequence goes on along the minus strand of NZ_JBFBJB010000080.1, from coordinate 19,648 downwards.
GCCGACCGGATCATCGAGAACGCACCCCGGATCCCGGTCCGCGACCTCGCGACCCTGCGCGGCCAGTTCCCGGGCCTCGGCCCCGAGGAACTGGCGGACAAGCTGATAGCGGGCGCCGCGAACAGCAGCTCGACCGTCGGGGCGGGCGTCGGCGCCGCCGCGATGATGCCCGTACCACCCGCGATGCCGGCCGAGCTGGCCGCCGAGATCACCGCCGTCGCCGCGATCGAGTTCAAGCTCATCGCGGAGCTGCACGAGGTCTACGGACAGCGCCCGCCCGGCACGCTCAGGCAGCGCAGCGCCGCCTATCTGACGTCCTGGACCGAGGAGCGCGGCGTCGACATCACCAAACCGTCGACGTTCAACGGCGCCCTCAGCGGCCCCATGAAGCGCGAGCTGCGCCACCAGATCACCAAGCGCATGGTCCGCAGCCTGCCGAACCTGGTCCCCTTCATGATCGGGGCCGCCGTCGGCGCCCTGATGAACCGGCGGGACACCAAGAAGGTCGCCGAACACGTCCGCAAGGACCTGCGGGCCCGCCAGGTGCCCTGGGACGCGCTGCCCGCCCAGCCGCCCCTGGAGCGGCCGGACAAGCTGCCCCCGGGCCTCCCCAGGGAACTGGGCCAGTAGACCGGTAGAACCCCGTCCGGCGGGTCTCAGCCCGTACGGACCGCGTCCAGCGCGGCCGCCAGCTCCTGCGGGGTCCTGGTCGACAGGTAGATGTACGGCGTCGGGTCGTCCGGATCCGTGACCTCCACCCGCAGCGCCGTCGGCACATAGCTGCGCAGCAGCATGAAGGCGCGCGGGTCGGCCTTCTCCAGTCGCCAGGCCCGCGCCTCCTCCGGATCCAGCACCTCCGCCGTGCCGAGCGCCGACACGGGGATCCGCGCGTCCCCCGCGACCAGCGAGTCCGCCACCACCCGGATCCGCGCGGACCCGTAGGAGCTCACCCCGGCCGCCGCCAGCGCGCCCGCGACGATCACCCCGCCGAGCATCGGCAGCGCGCCCAGCGGCAGTGTCATCAGGCCGCCCGCGACGGCGAGCAGGGCGGCGATGCCCCACCAGGAAGGGGGCGCGGTGAGGCGTTCGTCGTAACGTGCGGGGGAAGGCTCCATGGGGCCAAGCTTGGCACGGTGCCCCCTCCCGGCGACCGCGCGGGTAAGGTCTGCGCCTGTGAGTAACGTGCCATCCCAGGGGACGCCCCCCGGACTCCGAGCGGCGCCGGGGTCCCTGGCGCCCCCCGCCGACGCCGTACCGCCGGTACGGCACCCCGACGCGCCCGCCCCCGGTGAGCGGCTCGGGGCGCACAACGACGAGTGTTTCGGCTGCGGCGAGGGACAGCGGCACGGACTCCGGCTCGTCGTCCGCGCCGGTGAGGGCGTGCGGGTCACCGCCGAGTTCTCCGTCGGACCCGTCCACCAGGGCGCTCCGGGCCTCGCCCACGGCGGCGTGCTCGCCACGGCGCTGGACGAGACGCTGGGCGCGCTGAACTGGCTGCTGGGGACCGACTCCGTCACCGGCCGGCTCCAGACCGAGTACGTACGGCCCGTGCCCGTCGGGGCGCTGCTGCACCTGGAGGCCGAGGCCATCGCCGTGCACCGGCGGAAGATCTACTCCACCGCCACGGCCCGGATCGGCGGCCCCGACGGGCCCGTCGCCGTCCGGGCGGACGCGTTGTTCGCAGAGATCAGGCGCGACCGCGCCGTCGAGGTGACGCCATGAGCCCTGTGCCCGACGGCCCCGGTGGCCTCGTTGACGTACTGATCCGCCGTGTCGACCCCGAGGTGCCGCTACCCGCGTACGCGCACCCCGGGGACGCGGGGGCCGATCTGGTCACCACGGAGGCCGCCGAGCTGGCCCCCGGTGAGCGCGCCGTCCTGCCGACGGGCATCTCCCTCGCCCTGCCCGACGGCTACGCCGCCTTCGTGCACCCGCGCTCCGGGCTCGCCGCCCGCTGCGGGGTCGCGATGGTGAATGCCCCCGGGACGGTGGATGCCGGGTACCGTGGGGAGATCAAAGTGATCGTGGTCAATCTGGACCCCCGCGAGAGCGTGCGGTTCGAGCGGTTCGACCGGATTGCCCAACTCATCGTTCAGCAGGTCGAGAAGGTGCGCTTCCACGAGGTGGCGGAGCTTCCCGGTTCCGCGCGGGCCGAGGGGGGCTTCGGGTCCACCGGCGGCCATGCCGCCGTGGGCGGGGTACAGGGTGGGAATCGATACGCTTCGGTCGTATCCGACCGGGAAGGACAGTGACGTGTTCGGACGTCGCAAGAAAAGTGGTTCCGCCAAGGACGAGGCGGAGGCAGCGGGCGAGACCGAGCAGTTCGAAGGTGTCGACGGCGCTGACGCCGCGGCCGCCGCGGACGCGGCCGACGCCGACGACAGCGCGGAGCCCGCGCCCCGTCGTACGAACCTTCCGCCGGCGCCCCGGCCCGACGGCCCCTGGGACATCTCCGAGGTCTCCAGGCCCGACGAGGGCCGGGTCGACCTCGGGGGCATCTTCGTCCCCGCGGTCGAGGGCATGGAACTGCGCGTAGAGGTCGCCGGTGACGCGATCGTCGCCGCCACGGTCGTCGTACGGGACAGCGCCGTACAGCTCCAGGCCTTCGCCGCGCCCAAGAAGGAGGGCATCTGGGGCGAGGTCCGCGAGGAGATCGCCACGGGCATCACCCAGCAGGGCGGCATCATCGACGAGGTCGAGGGTCCGCTGGGCTGGGAGCTGCGCGCCCAGGTCCCCGTGCAGCTCCCCGACGGCACCGGAGGCGTGCAGCTCGTGCGCTTCATCGGGGTCGACGGACCGCGCTGGTTCCTGCGCGGGGTGATCTCCGGCCAGGGCGCGGTACAGCCCGAGGCCGCCGGGCTGCTGGAGCAGATCTTCCGGGACACCGTCGTCGTGCGCGGAGAGGGCCCGATGGCCCCCCGCGACCCGATCGTCCTCAAGCTCCCGGACGACGCGCAGATGGTCGCCGAGGGCGTCCAGCAGGAGGACCAGGAGAGCTCACGCTTCTCCGGCGGCATGGGACAGCTCCAGCGCGGTCCCGAGATCACCGAGGTGCGCTGAACCACCGAGGCGCGCGCCCGCCGGTCCGCCGGCCCGGGCGCCCCGGCACCCGCACGGACACGAGGAGGGCCGTCTCCCGCACGGGGGCGGCCCTCCTCGCGTGCCCGGCCGGGCGGCGGGCGCCGACTGGTGCCGGGAATGCCGCCGGAGCGGACGCGGCCCCGGGCCCGCCCCGCCGGGGATCTCGCCGGGCGCCGTCAGAATCGTGTCAAAACCGGCCCCGGGCCCCCGCCGCGGCGCCCGCGCGCGTCGTCACCGGCGGTAGTTTCTACCGGACAGCCGGACGCCGGGCGGGCCGGCTCTTCTGGAAGACAATGGGGCCATGGGACGCGGCAAGCTTCGGATCTACCTGGGCGCGGCACCGGGCGTCGGCAAGACGTACGCGATGCTCTCCGAGGCGCACCGCCGGGTGGAGCGGGGCACGGACTGCGTCGTCGCCTTCGTCGAGCACCACGACCGGCCGCGTACGGAAGTGATGCTGCACGGCCTGGAGGCGGTCGAGCGGCGCGAGCTGGAGTACCGCGGGACCGTCTTCACCGAGATGGACGTCGACGCCGTCCTGGAGCGCCGCCCCACCGTCGCACTGGTCGACGAGCTGGCGCACACCAATGTGCCCGGTTCCCGCAACGCCAAGCGCTGGCAGGACGTCGAGGAACTGCTCAAGGCCGGCATAGAGGTCGTCTCCACCGTCAACATCCAGCACCTGGAATCGCTCGGTGACGTCGTCGAGTCGATAACCGGGGTACGGCAGCGCGAGACCGTCCCCGACGAGATGGTCCGGCGCGCCGACCAGATCGAGCTGGTCGACATGTCGCCCCAGGCACTGCGCCGCCGGATGGCCCACGGCAACGTCTACAAGCCCGACAAGGTCGACGCCGCGCTCTCCCACTACTTCCGGCCCGGCAACCTCACCGCGCTGCGCGAGCTGGCGCTGCTGTGGGTCGCCGACCGGGTGGACGAATACCTCCAGCAGTACCGCGGCGAGCACAACATCCGTACCACCTGGCAGGCCCGCGAGCGCATCGTCGTCGGCCTCACCGGCGGCCCCGAGGGCCGTACGCTGATCCGCCGCGCGGCCCGGATGGCGGCCAAGGGGTCGGGCAGCGAGATCCTCGCCGTCTACATCGCCCGCAGCGACGGGCTCACGGCCGGCTCGCCGAAGGAACTGGCGGTCCAGCGCACCCTGGTCGAGGACCTCGGCGGCACCTTCCACCATGTGATCGGCGACGACATCCCCTCCGCGCTGCTGGAGTTCGCGCGCGGCGTCAACGCCACCCAGATCGTGCTGGGCTCCAGCCGCCGCAAGACCTGGCAGTACATCTTCGGTCCCGGTGTGGGCGCCACCGTGGCGCGGGAGTCGGGGCCCGACCTCGACGTGCACATCGTCACGCACGAGGAGGCCGCCAAGGGGCGCGGACTGCCCGTCGCGCGCGGCGCCCGCCTCGGCCGCTCCCGGATCATCTGGGGCTGGCTGGCCGGGGTCGTCGCGCCCGTCCTCCTCTCGGTGCTGCTGACCGCGATGAACAACACCCTGGGGCTCGCCAACGACGTCCTGCTCTTCCTCTTCCTGACCGTGCTGGCCGCCCTGCTGGGCGGGCTGCGGCCCGCGCTCGCCTCGGCGGCCGTGGGGTCGATGCTGCTCAACTTCTACTTCACGCCCCCCACCCACAACCTGACCGTCGCCGACCCCAAGAACCTCGTCGCCATCGTGATCTTCTTCGCGGTGGCCGTGGCGGTGGCCTCCGTGGTGGATCTGGCGGCCCGCCGTACCCATACGGCCTCCCGGCTGCGGGCCGAGTCCGAGATCCTCTCCTTCCTCGCGGGCAGCGTGCTGCGCGGGGAGACGGCGCTGGACGCGCTGCTGGCGCGGGTCCGCGAGACCTTCGCCATGGAGTCCGTGGCACTGCTCGAACGCAAGAGCGATGTCGACCCGTGGACCTGCGCGGGCAGCGTGGGCCCCCAGCCCGTCGGCCGGCCCGAGGACGCCGATGTCGACATGCCGGTCGGCGACCACATGGCGCTGGCGCTCTCCGGGCGGGTGCTGCCCGCCGAGGACCGCCGGGTGCTCGCCGCGTTCGCCACGCAGGCCGCCGTCGTACTCGACCGCCAGCGGCTGGTCGGCGAGGCCGAACAGGCCCGCGCGCTCGCCGAGGGCAACCGCATCCGTACCGCCCTGCTCGCGGCCGTCAGTCACGATCTGCGCACCCCGCTGGCCGGCATCAAGGCCGCGGTCTCCTCGCTCCGCTCCGACGACGTCGAATGGTCCGAGGAGGACCAGGCGGAACTGCTGGAGGGCATCGAGCACGGCGCCGACCGGCTCGACCACCTCGTGGGCAACCTCCTCGACATGTCCCGGCTCCAGACCGGCACCGTCACCCCGCTGATGCGCGAGATCGACCTGGACGAGGTCGTCCCGATGGCGCTCGTCGGCGTACCGGAGAGCAGTGTGGAACTGGACATCCCCGAGTCGCTGCCCATGGTGGCCGTCGACCCCGGGCTGCTGGAGCGCGCGGTCGCCAACATCGTCGAGAACGCGGTCAAGTACAGCCCCGAGGGGCGGCGCGTCACCGTCGCCGCCAGCGCCCTCGGCGCCCGGGTCGAGGTACGGGTGGTGGACCGGGGCCCCGGTGTCCCCGAGGACGCCAAGGAACGCATCTTCGAACCCTTCCAGCGCCACGGCGACGCCCCGCGCGGGGCCGGCGTCGGCCTCGGGCTCGCCGTCGCCCGCGGCTTCGTGGAGGCGATGGGCGGCACCCTCACCGCCGAGGACACCCCCGGCGGCGGCCTGACCATGGTGCTCACCCTCTCCGCGGCGGCCGGCCCTGTGCCGGTCAGCCCCGAATCTCCCGCCCGGGTCGGCACATGACCGGGACAGCAGAAAGGCGGACCTCTATGACCCGGGTGCTCGTGGTCGACGACGAGCCACAGATCGTACGGGCCCTCGTGATCAATCTCAGGGCGCGCAAGTACGAGGTGGACGCGGCCTCGGACGGCACGACCGCGCTGGAACTCGCGGCGGCCCGCCACCCCGACGTGGTCGTGCTCGACCTCGGGCTGCCGGACATGGACGGCGTCGAGGTGATCAAGGGCCTGCGCGGCTGGACGCGCGTCCCGATCCTGGTGCTCTCCGCGCGCCACACCTCCGACGAGAAGGTCGAGGCGCTGGACGCGGGCGCCGACGACTACGTCACCAAGCCGTTCGGCATGGACGAGCTCCTGGCCCGGCTGCGCGCCGCGGTCCGCCGGGCCGAACCGCTCGGCGGGGACGGCGACGAGACCGTCGCGGTGGTCGAGACGGCGGGGTTCACCGTCGACCTCGCGGCCAAGAAGGTGCACCGCGAGGGCCGTGACGTACGGCTCACCCCGACCGAATGGCACCTGCTGGAGGTCCTGGTACGGAACACGGGCCGGCTGGTCAGCCAGAAACAGCTCCTCCAGGAGGTCTGGGGCCCCTCGTACGGCACCGAGACCAACTACCTGCGGGTCTATATGGCCCAGCTCAGGCGGAAGCTGGAGACGGACCCCTCGCACCCCCGGCACTTCGTCACGGAGCCGGGCATGGGCTACCGCTTCGAACGGTGATCCGGTACTGATCCGGTCCGCTCTCCGGCACGGGGTCCGGATCCCCCCCGTACCGGAGAGCGGACCGGGTGATCCGCGGCCCCCGTACGTCCTTCTGTCGCACCCGTCCCCCGGTACCCTTCAGACATGAGTGCTGAGAAGCCGACCGGCCGCTTCCGCCGGATGCTCGACCGGCTCTCCAGCTCCCAGGAGGACCTGGAGTCCGAGGAGCTGAGGGAGGACGCACAGGCGTCCGGGTGCACCCGGATCGCGGAGTGCGACGACCGCCAGATCGTCCGGGTGACTGGTACGTTGCGGACGGTCACCCTGCGACCCCGGGCCGGTGTGCCCGCGCTGGAGGCGGAGCTGTTCGACGGCACCGCGCCGCTGGACGTGGTGTGGCTGGGCCGGCGTTCCATCATGGGCATAGAGCCGGGCCGCAAGCTGATCGCCTCCGGCCGGATCTCCCTGAGCCACGGCCGCCGCGTGCTGTTCAACCCCAAATACGAACTCCGACCGCTCGGACAGGAGTAGCCGGTGACGTCACCCGACAAGCCCACCGCCCCGACCGTTTCCCCCGCATCGTCCGCACCCCCCTCGCCCGACCAGGACGGTGATGCGAAAGCCGTCACGGAGGCGGCGCTCTTCGAGGCGTTCGGCGGCGTACGCGGCATGGTGGAGACGGTCCTCCCCGGCCTGCTCTTCGTCACGATCTACACCATCAACAAGGACCTGCACACCTCGGCGATCGCGGCGCTCGCCATCTCGCTGCTGATGGTGGTGGTCCGGCTGGTCCGCCGGGACACCGCCAAGCACGCCTTCAGCGGGGTCTTCGGCGTCGCCTTCGGTGTCGTCTTCGCGATGATGACGGGCAACGCCAAGGACTTCTACCTCCCCGGCATGGTCTACACACTGGGGCTCGCGCTCGCCTACATCATCACCACGCTGGCGGGCGTGCCGCTGATCGGGCTGATCCTGGGCCCGGTCTTCAAGGAGAACCTCTCCTGGCGCACCCGTAACCCCGGCCGCAAGAAGGCGTACGCCAAGGCCAGTTGGGCGTGGGGGCTGATCCTGCTCACCAAGTGCGCGATCCTCTTCCCGCTCTACTGGTGGGCGGACACGACGCAGCTCGGCTGGGTGCTGATCTCGCTCAAGATCCCGCCGTTCCTGCTGGCGGTCTATCTGACGTGGGTCTTCCTGGCGAAGGCGCCCCCGCCGATCGATGTCTTCGCCGAGATGGAGGCGGAGGAACAGGCCGAGAAGGAGCGCGCGGCGGCGGCCGCCGCGGTGACCGGCGAGCGGGGCCCGGCCCGGCACCGGCGATAGGGCCCCTCCGTACGGACCGTACGGCGCCCGAGGTCCCGTACCGGCTTCCCGTACGTGACGTACCCACGAAGGCATCTGCCTTCGTGGGTACGTTCGTGCGCGGGCGACTTCGCACGTACGGGAGGGACCGTCAGTCCGCGGTGTCCTCGCGGCGTACGGACAGCAGGTCCTCCAACTGCTCCTCGCGGGCCTGCGCCGCCACGAACAGCAGCTCGTCGCCCGCCTCCAGCGTCTCCTCCGGATGGGGCGTCAGCACCCGCGTCCCCCGGATGATCGTCACCAGCGAGGTGTCCTCCGGCCAGCTCACCGAGCCGACCTGAGTCCCGGTCACGGCCGACTCCGGCGGCAGCGTCAGCTCGACCAGGTTGGCGTCGCCGTGGCTGAAGCGGAGCAGCCGTACGAGATCGCCGACGCTCACCGCCTCCTCCACCAGCGCGGACATCAGCCGCGGCGTCGAGACCGCGACATCGACGCCCCACGCCTCGTTGAACAGCCACTCGTTCTTGGGGTTGTTGACGCGGGCGACCACCCGCGGCACGCCGTACTCCGTCTTGGCGAGCAGCGACACGACCAGGTTGACCTTGTCGTCCCCGGTCGCGGCGATCACCACGTTGCAGCGCTGGAGCGCCGCCTCGTCCAGCGAGGTGATCTCGCAGGCGTCCGCCAGCAGCCACTCGGCGAGCGGCACCCGCTCCACCGAGATGGCGGTCGGCGCCTTGTCGACCAGCAGCACCTCGTGCCCGTTCTCCAGCAGTTCGCCCGCGATGGAGCGGCCCACCGCCCCTGCCCCGGCAATCGCGACACGCATCAGATCCCGCCTCCGTCCGGGCCCTCGGCGAACGCCGCCTCGACCTTCCCGATGTCGTCCGTACGCATCATCACGTGGACGAGGTCGCCCTCCTGGAGCACCGTCTGCGACGTCGGCAGCATCGCCTCGCCCAGCCGGGTGAGGAAGGCCACGCGGACGCCCGTCTCCTCCTGGAGCCTGCTGATCTTGTGACCGATCCAGCTCTCCGACGTGTGGACCTCGGCGAGCTGCACGCCACCGCTCGGATCGCGCCACAGCGGCTCCGCGCCGGACGGCAGCAGACGGCGCATCATCTGGTCGGCGGTCCAGCGGACCGTGGCCACCGTCGGGATTCCGAGCCGCTGATAGACCTCGGCCCGGCGCGGGTCGTAGATACGGGCCGCGACGTTCTCGATACCGAACATCTCGCGGGCCACCCGGGCTGCGATGATGTTGGAGTTGTCGCCGCTGCTCACCGCGGCGAACGCGCCGGCGTCCTCGATCCCCGCCTCGCGCAGGGTGTCCTGGTCGAAGCCGACACCGCTGACGCGACGGCCGCCGAAGCCGGAACCGAGCCGGCGGAACGAGGTGGGGTCCTGGTCGATGACGGCGACCGTGTGCCCTTGCTGCTCCAGGTTCTGCGCGAGTGCGGCGCCCACCCGGCCGCAGCCCATGATGACGATATGCACGGCCCTACACCACACTCCCCGCAGGCGCTCTGACCTGCGTAAATGTCTTGCTCATGTCTCTCTTTCGGCTCGCCGGGCAAACGGCGGCGGCCGGTTGGTGAGCCGCCGGGCACCATCATGCCGGGGATCCCGGCCCGGTCCCTTCCCGGGGACCGGGTGGTGCCTGCCCCTGCCCGGGACCAACGTATCGGTAATGACCGAGGGACCGACGGCGGGCCGGTGCCCGGTCCGTCCGGGGCCGTGGGCGGACACCGGTGGGGCGCGTACGCGGCGGAGCTGCCCGAGGAGGGGCCGACCAGGGCACCAACCATGATCATGAATGGTCCGACCGCGCTCCCCGGCCACCTTCGCCGGCACCGCGGGGCGGCGCCCCGGGGCGTGGTGGAGCACACCGCGTCAAGATGGGGGTGGTGGCCGCACACGTCACTGTTCGAACGCTTACGATCCCTTCCGTGTCCAAACTGACCGACGTGCCCAAACGGATCCTGATCGGGCGGGCGCTGCGCAGCGACAAGCTCGGGGAGACCCTCCTCCCCAAGCGCATCGCCCTGCCCGTCTTCGCCTCCGACCCGCTGTCCTCGGTGGCGTACGCGCCCGGAGAGGTGCTCCTGGTCCTCTCCATCGCGGGGGTCTCGGCGTACCACTTCAGCCCGTGGATCGCCCTGGCCGTCGTCGTCCTGATGTTCACCGTCGTGGCCTCGTACCGGCAGAACGTGCACGCGTACCCGAGCGGTGGCGGCGACTACGAGGTCGCCACCACCAACCTCGGCCCCAAGGCCGGCCTCACCGTCGCGAGCGCGCTGCTCGTCGACTACGTGCTGACCGTCGCCGTGTCGATCGCCTCCGGCATCGAGAACCTCGGCTCCGCGATCCCCTTCGTCGTCGAGCACAAGGTGCTCTGCGCCGTCGCCGTCATCGTGCTGCTCACCCTGATGAACCTGCGCGGCGTACGCGAGTCGGGCAAGCTCTTCGCCATCCCCACCTACGTCTTCGTCGGCGGCGTCTTCATCATGATCGCCTGGGGCGCCTTCCGGGGCCTGGTGCTCGGCGAGTCCATGCAGGCGCCCACCGCCGACTTCCAGATCAAGCCCGAGCACCAGGGGCTCGCCGGATTCGCCCTGGTCTTCCTGCTGCTGCGGGCCTTCTCCTCCGGCTGCGCGGCGCTGACCGGCGTCGAGGCCATCAGTAACGGCGTCCCCGCCTTCCGCAAGCCCAAGAGCAGGAACGCCGCGACCACGCTCGCCCTGATGGGCGGCCTCGCCGTCACCATGTTCTGCGGCATCATCGGGCTGGCCATGGCCACCGATGTGAAGATGGCCGAGAACCCGGCCACCGACCTGTTGAACGGCGGGGTCCCGGTCGGATCCGGCTATGTCCAGAACCCGGTGATCTCCCAGGTGGCCGCCGCCGTCTTCGGCAGCGGGACGTTCTTCTTCGTCCTCCTGGCCGCGGCCACCGCGCTCGTCCTCTTCCTGGCCGCGAACACCGCGTACAACGGCTTCCCGCTGCTCGGTTCGATCCTCGCGCAGGACCGCTATCTGCCCCGCCAGCTCCACACCCGCGGCGACCGGCTCGCCTTCTCCAACGGCATCGTGCTGCTGGCCGGGGCCGCCGCGCTGCTCGTCGTCGTGTACGGGGCCGACTCGACCCGGCTGATCCAGCTGTACATCGTCGGGGTGTTCGTCTCGTTCACGCTCAGCCAGACCGGCATGGTCCGGCACTGGAACCGCCATCTGCGGACCGAGCGGAACGCCGCCAAGCGCCGCCACATGGTGCGCTCCCGGGCGATCAACGCCTTCGGCGCCTTCTTCACCGGGCTGGTGCTGATCGTCGTCCTCGCCACCAAGTTCACCCACGGGGCGTGGGTCGCCCTGCTCGGGATGGTGATCTTCTACGGCACGATGACCGCGATCCGCCGGCACTACGACCGGGTCTCCGCGGAGATCGCCGCCGACGAGGACTCGGCCGCCGACACGGTACGGCCCTCGCGCGTGCACTCCATCGTGCTGGTCTCCAAGCTCCACAAGCCCACGCTGCGCGCCCTCGGCTACGCCAAGCTGATGCGCTCGGACACCTTGGAGGCGCTCTCCATCAATGTCGACACGGCGGAGACGAAGGCGCTCAGGGAGGAGTGGGAGCGGCGCGGCATCAACGTACCGCTGAAGATCCTCGACTCCCCGTACCGGGAGATCACCCGGCCGGTCATCGAGTACGTCCGCGGACTGCGCACCGAGAACCCGCGCGACGCGATCAGCATCTACATCCCGGAGTACGTCGTCGGGCGCTGGTACGAGCACCTCCTGCACAACCAGAGCGCCCTGCGGCTCAAGGGGAGGCTGCTCTTCACGCCGGGCGTGATGGTCACCTCGGTGCCCTACCAGCTCGAATCCTCGGAGCTGGCGAAGCAGCGGGCGAAGCGGCGCGGGATGTACAACGCGCCGGGCGCCGTCCGCCGCGGCCCGGTCGACGCACGGTCGAAGGACCACGGCGCGGGGGAGTGACGGGGGCGCGGGCGGCCGCGCGGTCCCGGCCCCGCGACGGGCGCGGTCCCGGCCGGACGCCGGGGCCGGGCCCGGCACGTAGACTGGTGGGCTGTCGCCCGGCCGTCCACGCGCCGGCTCAGCCCCTCGGATCTTTGGAGCCACCCCGTCATGAGCACAGAACCGCAGGCTTCGCTGGTCGGGGAGGAGTACGAGGTCGAGGTGGGCCCCGTCGCCCACGGCGGTCACTGCATCGCCCGTACCGACGAGGGCCGGGTGCTCTTCGTACGGCACGCCCTGCCGGGCGAGCGGATCCGCGCCCGGGTGACGGAGGGCGAGGCGGACTCGCGCTACCTGCGCGCCGACGCCGTGGAGATCCTCGACGCGTCCAAGGACCGGGTCGAGGCGCCCTGCCCGTACGCGGGTCCCGGCCGGTGCGGCGGCTGCGACTGGCAGCACGCCAAGCCGGGCGCGCAGCGGCGCTTCAAGGGCGAGGTCATCGCGGAGCAGCTGCGGCGGCTCGCCGGACTCACCCCGGAGGAGGCCGGCTGGGACGGTACGGTCATGCCCGCGCCCGGCGACAAACTCCCGGCGGGCGAGGTGCCGGCGTGGCGCTCGCGCGTGCAGTACGCGGTCGACGAGAAGGGCCGCGCCGGGCTGCGCAAGCACCGCTCGCACGACGTGGAGCCCGTCGACCACTGCATGATCGCCACGGAGGGCGTCAGCGAACTCGGTGTCGAGCGGCGGGAATGGCCCCAGATCGCCTCGGTGGAAGCCATCGCGGCCTCCGGCTCCGGCGACCGCCAGGTCATCCTCACCCCGCGCGAGGGCGGCCGGCTCCCGCTGGTGGAGCTGGACAAGCCCGTCTCCGTCCTGCGGGTGGAGGAACACGACGGCGGGGTGCACCGCGTCCACGGCCGCGCCTTCGTCCGCGAGCGCGCCGACGGCCGTACGTACCGCGTCGGCATGGGCGGCTTCTGGCAGGTGCACCCGCAGGCCCCCCAACTCCTGGTCGAGGCCGTGATGCAGGGCCTGATGCCGAGGAAGGGCGAGACCGCGCTCGATCTCTACTGCGGGGTCGGCCTGTTCGCCGGGGCGATCGCGGAGCGCGTGGGCGAGAGCGGCGCGGTGCTCGGCATCGAATCCGGCAAGCGCGCGGTCGAGGACGCCCGCCACAACCTGAAGGACCTGCCGCGGGTCCGTATCGAACAGGGCAAGGTCGACCAGGTCCTCCCGCGCACCCGCATCACGGAAACCGACCTGATCGTCCTGGACCCGCCCCGCGCGGGCGCCGGCAAACAGACGGTCCATCACCTCACGAACCTGGGCGCCCGCCGCATCGCCTACGTCGCCTGCGACCCGGCGGCACTCGCGCGCGACCTGGCGTACTTCCGGGAGGGCGGTTACCGGCCGCGCACGCTGCGGGCGTTCGACCTGTTTCCGATGACGCACCATGTGGAGTGCGTCGCGATTCTTGAGCCTGTGGCAAAGGCCGTCTGACCTGCAGTTTCTCTGGTGTGCATTATATGCGGTGTGGGTGTTACGGGCGATATCTTGACGCTGAAACGACGCTCGTGACGCTCGTTCTGATGGTGTGTCAGGCGACTTGCCGTGCGGGTCGGGGCCCGTTGAGGTGGCGAGTATGAGTAGGGCGCCCAGGGCAGGTGACGCTGAACGCAGCGCTCCTGGATGCTGGTGGTCATATGTCGCGGAAGAGACCAGTGGACCCTGTGACCTGCCACGTTTGATGGGGCGGGGCTGCTGACCTGGGGGAATGTCCTTTCGCCTGTCTCACGCTCGTCTGCTGTCACTCTTTCGGCTCTACGCAGTGTGTGGGGGTGCGGTGTGGGCTGGAGGCCGGCGACGAAATCGGGCTGGTCTCGGTTTCGGGAGGACCGCTGAGTATGGCCTCGATGGTGTACATGCGACCGTTCTCTGGCGGCAACCCTGGATTGGACCGCCGTCGTGTCCCAGGTCTTTGGAAGACCCCGGACGGTATCCGGGTTGCGCCTTGGCCGACCTCAGCTCTTCGCATGGAGACCCCGGCGTCGGTCACCGTCTGCGGCGGGGCCCCGGTCTGGCGTCCCACGGCTTGCTGGCGCACAGTCAGTCGCCGTCGGGCGGCAGTGGCACGTCGTACGCATTGAGGATCGCCGAGATGGCGGCATACTGCGCGACGAGGAAGACGAGTTCAGCCGTACCGGAGTCGCCGAAGGTGCGGACCCCGGCTCGGTAAAGCGCTCCCGGCAAAGGCGCGCCGCTGTGCAGCCGGGCTGCCACATCGTGAGCGACCGTTTCCTCGGCGGTCATGCCTGCCGGGCGCTGCCCCGCGACCAGGCCCTCGATGATGTCCTCCGGCAGACCGACGGCGAGCGCAACCCGAGAGTGTGAGTACAGCTCGTAGGCCGCGGCATACCGCGAGCCCGTGGTGAGAATCGCAACCTCGCGCACTCGGGCGGGCAGGACTGAGGCGCCGGTGCCGGCCGTGAACCACTTCAGCAGCGGGCGGGCGAGCCCGGGAAAGCGGAGCATCACCGGGAAAGGGCCGATCAGCGCGCCGTCGGGATCAGTCGAGGTAAACGGCGCGGGCAAGCCGGCCATGAGCTGTCGGACGTGATCGTCGAGCGAGCGCTGCTCGGCTGTCAGTTCGCTGGGCTTGATCGAGGGCATGCGCACAACGCGTCACCGTACCCGCGTGCCGTCGAGCCACACCTGACGGACCCGGCCGCGAAGGTCGTCGAGATCGGACAGACTGCCTGCGATGACGACCACATCCGCGAGCTTGCCGGCTGCCAACTTTCCGGCGGTGTCGAATCGGAGGAGTTCGGCCGGGCTCGACGTCGTGGCGCGCCAGGCATCCAGCGCGGACATCGACGAGGAGTTCACCATCAGAGCGAGTTCTCTGAGGTTGCTCGCTGCCGGGCTCCAGTAGGGCGGGCTGTCGGTCCCCATAGCGATCTTCACCCCCGCCTGGACGGCGAGCGCGAAGCTCGCCTGATGAGCTTCGACGGCCTCACGGGCAAGGTTGGCGTTCTCTTCCGGGATCGGTATGCCGCTGTCAGCGGCGTCAATGATGGCGCGTGTCGCTGACAGCGTGGGAACGAGCCAGGCGCCACGCTCGAGCATGAGGTCGACTGCTTCGTCGTCCAGGTAGTAGCCGTGTTCGATGGAACGGACGCCGGCCCGCAAGGCTGCCTTGATTCCCTCGGTCCCCTGCGCGTGGGCGAATACGTAGGTGTCGGCCGCGGCGGCTTCGGCAACGATCACCGCTAGCTCGTCGGCGCGAAACTGGGCGTGGCGGGGATTATCGCCTGTAGACATGACTCCGCCGGTGGTGGCGATCTTGACTGCGTCGGCTCCCGCGCGCAGGACTTCACGGACTCCTCGCCGCACTCCGTCCGGGCCGTCGACGACCGGGTTGGGCCGTCCGGGGTGTGCCGTCATCATCGGGATCGATCGATGGCCTCCCGAGGGGAGATGGACATCGCCGTGCCCGCCCGTTTGGGACAGCATCGAGATCGCGATCTGCAGTCGCGGTCCCTCGATGAGTTCCTGTGCGATCGCTTGCTTCACCCCTAGGTCTGCGCCTGCGGCATCTCGGGCAGAGGTGATGCCTTGGTCGAGCAGGAGTGACAGGTTGCGCTTTGCTTCGTAATACTGCAGGGAGAAGGCTTGTTGTTCGGCGCGTGCGAGGTTGAAGTCTCGGGTCATCACGTGCACGTGGCAGTCGAACAGCCCGGGGAGGACCGACTTTCCAGAGCAGTCCACAACGTGATCACCGTCCAGATCGGTCCCGACATCGACGACGTGGCGGCCTTCGATGACGAGGTCGGCCATGCCTGCTGAGGTTCCGTCGAAGACGGTCCCATTCTTGAAGACTGTGCGGACTGCCATTGCTCCTCATTTCCTGATTGTTCGACTGCGCAGGTTGGGCACGGGGGGCGCCTGACGCGGCTTCAGCACTCGACAACGTTGACGGCCAGCCCGCCCAGGGCCGTCTCCTTGTATTTGTGGTTCATGTCCGCGCCGGTCTCACGCATGGTGGCGATGACCTGGTCCAGCGAGACGTGATGGTTGCCGTCGCCCCAGAGCGCCATTCGCGCGGCGTTGATCGCTTTCACTGCAGCGATCGCGTTGCGTTCGATGCAGGGCACCTGTACGAGGCCGGCAACAGGATCACAGGTCAGGCCGAGATTGTGCTCCAGCGCGATTTCGGCGGCGTTCTCCACCTGGCGCGGTGTACCGCCGAGGATCTCGGTCAGTCCGGCCGCAGCCATCGCCGATGCAGAGCCGACCTCGCCTTGACAACCCACCTCGGCACCGGAGATCGAGGCGTTGGCCTTGCAGAGGCTGCCCACCGCCGTGGCGGTGAGCAGAAACCTCTCGACGATGTCGTTGCGTGAATCGTCGTCGGCGCCCTTGCCGGCAGCCGTGTAGTTCAATGCATAAAACAGTACGGCGGGGATGATTCCGGCCGCACCGTTGGTCGGTGCGGTCACGACGCGACCACCGCTGGCGTTCTCCTCATTCACTGCCAACGCGATGAAGTTGACACGCTCTTGCCAGTACTGCTCACTGTGCTCGGGGTCCTCGCGGTCCAATCGCGACGCCCATGCACCGGCTCGCCGACGGACATCGAGGCCGCCAGGGAGCACCCCCGTACGCGATACAGCCGACGTGACGCATGTTTGCATCGTGTCCCACAGTTCTCGCAATCCCTGGCTGAGGTCGGTGTGCGAGCGCCCTGCGAGTTCGTTGTCGCGTACCACGTCGCAGATGCGGGAACCTGTCTGGTCGCAGATAACGAGCAGCTCCGCCGCCGTGCGGAACGGGTGTGGAACCGACGTCGATTGCATGCCGGAGGGGCGCTCCTCGTCGCCGTCGCGGACAACGAACCCGCCCCCGATGGAGTAGTACGTATCTGATCGAACAACAACGCCGGCATGGTCGTATGCGGTGATCGTCAACGCGTTCGGATGGCGCGGACGGACGGTCAACGGTCGCAGTACGAAGTCCTCGATTCGGCAGGGGATTCGTCGCCCTGCGCCCAGGCTCACCCTGCCGGATGCCGCGATGTCCGCCAGCCTTCGCTCAACTTCGCCGGAGTCGAGCCTGGCTGATTGCGCACCATCCAAGCCGAGAAGCACCGCGGTGAACGTGCCGTGCCCGTGCCCGGTCGCGGCGAGCGAGCCGAAGATCTCCACTCGCACTGACTCGACGCTGGCCGCCGCGCCCGCTCGCCGCAGGTCCTTAGCAAAGGCGGCGGCTGCCTTCATCGGCCCGACTGTGTGCGAACTCGAGGGCCCAATCCCCATAGTGAACAGGTCGAAGACACCGACAGGAGCTGTCGAAGTGGTCATGCGGCAGGACGGTAGTCCGCACACGTAATGGTTCCGGCTTGGTGCAGGATTTCATTCGAAAGACGCGTCTGGCTGAGGCATATTGGTCAGCAGAGGGCTGAATTCGCCAGTGGCGTGCCCACGGGCATCGAGGCGGTGTCCTTCCTTCTTGACCGTGCGCAGCACGACGGAACGGTCGGCAATGCTGACGCCGGGAAGTTTCTCCTCCAGGATGACTTCGAGCCGCTGCACATCAGCCAGCGTCGGCAACCACACGGCGAGGATGAGGTTGTACTGTCCGACAGTTGAAACCGCGAGGCGGATCTCGCCGATACGGGTGAGCACAGACCCGACGCGCTGCACGAGCGCGGCAGGGACCCGGAGGAAGTACCACGCATGAACCGGCCGGCCCGACTGCGCCTTTGCCATATCCAGGCGGGTGTCCAGTCGGCCTTGTGCGGTCATGGCGGCAACCGCGTCCCGCACCCGACGCTGGCCCACGCCGAGGGTCCTCGCCAGGAAAGCCACTGTCGCCCTGCCATCCGGTCCCAGCAGGCGAAGGAGTTGGTCCTCCAGTGGAGAGTCGACGCGGCTGCTCGGGGATCGCGAGACCTCGACGCTCCGCTCCACCGCAGCGATCTCCTCGGCAGACAGGGAGCGAAGGCGCCACTGTCCTCCGTCCACGAACGGCGACGAGAACAAGTGGGCCCGGGTCGCCCGAATCCCGTCAAGTGCCGGTACCCGCATCATCAAATATTCCGTCAGCGCATTCATGCTGGATGTGGCCACCAGCACGAGCATCTCGCGTCCCCCGGCCGTGAGGTCCACCGTGAACGCTTCATTGTCCGCCGCGATCTCCTGTGCGAGGCCGAGCGTGGCGGCAGGGTGGGCTTCAATCTCCAGTATCGCCGACGGCCCTCTCAGCTCCGGGCCGGGATGTCCGGACACCCATGCGATGCCAGCCTCGACGATGCGGTCCCAGCGCCGGGCGAGGGTGACCGCGTCGACCCCGATAATCGGCGCCAGCGCAGCCCAGCGTGCTCGCGGGTTGATCTGGAGGGCATGGATGAGCCGCCGATCGAGCTCATCCAGGTCGTAGTCCTGCCGACTCTCGTCCAAATCACTCATGAAAATTGACTCTATGGTACGAGAAAGCTCGCTGTTTCAGCGGGCATGTGGCTGTTCACGTGCCGTGCGCCGAAACATCCTGACGTGGCACCGCGGGGAGATTCCAGACGACGCAACTCACGGTGCCCCCTTGAGTGCCAGCGCGGAGCTCGTGACACCTGGCCGAATTGCGGCAGAAGGGCATGCCTGCCTGACGCAAAGCTTCACCGCGGTCGGCTTCTGGGGATTTTTCCTGCGTTGCCGGTCGTGCCGCTTCCTCGCGGAGTAATGATCTTCACGTTAGCGAGAGCGTCGGTATCCCGGCGCTGACGAAGGAGGACGACCTTGACGACCATGTCAGACCCCCGGTGGGAAGGCCACGTTCCACCGACCGCATTTGAGGAGTACTCCGAGAAGTACGCCGCCTTCTTCAAGATGCGCAGGGAGAACGGGATCATCGAGCTTCGGCTCCACACTGACGGCGGTCCATACGTCCACAACTGGGCCGCCCACAACGCGTGGAACCGGGTGTGGCAGGACGTGGGCAACGACCCCGACAACCACGTCCTCATCCTGACCGGCACCGGCGAGACCTGGTTCCGAGGCGACCCGGAGGAGACGTGGCCGCGGCCCGTCGTCGAGGAGGAGCCCGACTACATCTTCCAGCAGACCATCGATGCGTGGAAGCTGATAGAGAACTTCGTCAACAACCTCGACATCCCGACGATCGCGGCGGTAAACGGTCCCGGGATCCACACCGAGTTCGCGCTACTGTGCGACATCACTCTGGCCGTGGAAGACGCAGACTTCATGGATCCGCACTTCATGGCGGGCACCGCGCCGGGAGACGGACTCTCACTCGCCCTGCAGCACCTGATGGGCACGAAGCGGGCGGCCTACGACATCTACAGTGGCCGCTCCATCCCTGCGCGGAAAGCACTCGACTACGGACTCGTCAGCGACGTACTTCCGCGTGAGGAGCTCCTGCCGAAGGCGTGGGCGATCGCGGGCGACATCATGAAGCGCCCGCGGTTCGCCCGCTGGGCAACCCACAACATCGTGTCTCGCCCCTGGCGCAAGCTCGTTGCCGAAGACTTCGGTTTCCACTTCTCGCAACAGATGCTCGCCACCGTCGCTGCCAAGCGACAGGTTCCCGACCCCGAGCTGGTCGTCGAGGCACGCTCACGCAAAGTGTGGTGAGAACCTGAGGGACGACGGCCCTGGCCCCCCATGTCCCCTTCGAGGCCGGCCGCGCCGCGTGTCTGCGCGACGGCGGCGACGTCACGCTGATCGGCGTGG
>NZ_JBFBJB010000079.1:0-38757 GCF_040685895.1 Streptomyces sp. NPDC088124 | reverse complement strand
AGGCGGAGGAGGGAGGCGACGCGGGAGCGTCGGGTCCTCCGGCTCCACCGTCAACGCCGCCGGGCGCCGCCCATCGGCACGCGACGCCGCCCCACCTATCCGCCCGACCTCTTGGGCAGCGCTACCCGTACGAGGTCGGCGGCGACCGTCAGTTCGCCCTCGAAGCCCGCCGCGCGCGCCTGCCGTTCGAACTCGTCGGGGTCGCTGTAGCGCTGCGAGAAGTGCGTCAGCACGAGGTGCCGTACGCCGGACTCCGCCGCCACGCGGCCCGCCTGGCCCGCGGTGAGATGGCCGTGGTCGGTGGCGAGCCGCTCGTCCTCGTTCAGGAACGTCGACTCGATGACCAGCAGGTCGCACCCCTCGGCGAGCGCGAACACCCCGTCGCAGAGCCGGGTGTCCATGACGAAGGCGAACCGCTGTCCGCGCCGGACGTCGCTGACGTGCTCCAGCGTGACGCCGTTCAGCACGCCCGCGCGCTGGAGCCGGCCCACGTCGGGGCCCGCGATCCCGTGGGCGGCGAGCCGCGCGGGGTCCATCCGGCGGCCGTCGGGTTCGGTGAGGCGGTAGCCGTACGCCTCGACGGGGTGCGAGAGCTTCCGCGTGTCCAGGGTGTACGCGGGGGTGCGCGCGAGGACGCCGTCGCCGGTGACGGGCGCCTCGGTCAGGGCGACGGTCTCGCGGTAGGCCGTCGCGTACCGCAGCCGCTCGAAGAAGCGCCGGCCGCTCGCCGGGTAGTGCGCGGTGATCTCGTGCGGCACCTGGTCGAGGTTGATGCGCTGGACGACCCCGGCGAGGCCGAGGGAGTGGTCGCCGTGGAAGTGCGTGACGAGGATCCGGTTGATGTCGTGCGCGGCGACCCCGGCGCGCAGCATCTGGCGCTGGGTGCCCTCGCCCGGGTCGAAGAGCAGACCCTCGCCGTCCCAGCGCAGCAGATAGCCGTTGTGGTTGCGGTGACGGGTGGGCACCTGGCTGGCGGTGCCCAGCACGACCAGTTCGCGTACGGACAAGGCGCCTACCCGGGGGGCCAGTTGAGGCCGCGCCCGCCCAGCACGTGGGCGTGGGCGTGGAAGACGGTCTGGCCGGCGCCCGAGCCCGTGTTGAACACGACGCGGTATCCGGTGGCGTCGACCTTGTCGTCGGCGGCCACGGCCGCCGCCTCGCGCAGTATGTCCGCGGCGACGACCGGCTCGGCGGTGGCGAGGGTGACGGCGTCCGGGTAGTGCGCGCGGGGAATGACCAGGACATGCGTCGGGGCCTGCGGGTTGATGTCCCGGAAGGCGACGGTGGTCTCGCTCTCGCGCACGATGGTCGCCGGTACGTCCCCCGAGACGATCTTGCAGAACAGGCAGTCGGCCTGCGGTTCTCCGGCCATGTTCCCGGCCTCCTCGGCAGAGCTGGTGTCGGTCGGTGATCAGTTCCGTACGGACGCATGCTATCGGCCGCGGTCCCCCGGTGGAGCGGTGTCGGCCCCGCCGTCCGCCCCGCCCCCGCCGTCCACGCCGTGCCGCGCGTCGGGCCGCGTACGTCAGGACCAGCGGCCCGTACGGCCCATCAGCAGCGCCGTGGCCGCCGTACCCGCGGTGGAGGTGCGCAGCACGCTGGGGCCCAGTCGGTACGGCCGTGCTCCCGCCGCCGCGAAGACCGTCAACTCCTCGGGCGACACGCCCCCTTCGGGGCCCACAACCAGCACGATCGAGGCCACGGCGCCCGTCGCGTCCGGCAGTTCGGCGGTGGCCAGCGCGGCGCTGTCCGCCGCCCGGTCCTCGTGGAGGACCGCCGCGAAGTCCGCCGTGGCGAGCAGCGCGGCGACCTGCTTGGTGGTCATGGCGTCGGCGACCTCGGGGAACCGCACCCGGCGCGACTGCTTGCCCGCCTCGCGCGCGGTGGCCCGCCACTTGGCGAGCGCCTTCGCGCCCCGCTCGCCCCGCCACTGCGTGACGCAGCGCGCCGCGGCCCACGGCACGATGGCGTCGACACCGGTCTCCGTCATGGTCTCGACGGCCAGTTCGCCCCGGTCGCCCTTGGGGAGGGCTTGGACGACGGTGATGTGCGGGGTCTCCGGTGGTTCCTCGGTCACCGAGCTGAGTTCGACGACGAGCCGGTCCTTGCCCTCGGCCGCCAGCACCACGCAGTCGGCCCACCGGCCGGCGCCGTCGGTCAGGACGACGTCCTCGCCGGGCCGCATGCGCTTCACGGAGACGGCGTGCCGGCCCTCGGGCCCGTCCAGGACGAACCTCTCGCTGTGCCCGGGGCCGAAGTCGTCCACGACGAAGACGGGTGCGGTCACGGCGCGCTGCCCAGGCCGGGCATGAACGAGGCGCGGGTCGCGTCGAGTTCGCCCGCGAGGACCTCGACCAGCTTCCCGGCGGGCAGTTCGCGCGCCATCCGGTGGCCCTGGCCCGCCCAGAGCGCCATGCCCTGCGCGTCGCCCACCTTGGCGGCGGCCTTGCGCAGCCCCGAGGTGAGGTGGTGCACCTCGGGGTAGGCGGGAGGGGCGTACGGGCCGTGTTCGCGCATGAAGCGGTTGACGAGCCCGCGCGCGGGGCGGCCGGAGAACGCCCGGGTCAGCTCGGTCCGTACGAAGAGCGGGTTGGTCATGGCCTGCTTGTGCAGGGCGTTGGCCCCGGACTCCGGGCAGACCAGGAAGGCGGTGCCGAGCTGCGCCGCGTCGGCGCCCGCCGCGAGTGCGGCGGCGATCTGGCCACCGCGCATGAGGCCGCCCGCGGCGATGACCGGCAGCTCGACGGCCTCCCTGACCTGCGCGATCAGCGAGAGGAGTCCGATGCCCGCGCCGTCGGTGGCGGGGTCGTCACGGTGTGTCCCCTGGTGGCCGCCGGCCTCGATGCCCTGCACACAGACGGCGTCGGCGCCGGACCACTGGGCGGTCTGGGCCTCCTCGGGCGTGGTCACGGTGACGACCGTGTACGTACCGACCCCCGCGAACGCGTCGAGGGTGGTCCTGGTCGGGCACCCGAAGGTGAAGGAGACGACCGGCACCGGGTCGTCGAGCAGGATGGCGAGCTTGGCCTCGTACGCGTCGTCCCACCCGGTCTCGGGGTCGCCGAGAGGGGTCTCGTACCAGGTGGCCTCACCGGCGAGCTGGTTACGGTAGACCTCGACGGCGGCGCGGTCGGCGTAGCGCGCCTGCGGCATGAAGAGGTTGACGCCGAAGGGCCGGCCGGTGAGACCCCGGACCTGCTTGATCTCTTCGTACATGCCGTCGACCGTCTTGTAGCCGGCGGCGAGGAACCCGAGACCTCCGGCCTCGGAGACGGCCGAGGCGAGCTGCGGGCAGGACGCGCCGCCCGCCATGGGGGCCTGCACGATCGGATACCGGCAGAGATCGGTCAGTGCGGAGGACATGCAGGCATGGTGCCATGTCAGCCACGGCACCTCCGAATCGGCACCGCACCAGGCAGGACGCGGGGTCCGGAGGCCGTCCCCGGCCCCGGCCCGAACGAACCGCGCGCTGCCCGTTGAGGCAGCATTCAAAGGGCCCGCCTACCGCCCGTTGAAGGCGTCCTTCAAGCGCGAGAACAGCCCCTGCCGCCCTGGCTGACCGCACTGACCCGGGGGCCAACCCCCGGACCCCCGGCCGGACAAACCCGCCTACCGCCCGTTGAACGCGTCCTTCAAACGCGAGAACAACCCCTGCTGCCCTGGCTGGAACTGGCCCGTGGGCCGTTCCTCGCCGCGGAGCTGGGCCAGTTCGCGCAGCAGGCGCTCCTGCTCGGGGTCCATCTTCGTCGGGGTCATGACCTCGACATGGACGATCAGATCGCCCCGGCCACCGCCGCGGAGGTGCGTGATGCCGCGGCCGTGCAGCGGGATCGACTGGCCGGACTGCGTGCCGGGCCGTACGTCGATCTCCTCCATGCCGTCGAGCGTCTCCAGCGGGCACTTCGTGCCCAGCGCCGCCGCGGTCATCGGGATCGTCACCGTGCAGTGCAGATCGTCGCCGCGCCGCTGGAACGTCGCGTGCGGGACCTCGTGGATCTCCACGTACAGGTCACCGGCGGGGCCGCCGCCCGGGCCGACCTCGCCCTCGCCCGCGAGCTGGATCCGGGTGCCGTTGTCGACGCCCGCGGGGATCTTGACCGTGAGCGTACGGCGGGAGCGGATCCGGCCGTCGCCCGCGCACTCGGGGCACGGCGTCGGCACGACCGTGCCGAAGCCCTGGCACTGCGGGCAGGGCCGCGAGGTCATGACCTGGCCCAGGAAGGAGCGGGTGACCTGTGAGACCTCGCCGCGGCCGCGGCACATGTCGCAGGTCTGGGCGGAGGTGCCGGGCGCGGCGCCCTCGCCCGAGCAGGTCGTGCAGACGATCGCCGTGTCGACCTGGATGTCCTTGGTCGTGCCGAAGGCCGCCTCGTTGAGGTCGATCTCCAGCCGGATCATCGCGTCCTGGCCGCGCCGCGTCCGCGAGCGCGGGCCGCGCTGCGACGCCGTACCGAAGAACGCGTCCATGATGTCCGAGAAGTTGCCGAAGCCGCCGGCTCCGAACCCTCCCGCGCCGCCGCCCCCGTTGGAGGACAGCGGGTCGCCGCCGAGGTCGTAGACCTGCTTCTTCTGCGGGTCCGACAACACCTCGTACGCGGCGTTGATCTCCTTGAAGCGCTCTTGCGTCTTCGGATCGGGATTGACATCCGGGTGCAGCTCGCGCGCGAGCCTGCGGAATGCCTTCTTGATCTCGTCCTGAGATGCGTCGCGGCGTACGCCGAGTACGGCGTAGTAGTCCGTGGCCACTTACGACTCCGCCAGGATCTGTCCGACGTAACGTGCCACTGCGCGTACCGCTCCCATCGTTCCGGGGTAGTCCATGCGGGTCGGTCCGACCACGCCGAGTTTGGCGACTGCCTCGTCGCCCGAACCGTAGCCGACCGCGACGACGGACGTGGAGTTGAGGCCCTCATGGGCGTTCTCGTGCCCGATACGTACGGTCATGCCGGGGTCCGCGGCCTCGCCGAGCAGCTTGAGGAGCACCACATGCTCCTCCAGCGCCTCCAGCACCGGCCGGATGGTCAGAGGAAAGTCGTGTCCGAAGCGGGTGATGTTGGCGGTTCCGCCGATCATCAGCCGTTCCTCGGTCTCCTCGACCAGGGTTTCCAGCAGGGTCGCGAGAACCGCCGACACGGTCCCCCGGTCCTCCTGCTCGAAGGAGTCGGGCAGGTCCTGCACGAGCTGCGGGACGTCCGTGAAGCGGCGTCCGACGATCCGGCTGTTGAGCCGGGCCCGCAGATCGGCGAGAGAGGTCTCGCCGAACGGCGCGGGGCAGTCGACCAGGCGCTGCTCGACCCGTCCGGTGTCCGTGATCAGGACGAGCATCAGCCGGGCGGGCGCGAGCGCCAGCAGCTCCACGTGCCGCACCGTCGAACGGGTCAGCGAGGGGTACTGGACGACGGCCACCTGCCGGGTGAGCTGCGCGAGCAGCCGCACCGTACGGCCCACGACGTCGTCGAGGTCCACGGCTCCGTCCAGCAGGTTCTGGATGGCACGGCGCTCCGGCAGGGACAGGGGCTTGACCCCGGCCAGCCGGTCGACGAAGAGCCGGTAGCCCTTGTCGGTCGGGATGCGCCCGGCGCTGGTGTGCGGCTGGGCGATGAAGCCCTCGTCCTCCAGCACCGCCATGTCGTTGCGCACGGTCGCCGGGGAGACACCCAGTTTGTGCCGCTCGGTGAGTGCCTTGGAGCCGACGGGCTCCTCGGTGCCGACGTAGTCCTGGACGATCGCGCGCAACACCTCGAGTCTGCGTTCGCTGAGCATGGCGCACACCTCCCGATGTCGTCCGTCGTCCTTCGCCCGCCGCTGCGCTCATTGGCACTCGTTCCTGCGGAGTGCCAGCGCTCCCGGTTCAGTGTACGGCCGTAAGGCGTATCCCGAGCAAGAGCGGCCGACCAGGCTACCCGGCGGATCCCGGCGGAATCCCGGCGCCGGATGTCAGTGCTCTCCCGTAGCGTCCCGGTATGGACGTCCGTTGGGAAGAGTACGGGTGGGAGCGGCTGGCCCCCGGAGTGGGCCGCAGACGCCTGCCGGGGTGGGACGCGACCGTCGGTCTGGTGGCCGGTGAGCGGGGCGCGCTGCTCTACGACACGGGGTCGACGCTGCGGGAGGGCGCCGAACTCCGGGCGCAGACGCGGGCGCTGCTCGGCGGCCGGCGCGTGACGCATGTCGCATTCAGCCATCCGCATTTCGATCATGTGCTCGGGGCGGCGGCGTTCTCGGGGGTGGCGGTCTACGGGGCGGTGGGGGCGGCGGAGCTGCTGTCCGGGGGCGGCGCGGGCGGCCCCGCCGGGAGCCTGTACGAGGAGGCGGTGCGGGAGGGTGTCGCGGAGGCCGAGGCGGCCGAGGCGGTGGACCTGCTGGTACGGCCGGGGCACGCGGTGTGCGGGGAGCTGACGCTGGACCTGGGCGGCGGGCGGCGGGTGCTGCTGGCGAACGTCGGCCCGGGGCACACCGCGCACGACCTGGCGCTGCTGGTGCCGGGGGCGGGCGGGGAGCCTCCCGGCGCCCCGGCGGTGGTCTTCTGCGGGGACCTGGTGGAGGAGTCGGGCGAGCCCCAGGCGGGCCCCGACGCGGTCCCGGCGTGCTGGCCCGCCGCCCTGGACCGGCTGCTGGCGCTGGGCGGCGGGGACGGGGCGGTGTACGTACCGGGGCACGGGGCGGTGGTGGACGCGGCGTTCGTACGGGCGCAACGGGACGCGCTGGCGGCGCGGTTCGGCGGGTCGGGGCCGCCCGCGTAGCCCGGCGGGCGACCCCCGCATATCGTCGTGCGCATGCGCAGCTACAGCCCCGATCTGACGCCCCCGTGGAAGAAGTCCACGCCCGCGCCGGAGGTCCCCGCCGAACCCGATCTGGTGGTCGAGGAGGTGACGACGGGCTTCTGCGGCGCGGTGATCCGCTGCGAGAAGACCGCCGAGGGGCCGACGGTCACGCTGGAGGACCGGTTCGGCAAGCACCGGGTCTTCCCGATGGTGGCGCGCGGCTTCCTGCTGGAGGGCCGGCCGGTGACGCTGGTCCGCCCCCGGCCGGGCGGCCCGGGCGGGGGTGCCTCGCGTCCGGCCGCCCCGGCGCGTACGGCCTCGGGCTCGGTCGCGGTGCCGGGCGCCCGCGCGCGGGTGGCCAGGGCGGGCCGGATCTATGTGGAGGGGCGGCACGACGCGGAGCTGGTGGAGAAGGTCTGGGGCGACGATCTGCGCATCGAGGGCGTGGTCGTGGAGTACCTCGGCGGCATCGACGATCTCCCGGCGGTGGTGGCGGAGTTCGGCCCCACGCCGGACGCGCGGCTCGGCGTGCTGGTCGACCATCTCGTGCCCGGCTCGAAGGAGTCCCGTATCGCGGCGGCGGCGGGCGGCGCGGACGTCCTGGTGGTGGGCCACCCGTACATCGACGTATGGGAGGCGGTGAAGCCGTCCTCGGTGGGCATCCGGGCCTGGCCGAAGGTGCCGAGGGGCGAGGACTGGAAGACGGGCGTGTGCGAGGCGCTGGGCTGGCCCGCGAACACGGGGGCGGCGTGGCAGGCGATCCTGTCCCGCGTGCACTCCTACCGGGACCTGGAGCCGGCGCTGCTGGGCCGGGTGGAGGAGCTGATCGACTTCGTCACGGTCGGCGGTGCGTCCTGACCTCGGGCAGCGTCTCGAACTCGGAAGTGTCCAGCTCCACGTCGAGCATGGGCAGCGGTACGGGTTCGCCGAACCCGTAGGTCCGCGCGGTGCGGTAATCAGCCTTCTCGCCGGTGCCGACCGGGTCGGTGAGCAGGACACAGCGCGCCGCCATCGGGTCAACGATCAGATACGCGGGCACCCGCCCCGCCGCGTACATCGAGCGCTTGACGCCGTAGTCCCGGTCCACGCTGGTCTTGGAGACCACCTCCAGCAGTAGTTCGACGGCGGGGGCCGGGATGTGCCGTCCGGGGCCTTCCTCGGCTCCTCGCTCAAGGACCACCAGGTCGGGCTGCGGCTCGCTCGTCTCCCCGGGAATGGTGATGTCCTGGGTCTGGAGACGGCGCCAGATCTTGCGTGGGATCTGGTCCTGCACAGACTCCACGATCGAATTGTGGACCCGGTCGGGCCCGGCCGTCATCACAATGTCCCCCCTGAGGAGTTCCGCCTTGAATCCCTCGGGGACCTCAAGGTCCTCGAAGATCCTGGCAGCGTCGGTGATCGGTCGCTCATCCACAGCGGTCATCTCCGTGAACCTCCACATTCCGCCGCGTCTGTTGGCGGCAGATGAGGAAAACAGCCTAAGCAGCCGCCCCCGAATCCGCTGGGATTCACCCCGGGGAGTGATCAGTCCACCAGGTCCCTGACGACGGCGTCCGCCAGGAGGCGGCCCTTCAGCGTCAGCACCGCGCGTCCCGCGTCGTACGGCTCCGGGGCGAGCAGGCCCTCGGACAGCGCGCGGGCGGCGGCGGTGAGGCCGGCGGGGCGGAGGAGCGACAGGGGGCAGCCGTCGGCCAGGCGCAGCTCCAGCAGGACGCGCTCGACCCTGCGGTCCTCGTCGGTGAGGAGCTCGCGGCCCGCGCCCGGGGAGCGGCCCTCCGCGAGGGCCTGGGCGTACGCGCCGGGGTGCTTCACGTTCCACCAGCGCACGCCGCCGACGTGGCTGTGGGCGCCGGGGCCCGCGCCCCACCAGTCCGCACCGCGCCAGTACAGCTCGTTGTGGAGGCAGCGCGCCCGCTCCGTGGTGGCCCAGTTGGACACCTCGTACCAGGAGAAGCCCGCCTCCGCGAGCACCCGGTCCGCGATGAGGTAGCGGTCCGCGTGCTCGTCGTCGTCCGTCATGGGCACCTCGCCGCGCCGGATCCGGCGGGCGAGCCCGGTGCCCTCCTCGACGATCAGCGCGTACGCCGAGATGTGGTCGGGGCCCGCGCCCACCGCCGCCGCGAGGGTGTCGCGCCAGTCGGCGTCGGTCTCCCCCGGTGTGCCGTAGATCAGGTCGAGGTTGACGTGCTCGAACCCCGCGGCGCGGGCCTCCGCGACGCACGCCTCGGGGCGGCCCGGGGTGTGCGTGCGGTCAAGGACCTTCAGGACGTGCTGCTTGGCGCTCTGCATGCCGAAGGAGATCCGGTTGAAGCCGCCCTCGCGCAGGGTGGCGAGGTACGCCGGGTCCACGGACTCCGGATTCGCCTCCGTGGTGATCTCGGCGTCGTCCGCGAGACCGAACTCGTCGCGGATCGTCCCCAGCATCCGTACCAGGTCCCCGGCGGCGAGCAGGGTCGGGGTGCCGCCGCCGACGAAGACCGTACGGACCGGGCGCGGGTCGTCGCCGAGGACCTTCCTGGCCAGCCCGACCTCGTCGGCGAGGGTGTCGGCGTAGTTGTCGCGGGAGGCCAGCACGCCGCCGGAGCCGCGCAGCTCGGTCGCCGTGTACGTGTTGAAGTCGCAGTAGCCGCAGCGGGTCGCGCAGTACGGAACGTGCAGGTAGAAGCCGAGCGGCCGGTCCGCCGCGCCCGCCAGGGCGTGCGGGGGCAGCGCGCCGGTCTCGGGCATGGGGTCGCCGTCGGGCAGTGCGGAAGGCATGCCCCCAGTGTCCCGTACGGGACGGACCGGGCGGGGCACGGGGCGCGTCCCACGGCGCCCCGTGCCCCGCCCGGTCTCACTCCGCCTGGAGCACCAGCAGCGCCAGGTCGTCCCCCGGCGGCGTCTCCGCGAAGTCGTGCACCGCGCGCCGTATCCGCTCCGCGACGCCCTGCGCCGTCAGCCCCGCGCACCCCGCCAGGGCGCGGGCGAGCCCGTCGCCGTCGTCCAGCATCCGGCGGCCCGAGCGGCGCTCCGTGACCCCGTCGGTGACGCAGAGCAGCGTGTCCCCGGGTTCCAGGTCGAAGGTGCTGCTCTCGTACGCGACGGACTCGACCACCCCGAGCAGCAGCTGCGGCTCCGCGGCGGGCCGTACGGTGCCGTCCGGCCGCAGGAGCAGCGGCAGGGGGTGACCGGCGCTGGCGAGGGTGCACCGTACGCCCGTGCCGTCCGGCCGGGGCGTCAGCTCGCCGTACAGGAGCGACAGAAAACGGGCCTGGCGGCCCTCGGGGAGCCCCGGAGACGCCTGGGGGGCTCCTGGCGGGGCGCCGGTCCCTCCGGCCGCCACAGCGGCCATCAGAGACGCCGACTCGGCCGCCTCCGTCGCGTCGTCGAGCAGCAGCCGGTTGAGGCGGTCCAGGACCGCGCCGACGCCGTACCCCTCGCGGGCGAGCAGCCGCAGCCAGGGGCGGGCGAGGCCGGTCACGACGGCGGCTTCGGGGCCGCTGCCCTGGACGTCGCCGAGCATGAAGCACCAGCGGTCGTCCGGCGGGCAGGGGAAGACGTCGTAGAAGTCGCCGCCCGCGAGCCCGTCGTCGCTCGGTTCGTATACGAGGGAGCTGGTGACGCCCGGGATGCGCGCCACCTGGCTGGGCAGCAGCCCGCGCTGGAGGACGCGGCTGATGGTGACCTGGCGGGCATAGCGGCGGGCCGCGCCGATGCCCAGGGCGACGCGCCGGGCGAAGTCCTCGACGAGGGAGGTCACCTCGCCGGGGACGGTGCTCCCTCCGGGGCGGCCGATCATGAGGGTGCCCAGGGAGCGGCCGTTCGCGACGAGCCGGCAGGCGAGCGCCGCGCCCTCCACGGCCGAGCCCTCCGCCGCCTCCGTCCCGTCGTTCGCGGTCGTCTCCAGAGCGGGCCAGGGCACCGGTACCGGCGTGGCGTACGGCGGGGCCGGAAGCCGGGGCGACTCCTTCTCCAGCGCCGTGCGCAGCGGCTCGATCCGGGACTCGTCGGCGTGCCAGACGCGGGCGAGCCGGGGCGCGGCGGCAGCCTGGGCGTCCTCCCCGTCCAGCCAGACGGCGCACCAGTCGGCGAGACGGGGCACCAGCAGCTGACCGGCGAGCGCGGCGACCAGGTCCTCGTCGAGCTGTCCCGCGAGCAGTTCGGACGCCTCGGCGAGGAAGGAGTGCGCGCCCCCGCCGGCCCACTCCGGGTCGTCGCGGACCGTGCGCCTCGCCGCCGGGGCGGCGAGGCCTGCGGCGCGCGGCCCGCGCCGCGCCGCCGGCTCGGCCGGGCTCCGGCCGGGACCCGCGTCCCGGCCTTCGAGGGGGAGCCGGGCCCAGACGGTCTTGAGGCCGGAGCGGTAGGTGATGCCCCAGCGTTCGGCGAGCGCGGAGACGAGTTGCAGCCCCCGGCCGTACTCGGGGGTGCCGGACCCGGGGGTGCCGGACCCGGACGGCGGCGCTCCGTTCGGGTCGCTCTGCACGGGCCGCGCGGGATGGTGGTCGGAGACTTCGAGGACGAGCGCGGCCGGTTCGTCGGGGGCAGGTGCCTCGGCGGTGTCCCCGGAGTCGTCCCCGGCGGCATCCTCCGGAGCGTCCCCGGAGGGGACTTCGAGCCGGCAGAGCAGTTCGACGGTGGTGCCCGCGTGCACGACCGCGTTGGTGACGAGTTCGTCGACGATCAGCACCGCGTCGTCCGCGAGCAGATCGGTGCTGTGCCGGCCGGGGGAGCAACACGTTTCCCCCTGGCAGAAGGTGCAGGTGGCGAGCAGCCCGAGGCGGGTCCAGTCCGCGAGCGCCGCGCGTGCGAAGCGGCGTGCGGCGGACGGGGCGAGCGGGTTGCCGGGCAGGCTGGTACGGGAGATGGACCGCGCGTCCCTCCGTAACGGCACCTGGGGTGCCGGACGGTGGCGGGTTTCGCGCGGGATCGGAATGGGCCCCACTGCGGCTCCTGATCCGGTTCTGGCGTTGTGCCGCTTACGATCCCGACAGAGTGACAGACGGAGGGCATTCCTACGCACCGAGTTAGGGAAGTCACCGGAGATTGCCCCGGGGTCTTGACAGCGGAAACGTCGCGCCGGGCGGGTCCGTGCGGGAGGGGTTGCGGAAAGGTTGCGGGAGGGTTGCGGAAGGGGTGGCGCGACGGGTGGCGCGTACGGCGGGCCAAACCGCCGGAACCGCGTGCGAAAGCGCCCCGGACAGAGCATTCTTGCCTCCCTGGCCGAAAGACACAGGCCGGACAAGGAGCAACAAGGATGATCAGCACATGAACGGCACAGTGGTCGGCACGGAACGTGCGGGCATCCTGCTCGTCGACGACATGGAGGACAACCTCATCGCGCTCGAAGCGGTGCTGGCCTCGCTCGACGAGCGGCTGGTACGGGCGCGTTCGGGGGAAGAGGCGCTGGAGGCGCTGCTGCGCCAGCCGTTCGCCCTGGTGCTGCTGGACGTCCGGATGCCCGGTATGGACGGCTTCGAGACCGCGTACCGGATCAAGAAGCTCGACCGGGCCAAGGACATTCCGATCATCTTCCTGAACGGGCCGGGGTCCGACAGCGGTTACGCCTTCCGCGGGTACGCCACCGGCGCGGCCGACTTCCTGACCAAGCCCTTCGACCCGTGGATGCTGCGGGCCAAGGTCAGCGTCTTCCTCGATCTGCACCGCAAGAACCGCCAGTTGGAGCGGGCACTGGCGCGTGAGCAGGAGCAGCTGGAGGAGGTCGCGGGCCGGCTGACGAAGATCGAGGACGCGCTGCGGAGCGACGCCCCGGAGCATCTGGCCGACGTACGACGCCACTTGGAGCGGATCGAGGACGCCCTCGGCGAACTACGGCGCGGGCGGGACCGGTAGGGCAACAGGTCTGCCCTTCCGGCCCCGCCCGTCGTGCACGCCACGCCCGCCTCGTACGCCCCGTGGGACCCGCCGGAGCGGTCCGCTCGTGCACCGTCCGTCGCACCCGATCGCCCGCCCTCCCGCACCGCGAGGCCGCGCGATCGGGCCGCGCGGGCACGGCGCGCGGGCACGGCGCGAGATCGGACCGCGCGGTCGGGCCTCGCGGTTCAGGCCGCGCGGGAGCCCTCGTACATCTCGTCCAGCAGATTCCTGTACTCGCGCTCCACGACGGGCCTCTTGAGCTTGAGGCTGGGCGTCAGCTCACCGTGCTCGATGTCCAGGTCGCGGGGGAGCAGCCGGAACTTCTTGATGGTCTGCCAGCGCTGCAGGCCCTGGTTGAGCCGCTTCACGTACCCGTCGACGAGCCCCTCGACCTCCGGGGAGGCGACCACCTCGGCGTACGGCCTGCCCGCCATGCCGTTCTCGGCCGCCCAGCCGAGGATCGCCGGCTCGTCGAGCGCGATCAGCGCCGTACAGAAGTTCCGGTCGGCGCCGTGCACCAGGATGTTGGAGACGAACGGGCAGACCGCCTTGAACTGGCCCTCGACCTCGGCCGGTGCGATGTACTTGCCGCCCGACGTCTTGATCAGGTCCTTCTTGCGGTCGGTGATCCGCAGATAGCCGTCGGCCGACAGCTCGCCGATGTCCCCGGTGTGGAACCAGCCGTCGGACTCCAGCACCTCCACCGTCTTCTCCGGCAGCCCGTGATATCCGGCCATCACACCCGGCCCGCGCAGCAGGATCTCGCCGTCGTCGGCGATCCGCACCTCCGTGCCGGGCAGCGGCTTGCCGACCGTGCCCGTGCGGTACGCCTCGCCCGGGTTGACGAAGCTGGCCGCGCTGGTCTCGGTCAGTCCGTACCCCTCCAGGATGTGGATCCCGGCGCCGGAGAAGAAGTAGCCGATCTCGGGCGCGAGCGCGGCGGAGCCGGAGATGGCGGCGCGCAGCCGGCCGCCGAAGGCCTCGCGGAGCTTGCTGTAGACGAGCGCGTCGGCCACCTTGTGGCGGGCACCGAGCGCGAACGGCACGGACCTCGTGCCCGTACGGCGGAAGTTGTCCTGCGCGGCCTTGGCGTGCTCGCGGGCGACCCCGGCCGCCCACTGGAAGATCTTGTACTTGGCGGGACCGCCGGTCCGCGCCTTGGCGGCGACGCCGTTGTAGACCTTCTCGAAGATCCGCGGCACGGCGGCCATGTAGGTCGGCCGGACCACCGGCAGATTCTCGATGATCTTGTCGACGCGGCCGTCCACGGCCGTGACGTGGCCGACCTCGATCTGCCCGGACGTCAGCACCTTGCCGAAGACATGGGCGAGCGGCAGCCACAGGTACTGCACGTCGCTCTCGCTGATCAGGCCGGTGGCGGCGATCGCCTTGGCCATGTACGACCAGTTGTCGTGCAGCAGCCGTACGCCCTTGGGGCGGCCCGTGGTGCCCGAGGTGTAGATGAGGGTGGCGAGCTGTTCGGCCGTGATCGCCTCGGTCCGCTCCTCGACCGCCTTGGGGTGCTCGGCGAGGTACGCGGTGCCGCGCGCCTCCAGCTGGGCGAGCGAGAGCACCCACCCTTCGGGATCGCCCTCGGCGGGCTCGGCGCCGGCCGCGTCGATCACCACGACATGGGCGAGGCGCGGCAGCTCGGCGCGGCGCTCGCGCACCTTGGCGAGCTGGGCGGCGTCCTCGGCGATCAGCACCCGGCTCTCCGAGTCGGAGAGGATGTACGCGGACTCGTCGGTGTTGGTGGAGGGGTAGACCGTGGTCGTCGCGGCGCCCGCGCACATCACCCCGAGGTCGGCGAGGATCCACTCGACGCGGGTGGCGGAGGCGAGCGCGACCCGCTCCTCGGCCCGTACGCCGAGCGCGATCAGCCCGGCGGCCATCGCGTACACCCGTGCCGACGCCTCGGCCCAGCTCAGCGAGCGCCATTCGTCGGGACCGGGGCCGGCGGCGGGCACGGGGTAGCGGTACGCCTCCGCGTCCGGCGTGGCCGCCACGCGCTCAACGAAGAGGGTCGCCACGGAGGGCGGCCGGTTCTCGATCAAGTTCTGTGTGTCGCTCACGGCATCCTCCGGGCCCGCGGCAGCGCTGCCGACGTGCTGACTGAATTGTGACTGGCGAGAACCATCATGACTGACGAGTAACTAACCGACGAGTAACTATGAATCTGGGCTCAGGGTAAGGGCCGCCCGCCCGGCGCGTAAGGGACGGTGGGCTGCCGCTTCATAACAAAGCCGCCCCCACCGCCCCCACCCGGGCCGCGCTGCCGTACGGATGCCGCTACGGGCCCTCACAGCGCGATGTGAGGGCCCGTAGCGGTGGTAGTGGTACGGAAAGCGGCATCGGAACGGCGCCGTCTCCGCCGGAGCGGCTACTTCTTCGCCTTGCCCCCGGAGTCGTCGCTGGACAGCACGGCGATGAACGCCTCCTGGGGGACCTCCACGCTGCCGACCATCTTCATGCGCTTCTTGCCCTCCTTCTGCTTCTCCAGCAGCTTCCGCTTCCGGGAGATGTCACCGCCGTAACACTTGGCCAGCACGTCCTTGCGGATGGCGCGGATGGTCTCACGGGCGATGACCCGGGAGCCGATGGCCGCCTGGATGGGCACCTCGAACGCCTGCCGCGGGATCAGCTCGCGGAGCTTGGCGACCAGCCGCACCCCGTACGCGTACGCCTGGTCCCGGTGGGTGATCGCGGAGAAGGCGTCGACCTTGTCGCCGTGGAGCAGGATGTCGACCTTGACCAGGTTGGCGGTCTGCTCGCCGGTGGGCTCGTAGTCGAGCGAGGCGTAGCCGCGGGTCTTGGACTTGAGCTGGTCGAAGAAGTCGAAGACGATCTCGGCGAGCGGCAGCGTGTAGCGGATCTCGACGCGGTCCTCGGAGAGGTAGTCCATGCCGAGCAGCGTGCCGCGGCGGCTCTGGCACAGCTCCATGATCGCGCCAATGAACTCGCTCGGAGCGAGGATCGTGGCCCGTACGACCGGCTCGTGCACCGAGTCGATCTTGCCCTCGGGGAACTCGCTCGGGTTGGTGACCGTGTGCTCGCTGCCGTCCTCCATCTCCACGCGGTAGACCACGTTGGGGGCGGTGGCGATCAGGTCGAGGCCGAACTCGCGCTCCAGCCGCTCCCGGATCACGTCGAGGTGCAGCAGCCCGAGGAAGCCGACGCGGAAGCCGAAGCCGAGCGCCGCGGAGGTCTCCGGTTCGTAGACCAGGGCGGCGTCGTTGAGCTGGAGCTTGTCGAGCGCGTCGCGCAGCTCGGGGTAGTCCGAGCCGTCCAGCGGATAGAGGCCGGAGAAGACCATCGGCTTCGGGTCCTTGTACCCGCCGAGCGCCTCGGTCGCCCCCTTGTTCAGGGTGGTGATCGTGTCGCCGACCTTGGACTGCCGTACGTCCTTCACGCCGGTGATGATGTAACCCACCTCGCCGACGCCGATGCCGTCGGCCGGGGTCATCTCCGGCGAGGAGACCCCGATCTCCAGCAGCTCGTGGGTGGCGCCGGTGGACATCATCCGGATCCGCTCACGCTTGTTGAGCTGGCCGTCGACCACCCGGACGTACGTGACGACCCCCCGGTAGGAGTCGTAGACCGAGTCGAAGATCATCGCGCGGGCGGGGGCGTCCTTCACACCGACGGGCGCCGGGACCTCCTTGACCACCTTGTCGAGCAGGGCGTCCACGCCGACACCGGTCTTGGCCGAGACGCGCAGCACGTCCTCGGGCTGGCAGCCGATGAGGTTCGCCAGTTCCTCGGAGAACTTCTCCGGCTGGGCGGCCGGCAGGTCGATCTTGTTGAGCACCGGCACGATGGTGAGGTCGTTCTCCATCGCCAGGTAGAGGTTGGCGAGCGTCTGCGCCTCGATGCCCTGGGCGGCGTCCACCAGCAGGACGGTGCCCTCACAGGCCGCGAGCGAACGGGAGACCTCGTAGGTGAAGTCCACGTGTCCCGGCGTGTCGATCATGTTGAGGACATGGGTGGTGCCCTGGCCCTCCCCCGTGGTGGGGGCCCAGGGCAGCCGGACCGCCTGGGACTTGATCGTGATGCCGCGCTCGCGCTCGATGTCCATCCGGTCGAGGTACTGAGCGCGCATCTGCCGCTGGTCGACCACTCCGGTGAGCTGGAGCATCCGGTCGGCCAGCGTCGACTTGCCGTGGTCGATGTGGGCGATGATGCAGAAGTTGCGGAGCAGCGCCGGGTCCGTACGGCTCGGCTCGGGCACGTGGAGAGGGGTCGCGGGCACGCAGGGTCCTGATTCTTGAGACGCGCGGCGTCTCGTCTCGGGTGGACGCGGATCGATACGTAGGCTCCATGGTCCCATGGGCGCGGGACTGCGACCGGTTTGGGCCGGTCGCGGGGTCGCTGCTAGCCTGGCTAGCTGCATCCTGTCTCCCTCTTCACTCCGCCTCGGCGGGGGTGGGAGTCCGGACGCGGCTGTACTGAGTGCTGTACCGAGTCAAACGAATTCATCAAAGCTGAGAAGGCTCATAACGTGGCGAACATCAAGTCCCAGATCAAGCGGAACAAGACCAACGAGAAGGCACGCCTGCGCAACAAGGCTGTCAAGTCGTCGCTCAAGACCGCGATCCGCAAGGCCCGCGAGGCCGCTGCCGCCGGTGACGTCGAGAAGGCCACCGCGGCTTCTCGCGAGGCGTCCCGTCAGCTCGACAAGGCTGTCTCGAAGGGTGTCATCCACAAGAACGCCGCCGCCAACAAGAAGTCGGCGCTGGCCTCCAAGGTCGCCACCCTCCAGGGCTGAGCCCCCGTCTCTACTTGATTTGACCGCCGGAAGGGACTCAGCGGGCCCTCTCTACCGCTCCTGACCGGCGAACCCCGAACTCGCACGCGACTGCGTTCGCCACGCGGGTGCGAGTTCAGCAGCTTCATGAGCTTCACAGCCTGACGTCGAAGGCCCCGGAGCGTCCGCCCAGGACGGTCCGGGGCCTTCGCCGTGGCCGGCCGACGGATCCGCGGCCTTCGCCGTGACCGGCCGACGGGTCCGGAGCCGACGACGGGCCTTCCGGGGGGCGCTCTGAGAGGGCGGTATGTGAGCGCACAGGTTCTTTGTCGTCACCTGAACGTGTGGCAGTGCGGCCTTCCGGCCGGTTGGCGGTCATGGGCATGTTGGGCTGGTCGCTGTGAGCGAGCGCAAGTCCTGCAAGACCGACGTGAGCGATGAGCAGTGGGCGCTGGTCGAGCCGGTGATCATCGCGTGGAAGGGTGCGCACCCCTCGGTCAGCGGCCATCAGGGCCGGTACGAGATGCGGGAGATCGTCAACGCGCTGCTCTACCAGGGCCGGACGTTGGGGAGAACCTACACGTCACAGGCCATGGATCGGGTTTCGGCACCCACACCGCTACGACCCGAACTCGCGTAAGTTCTACGACCGCAAACGCGCCGAGGGCAAGAAGCACGTCCAGGCCGTCCTCGCCCTCGCCCGCCGATGCGTCAACGTCATCTGGGCACTGATCCGCATGAGCCCTGTCCCGTCGGAGACGGAAGGATGAAGACCGGGTTTCGTACCTCGGCCCGGTCTTCTCCTCTCGTCCCCGGCCAAGGACAGGAAACAGAGGCGGACAGGCGGCGCGGGGAGATGCCCGACTCAACCCGGACCAACGAGTCCCGACGTGGGAATGGCGCCCGCCATGCCGTCGGTCCGCGTCACCACCGCACCTGTGCGCGCTCTGCGCGGGGCGGCGGGGCGTCCGGAGACCGCCAGGAAGGAAGACATGACTGACGACGTATCTCGGGGTGCTCTGCGCATTCCTGACAGAACGGCCCCCGACCCCAGGGCGGTGGAAGAACAGGGCTCGCCGCTGGGCGCGGTCGGCAGGTGCGCCGGGCAGCGGGTACTTCCTCGCCGTTTCGCCGGTAGACCTCTTCATAGCAGCGCACGAAGCCGCGCTGCCCGCCGCACACGAGCCGTCCGAAGACGACGAGCGGCAGCAGCAAGTCCACGACAACGCGACGGCGGTTGTCCTGGCGACGCAGGCCGTACTCGCTGCCAGAGGGTTTCGTCACCGTGCTGGCGGCCCCAGCATCGGCGAAGCCGTCGGCTCTCTGGCAGCTCTGCCCATGGGCTCGCTGGAGGTCACTCTCAGGTGCCTCATGCAAGGTCGGCCGGAGGGCTTCAAGCGGCTCCTCTTCCACGGCGAGACCGTGACGGAGTGCGTGGAGCTGTGCACGGCTGCCGTTCTGGCGTACAGCACACCGCACGTGTTGAGACCAACTGCCCCGTGGACCAATCCCACCGGCCACGGCCCTGAACAGACCCGCTACGAAACCCTGGGTACCTGTAACGGAATCCGTAGTACCAGCTCCCACCTGCGGAAACGTGGTTTGGGAGGGGGCATCCCAGCACGGGTGCTCCATCCCGGCACCATGCAGCTGAGGTACGGGGACCAATCGACTACGCCGGCGCAGCGGAGCTGCCCCTGCGGCCGCCGACCAGTGCGGCGAAGCCGTCGAGATGGCGTTCCAGTCCGTACTCGAACAGGACGTCCAAGTCGGGTGCCGTGTCGTCCGAGATGGTTGCCAGGAGGGGAAATCTTCCGCTGGCGAGGAGCTCCCGGCGGTGGGACCGCTGAGTTTCGGACCAGCGATTCAATGTCATGCCGGTGTTCCTCTCGGCCTGGGCCTCGTCGGCCCTGGACAGTCCGATGGTCACGACGAGCGCATGCAGGGTGAGCGTTTCTTGAAGTCGGACGTCCATGGGGAGATCGAGTCCGTCGAGGGCCCGCAGGGTCCATTCGGTGTGGGCCATCATGTTGGGGACCAGGACGGGGCGAGTGAACGAGACGACGTGAGGCAGCCACAGATGCCGTCGACACAGCCGCCATTGCTGACGGGCGACGAGTTCGAGTTTGGCGCGCCACCCCTGCGGACCCTCTTCAGGCAGACTGAGATCACCGAACACGAGGTCGGCCATCTGCATCAGCAGTTCCTCCTTGCCTGTGACATGGCGATACAGGGACATCGGCCCGAGGTCGAGCCTGGCCGCGAGCCGGCGCATCGTCAGCGCCTGAAGCCCGTCGGCATCGGCAAGTTCGATGGCGGTCCTGAGGATGCGCAGCCGTAGCAACTCCTGATCGGGCGTCTCGGCTCCCCGTGCGGTCGGAGCGGCGCCGTGAGTCGTGGGTGCCCGTTGACGGCCGGCCTGTGGGCTGACCACCGTGCCGGAACCGACGTTCGCCTCGACGAGCCCCTCGTCGCGCAGGGCGGCTGTCACCTTGGTCGCGGTCGCGATCGCGACGCCCCACCGCTGCGCGATGGCCCGGATGGACGGCACTCGGTCACCGGGACGGAGATCACCGCTGACGATCCGGGAGCGAATCTCCGCGGCGATCACGCGGTAGGGCGGTTCGGTGTACTGCGCTGACGGCACGTGATCCTCCGGTGACTTGGGCCCGCATCCAGGATGTCAGAGCATATTGAACTAGTTCACTTCGGTCGATGCACTAGTTCATTGTGTACCTGCTGATCCCTATTTTTCTTGAGGTTGGGTCAATACGGTGTACGCATAGCGACGCGTGAAACAGCGTATAGAAGGACGGAGGAGATGGACGTATGGAGAATCGCGACATCCTCGTGTCAGGGGGTGGCATCGCCGGGACAGCCCTGGCGTACTGGCTGGCCCAGTACGGGTTCCGGCCGGCCGTGGTGGAACGTGCCCCTGCCCCTCGCACGGGTGG
This sequence comes from Streptomyces sp. NPDC088124, assembly GCF_040685895.1. Lineage (NCBI taxonomy): Bacteria > Bacillati > Actinomycetota > Actinomycetes > Kitasatosporales > Streptomycetaceae > Streptomyces > Streptomyces sp. NPDC088124. The sequence goes on along the minus strand of NZ_JBFBJB010000079.1, from coordinate 18,445 downwards.
CCACGCAGTCGACATCCGCGGCACCGCGCGACAGGTGATCGAACGCATGGGTCTCGTTGCGCAGGTCCGACGCGCTCGAATCGGTGCCCGCGGCATGGCCTTCATCAATGAGAAGGGCAAGCCGGTGGCGAGGCTGGGCACCGACGTATTCGGGCCGTCCGGCGGACCTGTTGCCGAGTGGGCGCTCCTCCGCACCGACTTGGCCCGGATCCTCTACGGCACGATCCGCGATGACGTCGAGTATGCCTTCGGCAATGCGATCACCAACGTGCAGCAGGACGAGGACGGCGTCACTGTCGCGTTCGAGAAGGGCCAGTCCAGACGGTTCGATCTCCTCGTGGGAGCGGATGGCGTGCATTCCGCCGTGCGTCGGTTGTCGTTCGGCCCTGAGGCCCGCTACATACGTGACCTCGACTCCTTCATCGCTCTCTTCTCCCTCGCGACGGATGTCGATCTTGACGGCTGGCAGTTGATGTACACCATGCCCGGTGGCGCCGACCGGCCCGGCAGAACAGCGGGTCTGCGCCCGTTGGCCGAACCGGGCACGGCGCTCGCGGGGTTCTTCTTCCGCGCCCCTGGCCTCGAGTTCGACTGGCGTGACGTTGCCGCGCAGAAGCGAATCGTCGCTCGCCATTTCGAGGACGCCGGGTGGGAAGTTCCGGGTTTCTTGTCGAAGATCTGGGACGCGCCCGACTTCTACTTCGACCGGGTTGAGCAAGTGCACGTCGACACCTGGTCGATCGACCGCACCGTGCTGGTCGGGGACTCCGCTTTCTGCGCTTCTCCCATGTCCGGGATCGGCACCAGCCTCGCCCTGGTCGGCGCCTACATCCTTGCCGGCGAACTCTTCAAGGCAGGGGGCGATCACCGTGTGGCCCACGCCGCGTACGAATCGGGGATGCGCGAGTTCGTCGACCGTGCCCAGGAATTCGCCCGCGCATCCGGCGACGGCGGCCTGATGCCTGACTCGCACGCGCAGATGTGGCTGCGGAACCAGTCGGTGCGGGCCCTGCCGTACCTGCCCAGACGCATCGTCGGCCGGGGTCTGGAGAAGGTGGCCGACACCGTCGTGCTCGACAGTTACACCGACCTCGCACATCACCGAACAATCAAGCCGTAGGAGAAAACACCATGCACGTCAGCACCTTTCTGTGGCTCGACGGCCAGGCTGAAGCAGTCGCGACCTACTACACGACGCTGTTCGCCGATTCCCAGATCGGTGACATCCGGCGGGACCCGGACGGTCGCGTCACCACCGTCGACTTCACTCTGGGCGGACAGCGATACGTCGCCTTCAACGGCGGACCGCAATATCCCTTCACCCGCGCCATCTCCATGTATGCGGAGTGCGACACCCAGCCGGCGCTGGACGCCCTCTGGGCGAGCCTCACCGATGGCGGCGAGGAAGGGCCGGGCGGCTCGCTGATCGATCGTTTCGGAGTGACCTGGCAGGTCTTGCCCACGAACCTGCGGGAACTCCTCCGCAGCGCCGACCCAGCGACCGCTGAACGCGTCCTCACCGCCCTGCACGCCATGACCAAGATCGACATCCAAGGCTTGATCGACGCCCATGACCAGGCATGAAACCGTACGGAAAGCGCAGACAATGAATCCCAGCCCCCCGGCCTGGCCTGTCCAACCAGGGCCCTCCCAGCCCAAAAACGGCCGACTGCGCGCCGCGTGGACCCTGGCACTGCTGACGACGTTGTGCGCGGAACTGACGTACACCGCCGTCGCCGTCACGATCACGTGGCTGCTTCCACTGTTGCTGGTGATGTACGGCGCCGGCGTACTCGTCATCCGCGAGGCGGTTGTCCGTGTCGGGGCCGGATGGCCCAGCCTGGTGGTGCTCGGTGTGGCCTATCAGGTGGCAGAGGACTGACTCGGCCTGCAGGCACTGAGAGGGCGCTATGAGACTTGACGCCCGATTCTTCGTTTCGTCCGGAGTGAGCGGACAGGTCGTGGCTGCGCCGGACGGCTATGGCCGGGGCTGGGTGAACAAGCCCTGCTCGGTCTCGGCCAGGATCCCGCGGTCGGTCAGCCGCTTGAGCTTCAGGCGGATGTTGTTGATGTTGTTGGGCGCGACCGTCAGGTCCATCGCCTCGCAGACCTGCCGCGCCCGCAGCGGATGGTCGGCCGCGGTGAACACGGCCATGATCTGCTGGTAGGCCGGATGGTCCGGCAGTTCGGTGCCGGTGCCGCGGACAATTGAGGGTCGGGCAGTTCCAGCAGTGTCTCACGCATGATCCGGACTTCCTCGGCGGCCCGGTCGAGTTCGTTGAGCTGTGCGGTGAGCTGCGCGATCTACTCCTTCGCCGCCTCGGCCTGCGCGGCGATCTCTCCTTCCCGCTCCTCCACCCGGGCCAGCACCGCCCCGAGCGTCAGCTCCCCGCCGGTCATGCGGTGCGCCAGGCCGGCGTGGTCGCCCCGGTCAACCGGCGCAGTATCACCGCGGTCATCGCCCAGTACACCCGCGACTCCGAACTGCGGGGCCGGTGTTCGTAGTCGCGCACCAGCCTGCGGGACAACATCAAGATCCCATAGGCGCGCTCCACGACCCACCGCTTGGCCTGGGGAACGAACCCGCTCTGCGCGGGATTGCGCTCCACGACCTCCACCGCGATGCCCACCTTCTCCCCGTGCACGACGACGGCATTCTTGAAGCCTTGGTCGACCAGAGCCTTCTCCACGGCATCCGTGTCGGCGGCGACCTTGTCCAGCAGCGCGATCCCGACGGCGTTGTCGTGCGCCGACGCGGCCGCCACGACCACCGCGATCACCAGCCCCAGAACGTCAACGGCCAGGCCGCGCTTGCGGCCCGCTACTTTTTTTGCCGCATCACGCCCCGTCGACCCAGCGGGCACACCGGCCGCCGCGTGCACGCTCTGCGTATCGAGCACCACCAGACTCGGGTCCGCCTTCCGGCCCGTCTTCTCCCGCACCTGCCAGCGCAGCAGGTCGTGAATGGTCTGGTCGGTGCCGTCGTCGCGCCAGATGTAGAAGTAGTACTTCACCGCGCCGGGCGGCGGAAAGTCGTGCGGAAGCAAGTCCCACTGACAACCGGTCCGGCCCTGGTAGAGCAGCGCGTTGACGATCTCCCGCATCTCGTACCGGCCCTGATGGCCGCTGACCGAGGGGTGCGCACCCTTCCACGCGATGATCACCGGCTCGACCAGCGCCCACTGCTCATCGCTCACGTCGGTCTTGCAGGACTTGCGCTCGCTCACAGCGACCAGCCCGACATGCCCATGACCGCCAACCGGCCGGAAGGCCGCACTGCCACACGTTCAGGTGACGACAAAGAACCTGTGCGCTCACATACCGCCCTCTGAGGCCGCCGCTACCCCTGGCGGCCGGCGCGGGCCGCGCGGGCGATCGCGACGACGGCCTTCTCCAGCGCGTACTCCGGGTCGTCCCCGCCGCCCTTGACGCCCGCGTCGGCCTCGGCGACGGCCCGCAGCGCGACCGCCACGCCGTCCGGGGTCCAGCCGCGCATCTGCTGGCGCACCCGGTCGATCTTCCACGGCGGCATCCCCAGCTCCCGCGCGAGATCGGCGGGCCGGCCGCCACGGGCCGACGAGAGCTTGCCGATGGCCCGCACACCCTGGGCGAGGGCGCTGGTGATCAGCACGGGGGCGACACCGGTCGCCAGTGACCAGCGCAGCGCCTCCAGAGCGTCGGCCGCCCGGCCCTCCACGGCGCGGTCGGCGACATTGAAGCTGGACGCCTCGGCGCGCCCGGTGTAGTAGCGGGCGACGACCGCCTCGTCGATCGTCCCCTCGACATCCGCCACGAGCTGCGCGACGGCGCTCGCCAGCTCGCGCAGATCGCTGCCGATCGCGTCGACGAGTGCCTGGCACGCCTCCGGCGTGGCCGAGCGGCCCAGCGCCCGGAACTCCGACCGCACGAACCCCAGCCGCTCGGCGGGCTTGGTCGTCTTGGGGCAGGGGACCTCGCGGGCGCCCGCCTTGCGGGCGGCGTCCAGCAGCCCCTTGCCCTTGGCGCCCCCCGCGTGCAGCAGCACGAGGGTGATCTCCTCGACCGGCGCGTCGAGATACGCCTTGACGTCCTTGATCGTGTCGGCGGAGAGGTCCTGCGCGTTCCGTACGATCACGACCTTGCGCTCGGCGAAGAGCGAGGGGCTGGTCAGCTCGGCGAGGGTGCCGGGCTGGAGCTGATCGGAAGCGAGGTCGCGGACATCCGTGTCGGCGTCGGCGGCGCGGGCCGCCGCGACCACCTGCTGCACGGCGCGGTCGAGCAGCAGGTCCTCCTGGCCCACGGCGAGGGTGAGCGGGGCGAGCGGATCGTCGGGAGAAGCTTTTCTGGTGGCCATCGTGGTCCACGATCTCACGCCCCACCGACAGCGGAGGCGCGCGTCCGGAGCGGACCGGCGGGCGCGGACGCGCGTCGTCGAAGGGGGTTACGGGGCCTCGCGCCAGCCGTCCCAGCCGGCCACGAACGTGTCCAGCGCCCCGGCGTCCAGCCGGGCCTCGGGGTCCTCCACGACCACCAGCCACTGGACGTCCTCGGCGTCGTCCTCGCCGGCCAGGGCGTCCCGTACGAGCTGAGGCTCCTCGGCCACCGCGAACCGCTCGCCGAGCGCCTGCGCCACCTCCTCCGCCGCGTCGCGGTCGGGCAGCACCAGTACGTGTCTCACATCGCTCACGGGCGCATTCTCCCAGCCGCGAACGGCCCGGTCAGCCCTGGGGGACGGTCTTGGGCACGATCTGGATATCCATCTCGATCCTGATGCTGGAGCCGACGACCGCGATGCCCCGGGCCAGCATCGACTGCCAGTTCACCGTGTAGTCCTCGCGGTGCAGCTCCGTACTGGCGCGGACGGCCGCCCGGGTCTCGCCCTCCATGCCGTTGCCCAGGCCGAGGTAGTGGGCGTCGAGGGTGACCGTGCGGGTGACGCCGTGCAGGGTGAGGGCGCCGGTGATCCCCCAGTTGTTGCCGCCGCGGTGGGTGAAGCGGTCGCTGTAGAACTCCAGCGTCGGGTAGTTGTCCACGTCGAGGAAGTCGGCGGAGCGCAGATGGTCGTCGCGCATCTGCACGCTCGTGTCGATCGACGCGGCGCCGATGACGACGTGCATCGCCGACTGCTCCATCGTCTCGCCGATCCTGATCGCCCCGGCGAAGTTGTCGAAGCGGCCGTGGACGCGGGCGAGCCCGATGTGACGGGCGATGAAACCGATCCGGGAGTGGGCCGGTTCGATCTCCCAGTCGCCGGGCGCCGGCAACGGCAGTGACGGGGCCACCTGCAGCGTGATGTCGCCAGGACCGTCGGCGCCGCCACTCTCACCGACTGTCACATTGCCCCGGAACGGGGTGAAACTGTCGGCGGATATGGCCAGCCGGTACTCCCCGAAGGGGACCATCGCCACCACGGTCCCGAACGGATCCGTCTCCCCGCTCACGACCTTCCGGCCATTGCTGTCGCTCACCGTGAACTCGGCCTGTCCGACCGGCTCGTCGACCGGGTCGACGACCCGGCACGTGAGCAGCCCGGCACCGGGCGGCACCGAGAGTCCGGCGAACGGGTCGGGCTTCTGATGAGCGGCCGTCCGTCGGCCGAGAAGGCGGCTGATCATGGTGTACGTACCCCTGTGCGGTCGTTCTCCTCGGGGGCCGCGCGGCGGTACGTCTGCCTCGAACGGGACGGCGCCCCATGACGAATAGGCATTCGATCACTCTTGCCCCGTTCGAGGCAAACGTACCGACAAGTAGAGAACTCAAGCTTTACGGACCACCGTTCCGTCCCCTGGGCACGGCCCGCAGTCCGGCCCCGGCCCCCACGACCGCGATCGCACCGTCCCGGTCGGTGCGCAGCACCCTCGCTCCCCCGGCGCGCAGCGCGTCGACGGTACGGGGCGCGGGATGTCCGTACGGGTTGTCCCGACCCGCGGAGATCAGCGCCAGCCGCGGGCGTACGTCCCTGAGCAGCCCCGGGTGTTGATGGGGCGAGCCGTGGTGGGCCACCTTGAGTACGTCCACCGGGGGCAGCCCCGGATGATCCCGCGCCAGGCCGCGCTGGGCGGGCGGTTCGAGGTCGCCCAGGAGCAGCAGCGTGGGGCCCCGGGCCACGCGCACGAACAGGGTGACGCTGGAGTCGTTGGGCTCGGTCGCGGCCGGTGCCACCCCGGCCCGGGGCCAGAGCACCCTCCAGTCGAGCGGCCCGGTGGTGCGCCGCTCCCCCGGGACGGCGCGGACGACGGGGACCCGCGCCGCGTCGGCGGTGCGCCGTACGAACGCGACCTGGTCCGGGGGTACGGGCGAGGTCGTGGTCTGGATCGCGCCGACCGCCCTGCCGCGCAGCACCCCGGGCAGCCCGGCCACGTGGTCGGCGTGGAAGTGGGTGAGCAGGAGCAGCGGGATACGGCTGATGCCGAGGTCCCGCAGACACCGGTCGGCGGGCCCGGGGTCGGGGCCGGTGTCCACCACCACGGCGGCGCCGTCCCCGGCGGCGAGCACGGTCGCGTCGCCCTGGCCGACGTCGCACATCGCGAACGTCCATCCCGGCGGCGGCCAGCCGGTGACGATCCGGGTGACCGGCGGGGGCCGCACGATCGCGAGCAGCAGGAGTACGGCGCAGAGCGCGGCGGTCCAGGGGTGGCGCGGGATCCGCCGGGCGGCGAGCACGACGAGGACGGTGAGGACGGCGAGCAGCGCGCCGCCCCACCAGCCGCCCGGCCAGTCGGCCTGGGCTCCCGGCAGCGCCGCGCCGCCGCGGGCGACGGAGGCGATCCACCCCGCAGGCCAGCCCGCGCACCGGGCCACCAGCTCGGCGGCGGGCAGCGCCACCGGGGCCAGGGCGAGCGCGGCGAAGCCGAGGATCGTGGCCGGGGCGACCGCCAGCTCCGCGAAGAGATTGCAGGGCACGGCGAGGAGGCTGACCCGGGCCGCGAACACGGCCACCACGGGCGCGCAGACGGCCTGGGCGGCCCCGGCCGCGGCCAGTGCCTCCGCGAGCCTGGGCGGCACCCCGCGCCGCGTCAGCGCCCCGGCCCAGCGGGGGCCGATGGTGAGCAGGGCCCCGGTGGCCAGTACGGAGAGGAGGAAGCCGTAGCTACGGGCCAGCCAGGGGTCGAGGAGCACGAGCAGCAGGACGGCCGCGGCCAGCGCGGGAAGCAGCGTCCTGCGGCGGCCGGTGCCGATGGCGAGGAGGGTGATCAGCCCGCAGGCGGCGGCCCGCAGCACGCTGGGTTCCGGTCGGCAGACCACCACGAACGCGAGGGTGAGGGCTCCGCCGAGCAGCGCGGTCGTCCGCAGCGAGATACCGAGCCGCGGGGCGAGCCCGCGGCGTTCGGCCCGCACCGCCAGTCCCGGCGGTCCGATCAGCAGGACGAGGACGATGGTCAGGTTCGATCCGGAGACGGCCATGAGGTGCAGCAGGTCGGTGGCGGCGAAGGCGTCGTGGAGTTCGGGCGTGATGCGTGCGGTGTCGCCGACGACCAGCCCGGGCAGCAGGGCGCGGGCGTCGGGCGGCAGTTCCTCGGTCGCCGCGCGGAGCCCGGCGCGGAGCGCTCCGGCCGTGCGCTGTACGCGGGTGGGCGGCCCGGTGACGGTCGGCGGGCCCTTGCCCGTGACACGCAGGGCCGCCGCGTAGCGGTCGTCCGCGTGGAGCGGGGGCGCCAGCCGGCCGGACAGCCGCAGCCGGGTGGACGGCAGCAGCCGCTGCCAGCGGCCGGGGTGTTCACCGGGCGGGACGATCACCAGGACGGGCGTACGGACCGCGGTCGCGGCGCCGCGGGCCGACGTCACCCGGGTGATCTCCGCGTCGAGGACGAAGCCGCCCGCGGCGGCCCGGTCGCCCCCGCCCCTGGGGTGCGTGGCCCGTGGGTCGGAGGTGACCGTCAACTCCGCGGTGACCGGGGCGTATCGCTCGGCGAGGCCGGGGACGGGCCCGCGCCGGGCGTCCGCGCCGTGCAGCCCGGCGGAGGCGGCCCCCGCGGCCGCGCAGAACAGCACACCCGCGGCCGCCACCCCGGCGAGCCGCGGCCCGGTGGCGGTGCCGGACCGGACCAGGAGCAGCGCGCCGGCCAGCAGACAGACCAGCACTCCGAGCACGGTCCAGCGCCCCGGGGCACCCAGGGTCAGGGCCGCCGCGCCCCACGCCGCCAGCGCGGGCGGCACGAGCCGGAGATCGGCCGGGCCCTCCACGCGCGGAGCCGCCGCTCCCAGGCGGTGACCGGCCGCCCGGTGGACCTCGGGGCGCGTCATGCCCGTCCGGGTGACTGTCATGGCCGTACGAGCGGTTGGAGGTCGGCGAACTTGCGGTCACCGATGCCGTTGACCTCGCGCAGCTCGTCGACGGAGCGGAATCCGCCGTGCCGGGTGCGGTAGTCGATGATGTGCCGGGCCAGTACGGGCCCGACCCCGGGGAGCGTGTCGAGCTGGTCCGGTGTCGCGATGTTCAGGCTCACGGGTCCGGGCGGCTGTCCCTCCGGGCCCGCGCCGAACCCGGCACCGGCCGCGGCTCCCCCGCCTCCGCCTCCGCCGGGTCCACCCGATCCGCCGCCCGGGGCCGTGCCCGGCGGGGCGGGGCCGTCCACCACTACCTGCTCGCCGTCCATCAGCAGCCGGGCCCGGTTCAGCCCGGTGAGATCCGCGCCCGGCTCGACACCCCCCGCGGCGTGCAGCGCGTCGGCGACCCGTGATCCGGCGGGCAGCCGCAGCACGCCCGGCTCCCGCACCTTGCCGCCCACGTCCACCACGATCCGGGCCGTCTCGGGCGCGGGCGGTGGCTTGGCGACGACGGCCTCGGGCAGCGGCGCGGGGATGCCCTCGGCCGTGCCACCAGGGGCGGCCGCGTCCGCACGGACCGTGTCGGGGGCGCGGACGGGCTGGGGACGCCCGGTCCAGAAGTGCTGCACGGCGAGGCCGGCGGCCACCACCAGCACCACCGCGAGCGCGCCCAGCGTCCTCGGCTCCAGACCGCACCGGAGCTGAATCCAGAGCGGCAGCCGCTCACGCACCGCCGCCGGTGCCCGGGTCCACGCGCGCGCCCGAACCGCTTTGGGGGGCGGCGAGGGCTGCGGAGCGGCCACCGGTGCGGTGCTCCCGGAAGCGGCCGGGAACAGCGCCTCCGCCCGGCGGCGCGGCTCCGTCGGAGGTGAGTGCGGGAGCGGGGGCGAAGGCGCCCGTACGGGTGCGGACATGGGCATGGACGCGGACGTGGACAAAGACGCGGGTGCGGACGCGGACAACATCGCGGACCTGGGTGCGGGCGAGGGCGCGGACGCGGGTGCCTCAGCAGGTGCCGACGTGGGCACCGCGTGCGCGCGGACGCGGGCCGCCGTCCCGATACGGGCCGCCGCGCGGGGGCGGGCGCGGCCGTGGCGGGCACGGCCGTCGGAGCCCGGGGAACGGCCCGGGCCGCTGGTCACGGAGCGTGTTCGGAGAGTCATGCCGAGAACGGTAGGCACCCGCGCCCGGCCTCGCCGAGCACCCCGAATTCCGGTGGAAAACCTGCCGGTTGTGGAAAACTCGGTCACCCGAACGAGGGAAAAATCGGCTACGGCCGGGAGTTGAGGCCCGGCGGGCCCGTCAGCGCGGTGAGATCACGGCCCCCAGCAGCCCCGGTCCCGTGTGCGCCCCGATCACCGCTCCGACCTCGCTGACATGCAGCTCCACCAGCCCCGGAAGCCGCTCACGCAGCCGCTCCGCGAGCGCCGCGGCCCGTTCCGGCGCCGCGAGATGGTGCACGGCGATGTCGACCGGGCCCGCGCCGGCCCGGTCGGCGACGATCTCCTCCAGCCGCGCGATCGCCTTCGACGCCGTCCGCACCTTCTCCAGCAGTTCGATGCGGCCGCCGTCCAGTTGGAGCAGCGGCTTCACGGCGAGCGCCGAGCCGAACAGCGCCTGGGCGGCGCCGATCCGGCCGCCCCGGCGCAGATAGTCGAGGGTGTCGACATAGAAATACGCGGTGGTGCCCGCGGCCCGCTTCTCGGCGGCCGCCACGGCGTCGTCGAGCGTGCCGTCGCCCGCCGCGGCCTCGGCCGCCGCCAGCGCGCAGAACCCGAGCGCCATCGCCACCATGCCGGTGTCCACCACCCGCACCGGTACGGGCGCGTCCTTGGCGGCGAGCACGGCCGCGTCGTACGTGCCGGAGAACTCGGCCGACAGATGCAGCGAGACGATCCCCTCGGCCCCGGCATCCGCCGCGGCGCGGTACGCGGCGGCGAAGACCTCGGGGCTCGGCCGTGACGTGGTGACCGAATGCCGCTTCTGGAGCGCCAGGGCCACCGAACGGGCCGAGACCTCCGTGCCCTCCTCCAGCGCGCGGTCGCCGAGCACCACGGTCAGCGGCACCGCGGTGATGCCGTGCCGTTCCATCGTCTGCGGCGGCAAGTAGGCCGTGGAATCGGTGACGATCGCGACATGGCGGGACATGAGCCGGAGGTTACCCGTCGTCTTCCTGGGGCGGCAGCCCGGCCCCGTCCCAATGATCGGATCCGGCCTGACGCATGGTCAGTTCGTGGTCTCGGGCCTGGCCTGCTTCTGCCAGGGGTACGTGGTCCCGCGCCGCGGATCGGGCGGCTCGATGGCCTCGGCGCGCTCCCCGGGCCACGCGTCCGAAGCCGTCGCCCCGCTCGGCCCCGTCGATCCGCCCGGCCCCGTCGGCCCCGCCGACGCGGCGGGCTGCGCGGGCTCCGCCGACCAGTGCCGCAGCGCGCCGGACTCCACATCGATCTGCGCGCTCAGCGACGACAGGTCGTCCTCGGCGAACTTCCGCGCCCGGTCCCGCGCGGCCCAGCGCAGCGAGTCCGCGGAGTGCGTGATCCGCTCCGTACGATCCCGCACTTCGGAAAGCCGCTGCCCGACCCTGCTCCGGTCGGGGTCCCGCTCCAGCTGGCGCAGCTCGTCGTCGAGCTCCCGGCCGTGCACGCTCAGCCGCTCGAACAACTCGATCGACTCCTTCAGCGAGGCGTCCTCCGCCACACCCGCCTGCAGTGCGTCCTGCGTGGCGCGCATCGAGGTGCGCAGTCTCAGCCGCAGCTGGGCCAGCTCTCCCGCCGTGCCGGGCTGCCCCAGGCTCTTCGCCCGCAGGGCCGTGTCCTCCACCGTGCGGCGGGCCTGCGTGATCGTGCGGTCGACACCCCGTCTGGCGGCCCCGACCGCCTTCACACACGCGTACACCCCCAGTACGACGAAGGCGACGAAGAGCAACGCCATGATGGTGATCGCGACGTCCATGAGCGCCCCTTCGCTGTTGGTCGTGTCCCCTCCACCGTAAACGGAACGGGCAGGTTGTGGGTTCCCGCGGAACCCCCAACCTGCCCGTAGGGGAAAGCCCTGTGTACCCGGCCCGGCCGGCACTCCGTATCCGGCCGGAATCCGATCAGGCAGGCACGATGTTCACCAGCTTCGGCGCCCGGACGATCACCTTCCGGATGCCTGCGCCGCCCAGCGCCGCGACCACGCCCGCGTCGCCCAGCGCCAGCTTCTCCAGCTCCTCGTCCGAGATCGACGGGGAGACCTCCAGCCGCGCCTTGACCTTGCCCTTGACCTGCACGACGCAGGTCACGGCCTCGTCCACGACGTACGCCGGGTCCGCCACCGGGAAGTCCCGGTGCACGACCGAGTCGGTGTGCCCCAGCCGGTGCCACAGCTCCTCTGCGACGTGCGGGGCGAGCGGCGCGATCAGCAGCACCAGCGGTTCGGCGACCGAGCGCGGGAGCGGGGCACCCGTCTTGGTCAGGTGGTTGTTCAGCTCGGTGAGCTTGGCGATGGCCGTGTTGAAGCGCAGCGCCGCCATGTCCTGGACGACCCCGTCGATCGCCTTGTGCAGCGCGCGCAGGGTGTCCACGTCGATGTCGGCCGGCTCGGTGTCCACGACGGTGACCTCGCCGGTCGCCTCGTCCACCACGTTGCGCCACAGCCTCTGGAGCAGCCGGAACTGGCCGACCACCGCGCGGGTGTCCCACGGACGCGAGACGTCCAGCGGGCCCATGGCCATCTCGTACAGCCGCAGCGTGTCCGCGCCGTACTCGGTGAAGATCTCGTCCGGGGTGACGGCGTTCTTCAGGGACTTGCCCATCTTGCCCAGGACCCGGCTGACCTTCTCGCCCTGGTACCAGTAGCCGCCGTCCCGCTCCTCGACCTCCGCCGCGGGCACCGCGATGCCGCGGCTGTCCCGGTAGACGAACGCCTGGATCATGCCCTGGTTGTAGAGCTTGTGGAACGGCTCGGCCGAGGAGACGTGTCCCAGGTCGAACAGCACCTTCGACCAGAAGCGCGCGTACAGCAGGTGCAGCACGGCGTGCTCCGCGCCGCCCACGTACAGGTCGACGCCGCCGTGCGGCTGCCCCTCGCGCGGGCCCATCCAGTACTGCTCGACGACCGGGTCGACCAGCTTCTCGTCGTTGTGCGGATCCAGGTAGCGCAGCTCGTACCAGCACGAACCGGCCCAGTTCGGCATGGTGTTGGTCTCGCGGCGGTAGCGCTTGACGCCCTCGCCCCGGCCCAGGTCCAGATCGACGTGGACCCACTCCGCGTTCCGCGAGAGCGGTGTCTCCGGCTGAGTGTCCGCGTCGTCCGGGTCGAACGTACGGGGCGAGTAGTCGTCGACCTCCGGCAGTTCCAGCGGCAGCATCGACTCGGGCAGCGCGTGCGCCGTGCCGTCCTCGTCGTAGACGATCGGGAAGGGCTCGCCCCAGTAGCGCTGACGGCTGAACAGCCAGTCGCGCAGCCGGAAGTTGACCGTGCCCTCGCCGATGCCGCGCGCGGCCAGCCAGTCGGTGATCCGCGCCTTGGCCTCGGCCACGCGCAGGCCGTCCAGGGTGATGTCCGCACTCGCCGAGTTGACGAGCGGCGCTTCGTACGAGGAGAACGCGTCCTCCCACGTGGCGGGGTCGGTGCCCCGGTCGTCCGAGGGCTCGACGACGCAGCGGATCGGGAGCTCGAAGGCGCGCGCGAACGCGAAGTCGCGGCTGTCGTGCGCCGGTACGGCCATGATCGCGCCGGTGCCGTACCCCATCAGCACGTAGTCGGCGATGAAGACCGGGACGCGCTCGCCGCTGACCGGGTTGGTGGCGTAGGCGCCGGTGAAGACCCCGGTCTTGTCCTTCGCCTCGGCCTGCCGCTCCACGTCGGACTTGGCCGCGGCCTGCTTGCGGTACGCCGCGACGGCCTCGGCGGGGGTCGCGTGACCGCCCGTCCACACCGTGTGGGTCCCCTCGGGCCAGGCCGCCGGGACGATCTTCTCCACCAGGTCGTGCTCGGGCGCCAGCACCATGTACGTGGCGCCGAACAGGGTGTCCTGACGGGTCGTGAAGACGGTGATCGCGGACTCGGCGCCGGAAGCCTCCGACACCGGGAAGTCGACCCGCGCGCCCTCGCTGCGGCCGATCCAGTTGCGCTGCTGGAGCTTGATGGCCTCGGGCCAGTCCAGCTCGTCCAGGTCGTTCAGCAGCCGGTCGGCGTAGGCGGTGATGCGCATGTTCCACTGGCGCAGCTTCGCCTTGAAGACCGGGAAGTTGCCGCGCTCGGAACGGCCGTCGGCGGTGACTTCCTCATTGGCCAGCACCGTGCCCAGGCCGGGGCACCAGTTGACGGGCGCGTCGGAGGCGTACGCCAGCCGGTAACCGCCCAGGACGTCGGCCCGCTCGGGGGCGCTCAGCGCGCTCCAGGGGCGCCCGTCGGGCGTCGGGCGCTCCCCGCGCTCGAACTGGGCCACCAGCGTGTCGATGGGGCGCGCGCGGTCCGCGTCGGGGTCGTACCAGGAGTTGAAGATCTGTACGAAGATCCACTGGGTCCACTTGTAGTAGTCCGGGTCGATCGTCGCGAAGGAGCGCCGCCGGTCGTGGCCCAGGCCCAGCCTGCGGAGCTGGACCTTCATGTTCTCCATGTTGGCCTCGGTGGAGGTCCGCGGATGCGTGCCGGTCTGGACCGCGTACTGCTCCGCGGGCAGGCCGAACGCGTCGAAGCCCAGGGTGTGCAGGACGTTGTGACCGGTCATGCGCTGGTGACGGGCGAACACGTCGGTGGCGATGTAGCCCAGCGGGTGTCCCACGTGCAGTCCGCTGCCCGAGGGGTAGGGGAACATGTCCATGATGAACTTCTTGGGCCGGGCGACCAGCTCGGGATCGCCGGCCAGCTCACCCGTGGGGTTCGGCGCCTCGTACGTGCCCTCGGTGTCCCAGAAGTCCTGCCAGCGCGCCTCGATGTCCGCGGCCATGGCCGCGGTGTAGCGGTGCGGCGCTGCCGTCTCGGCAGCGGCGGAAGCGGCGGCGGCGGAAGCGGCAGCCGAATTCGTCTCGCTCATGATGTCCTGAAGCTCCATCGATCGTCTCTGCCAGCGGGGGCCGGCCGTACCGGGCGGCACAGGGCCGCACCGGTCCACCGGTCAGCGAAAGAAAAATGCCCCTCACACAGGAGGGGACGCCGCGCTGACTCCGACCGGATCGGTCATCGGTCGGGACTGGTCAGCGCGGCCCGCTAAGCAGAAGGCGTACGGCACGCATGGCGTCAGGGTACCGCAGTGCCCGTTCCGCGCGCACGAGCGCCCGCGGGGCGGACCGGCAGGCGCCCCACGGGTAACCGTACGGCAAAGCTCAACCGTCAGCCTTACTCCGCGTATCGGACCTATCCGGGCAACAACAGAGTCGGATAACTCACCTTCACCTGGCTAAACCTTCAAACGGGGTACTACCCGGTATGGCTCCACTTAGCATGCGGCAGCGGGACCGCTTTCCCGAGCCCTTCGGAGTTGCCCCCTATGAACTTTCAAAGCAAGTCCGGCGCGTCGCCCAACCCGGAGTCCGGCAACAGCCGGGCGATCCAGGGGATCGCGACCGCCGCAGCACTGGTACTGGTACCACTACTCGCCGTCGTAGGAGGCGACGCATTCCAGGCTTTCATCGACTTCGGCGCAGGCGTGCTGTCACTGCTGTCGATGTCCGGGGCGGTCGTCTGGGGTCTGATAGCCACCGACCGGCTGCTCCTCGCGCCGCGACAGCGGCTCCTGGCCCAGGGCATCCATCGGGCGACCGCCGTCGCCGCGATCGGGTTCCTGCTGCTGCATGTCTCCATCAAGATCACTCTGGGCAAGGTCGCCGTGATCGGCGCCCTGCTCCCCTTCGGCCTGGGCATCTCCGGTACGAACGGCCTCATCGGCATGGGCTCGCTCGCCGGGCTCCTGATGATCGTGGCCGGCGCGACCGGCGCCCTGCGCAGCGTCTTCGCCCTCCCCGGTAAGTACGCCGCCCGCTGGCGGGCGATCCACATGGTGGCCTATCCGTCGTGGTGTTTCGCCATGATTCACGGACTCTTCACAGGACGTCCCGCGGCCACCTACGTCACGGTGATGTATTCCATCGTCATGATCGGCGTCGCCGGCGTCGTCTCGCTGCGGCTGCTCCCCCGCCACGTCCAGCGGCGCGTCGCCGATCGGATCGTCTCGATGACGGGCGCCGACATGGAGGCCAGGGAGTCATCCAAGCTCCGCGATCTCTCGGCCTCCCCGCTCCCGGGCGCCAGCGGTATCCCCCCGCAGCGCGAGTACAAGGCCAGGCCTCAGCAGGACCCCATCGAGGCCTTGACGGTCTCCGCCCCGCTCGGCGGGGGCCGTACGCCACCGCGGCTCGCCGCCCCGTCGCCGCCGCTGTACGAGGCCACACCGGCCGCGGACCCGCTCGCGGCCGGTGACCCCATGGCGGACACGTTCGTCGCGCCACGGGGCAATCCGCTCCCGGGATACGAAAACGCCGACCGGGGCCAGGACACCGGCACCGGGATCTCCGCCGGCTATCGCGCCATGTCCATGGACGCGACGGCCCGGATGCCCGCGCAGCCCTCCGGTTCCCCCGCGGCCGGTGGTCAGCAGGGCGGGGAGGTCCCGTTCGCCGAGCGCATCCCCATGACCGAGGAACTGCCGATCATCACGGACGAGCCGGCCGGGCCCCCCGGTTCCTGGCCCGCCCCGTCGCCGCCCCGGCCCGCCCAGGCGTTCACCCAGCCCCCGGCGACCCCGTACGACACCGGGGCGATCCCGGCGTACGACGGCGGCCAGGGCGGCCAGAACCCGGGCCAGAACCAGCCCAACCAGCCCAACCAGCCCTACGACACCGGCGCGATCCCCCAGTACCCCGGGGCGAACCCCGAGTACGGCACGGGCCAGAACACCCCGTACGACACCGGCGCGATCCCCGCGTACCAAGCCGGCCAGAACCAGCCCAACCAGCCCAACCAGCCCTACGACACCGGGGCGATCCCCCAGTACAACCCGGGGATGACCCCTCAGGGCCCGCAGAGCCCGCAGCCTCCGCAGTACGACACCGGGTCCATCCCCCAGTTCGACCCGGGAGCCGCGGCCGCGTACGGCGCCGGCTCCCCCTACGGGCCCGACGGCGCGTCCCCCTACGGCAACGGCCCCGCTCCCCAGTACGACACCGGCGCCATCCCCACGTACGACACGGGCTCCGTCCCGGCGTACGGGACGGGCGCCGTTCCCCCGTACGACACCGGCTCCGTACCCGCCTACGACGGCCAGCCGTACGACAGCCGGCGGCAGCCCGGACCCGGTCAGCCCGGACCGGGCACGTCCCCCTATCCGCCCCCGGCCGGGGAACCCTGGCAGGCACCCGCAGGAGACCGTCCGTGAATGCCCCTCTCCCCGATGTCCCCGAGGTCCGTGTAGTCGGCCTCCCCCAGCTCACTCAGGGATTCGATCTCGTCGAGCGTCTCGACCTGCCCATGCACCTCAAGGTGCACGGGCCGCTGGAGGCGATGACCGGCGAGCGGCTGGCCCAGCTGGCCGAGAACATATCCCTGACCGGCCGCGGCGGCGCGGGCTTCCCCTTCCACAGAAAACTCCGGGCCGTCGCCAAGTCGGCGATCAGCCGCGGGGTCCGGCCGGTCGTCGTCGTCAACGGCAGTGAGGGCGAACCGCCCTGCCGCAAGGACACGGTGATGCTCAACCGGGCACCGCACCTCATCCTCGACGGCGCGCTGCTGGCCGCGGAGGCGCTCGGCGCCCGCACCCTGGTCATCGCCGTGACCAGGAACTCCACCGAGGTCTCGATCCGCGCGGCGCTCGCCGAGCGGGGCCTGTCCGACCGGCGCGGCCAGCAACTGCGGGCGAAGGTCGTCCGTACGCCGGAGCGCATGGTCTCGGGTGAGGCGTCGTCCGTGATCCGCGCGATCAACGGCGGGCCCGCCAAGCCGCCGGGCCGCCGTGAGCGTGCCGCCGAGTCCGGCGTCGGCGGCCTCCCCACGCTGCTGTCGAACGCGGAGACCTTCGCCCAACTCGCCATCGGCGCACGGATCGGCGCCCGCCGCTACGCCCACACCGGGCTCGACACCGAGCCCGGCACGGTCATGCTCACCCTCTCCGGCGCGGTCGCCCGGCCCATGGTCATCGAGGCGCCCTCCGGCGTGCCGCTGCGCTACATCCTCCAGATGGCCGGTGCGCCGCCGATGCCCCAGGGCGTGCTGACCGGTGGCTACCACGGCAACTGGATGGACGCGATCGCCGCCCACGAGGCGGTGATCTCCAAGGAGTCCTTCAAGTCGTTCGGCGGCGCGCTGGGCGCCGGCGCGATCCTGCCGATCGGCCCCGAGACCTGCCCGCTGGGCGAGGCGCTACGGGTCGCCAACTGGCTGGCGGCGGAGACCGCCGGGCAGTGCGGCCCCTGCCGGCTCGGTCTGCCGGCGGCGGCGAGCGGGCTGGCCGATGTGATCAACGGCGGCGGCCAGGCGGCCCTGGAGGCGCTCCGGGCGGTCACCCAGTCGGTCAAGAAGCGCGGTGCGTGCCAGCACCCCGACGGCTCCGCGCGCTTCTTTTCCTCCACCCTCTCGGCGTTCACCGACGACCTCGCCGCGCATGTGCTCAACGGCGGCTGCGGACGCGAGACGACCGGGGTGCTGCCGCTGCCCAACGAGGGCTATCAGGACGAGGTCGAGTCGATCCCGAGTGGCGGCATGCTCGCCATCGACTGGACGCTCTGCCAGGGCCACGGCCTGTGCGCGGACATCCTCCCCGAGCTGTTCCGGATGACCCCGGACGGCTTCCCCACGCCGGCCAAGACGGATGTCCCGGTGCACCTCCAGGGCGCCGCGCAGCGCGCCGTACGGCGGTGCCCCGCGCTGGCGCTCCGGCTGGAGCAGAAGGCGCCCCCGGCGCCGCCGCGCAAGGAGCCCTCACGCGCCGAGCTGCCGCCGGGCGGCGGGCGCAAGGCCCTCGGCCGGGGCCGCGGCTGAGCCAGCGCGCCGGCGGGCCCCTGACGGGGTCCGCCGGTCCGGCCGCCCGGGAGATCGCCGGAGACGGCCGGAGCCGGGCAACGGACCCGAGACAGGCAACGGAAGCGGGCGACGGAACCGGACAGTCAGCGGAAAGCGGCAGACATACGAGAAGCGGGTCGTCCGACGACGCCGTCGTCGCCGGGCTCAAGGAGTGCCAGGACGCCTGGACCGCCCAGGTCGGCCGGCCCGGCACACCGCC
>NZ_JBFBJB010000078.1:0-39221 GCF_040685895.1 Streptomyces sp. NPDC088124 | reverse complement strand
CGCAGGAGTCACCGGGTACGCAGACATCATCAGGGCACCGCACGCCGCGCGGCTGCTCACCGGCACGCTCGTGGGGCGGCTGCCGAACGCCACGGCCCCCATCGCCATCGTCCTGCTCGTCCGGGCGGGCGGCGGCAGCTACAGCCTCGCCGGAGCCCTCGCGGCGGTGTACGGCATCGGCAACGCCGTGGGGCAGCCGCTGCTCGGCCGCGCCATCGACCTCCACGGCCAGCCCCGGGTCCAGCTCCCCGCCGCCCTCGTGTCGGCCCTGGGCGCCGTGCTGCTCGTCGTCGCGGACATCAGTGACGGCCCGGTCCTCGCGTACACCGCCGTGGCGGTCGCCGGGCTGTTCACCCCGCCCCTGGAGGGCGGGCTGCGGGCGCTGTGGCCCAGCGTCCTGGGCGGCGACGAGCGGGTGCACCGGGCGTACGCGATGGACGCGGTCGCCCAGGAGGTCATGTTCACGGTCGGCCCGCTGCTCGTCACCCTGCTGGTCGCGCTCTGGTCCCCGGCCGTCGCGCTGCTCGTCATCAACGCGATCGGGGTGCTCGGTGCGCTCTCCGTCGTCCTGTCCGCGCCCTCCCGCGCCTGGCGCTCCGTGCCCCGCGAGGCGCACTGGCTCGGCGCCCTGCGCTCACCGGGACTGCTCGCCCTGCTGGGCGCGTTCCTCTTCATCGGGATGGCCCTCGGCTCCATCACGGTCGCGGGGGTCGCGTACGCCGACGACCAGGGCCGCGAGTCCGTCTACGGCTGGCTGATGGCCGCCCTGAGCCTGGGCGCGCTGGTGGGCGGACTCGCGTACGGCGCCCGGCGGTGGACCAACACCCCCGAACGCCGGCTGCTCTCCATCACCGCGCTGCTGGCCCTCTGCTACCTGCCGCTGATGCTCACCCCGGGCATCCTCGCGATGACCGCGCTCGCCGCCCTCGCCGGTGTCTTCCTCGCGCCCGCGCTCGCCTGCGCCTTCGTCGTCGTGGACCGGCACGCGCCGCGCGGCACCGTCACCGAGGCGTTCTCCTGGCTCGTGACGACCTTCGGCGTCGGCGCCGCGCTCGGAACGGCCGCGGCGGGCCCGGTCGTCGAGATCGGCGGTACGTCCGCGAGCTTCGGGGTGGCGGGGGCCGCCGGCGCCGGCGCGCTGCTGGTGCTGCTGGCCACAGGGCGGGTCCTCGCAGTTCCCGGCGGTGCGCCCGAGGAGACCGTACGGACGGAAAATGATCCGAGCGGTGCGGTCGAACCCGGTTTCAGCTCAGGTCATCAGGCGTAATGTTCAGACATGGACCGCCGCATTTTCGGGCTGGAGAACGAGTACGGCGTCACGTGCACGTTCAGGGGACAGCGCCGACTGTCACCTGACGAAGTGGCGCGCTACCTCTTCCGCCGTGTTGTGTCATGGGGCCGCAGCAGCAATGTCTTCCTGCGGAACGGCGCCCGCCTCTACCTCGACGTGGGATCGCATCCGGAATACGCGACACCCGAATGCGACAACGTGACCGAGCTGGTCACGCACGACAAGGCCGGCGAGCGCATTCTCGAGGGCCTGCTCGTCGACGCCGAACGCCGCCTGCACGAGGAGGGAATCGCGGGCGACGTCTATCTCTTCAAGAACAACACCGACTCGGCGGGAAACTCCTACGGTTGCCACGAGAATTACCTCGTCGCCCGCCACGGGGAGTTCTCCCGGCTCGCGGACATTCTCATCCCCTTCCTCGTCACCCGGCAGCTCCTGTGCGGCGCGGGCAAGGTGCTCCAGACCCCCCGGGGCGCCGTCTACTGCGTCAGCCAGCGCGCGGAGCACATCTGGGAGGGCGTCAGCTCCGCGACGACCCGCTCCCGTCCGATCATCAACACCCGGGACGAGCCGCACGCCGACGCGGAGCGCTACCGCAGGCTCCACGTCATCGTCGGCGACTCCAACATGTCCGAGACGACCATGCTGCTCAAGGTCGGCGCCACCGATCTCGTCCTGCGCATGATCGAGGCGGGCACGGTGATGCGCGACCTCACCCTGGAGAACCCGATCAGGGCGATCCGCGAGGTCAGTCACGACCTCACCGGCCAGCGCAAGGTGCGCCTGGCGAGCGGCCGGGAGGCCTCCGCCCTGGAGGTCCAGCGGGAGTACTACGAGAAGGCCGTGGACTTCGTGGACCGCCGCGGCATCCGCACCGGCACCGTGGAACAGGTCCTCGAACTGTGGGGCCGTACGCTCGACGCGATCGAGGCCGAGGACCTCGACCGGATCTCCACGGAGATCGACTGGGTCATGAAGTACCAGCTCATCGAGCGGTACCGGGCCAAGCACAACATGACCATGTCGCACCCCCGGGTCGCGCAGATAGACCTCGCCTACCACGACATCCACCGTCGCCGCGGGCTCTATTACCTGCTGGAGAAGAAGGGCCAGGCCGCCCGGATCTGCAACGACATGAAGATCTTCGAAGGCAAGTCGGTGCCTCCGCAGACCACCAGGGCCCGGCTGCGCGGCGATTTCATCCGCCGCGCACAGGAGCAGCGCAGGGACTTCACGGTCGACTGGGTCCATCTCAAGCTCAATGACCAGGCACAGCGCACGGTGCTCTGCAAAGACCCGTTCCGTTCGGTGGACGAACGGGTGGAAAAGCTCATCGCCGGTATGTGAGGACCCAAGTCAACCGGTAGCTGACACGCATAGGTGGAATGCGGCCAGGGCCCCGTACGTAGCGCGTACGGGGCCCCTGTCACGCCCTACAGTGGGCAGCTACTGTGCCGTCTGAGATCTGAGGAACACGTGCGCCGACTTGCCGGCCTGATCGTCGTCCCCTTGCTGCTGCTGTCCACAGTGGCCTGCGGTGGCGACGGAGGCTCCGAATCCACCTCGTCCAAGAACGGGCTCCCCGCCGTCAGCGAGGGCGCCAAGTTCGGGGAGAAGCCGACCCTCGACAAGGGGGAGGGGGACCCGCCGAAGAAGCTCACGGTCGACGTCCTCAGCGAAGGCGACGGCGCGAAGGTCGAGAAGGGCGACGCGATCCAGGTCAACTACCTGGGCCAGAGCTGGGACTCGACCAAGCCCTTCGACAACAGCTTCGACCGGAAGCAGCCGTTCGACCTGACCCTCGGCGCCGGCATGGTCATCAAGGGCTGGGACCAGGGCCTCGAAGGCCAGAAGGTCGGCAGCCGCGTCGAGTTGGGGATCCCCCCGGAGCTGGGCTACGGAGCCCAGGGCCAGGGCGACATCAAGCCCAACTCCACGCTGGTCTTCGTCGTCGACATCCTGAAGGCCACCAAGGTCCCCGCCTCCGCCAAGGGCACCGCGGTCCCGCAGGACGACAAGGCGCTGCCGCAGGTCGGCACCAACGACGACGGCAAGGAGCCGAAGGTCACCATCCCGAAGGGGACCGACCCGCCGCAGAAGCTCGTCTCCGAATACGTGCTGGAGAGCGACGGCGAGACCGTCAAGGACAGCGACACCGTCGTGCTCAACTACTCGGCGTACCTCTGGAAGGACGCCAAGCAGTTCGACAGCACGTACAAGACCGGTCGCACCACGACCTTCCCGCTGCCGCAGCTCACGCTGAAGGGCCTCAAGACGGGCATCGTCGGCAAGAAGGTGGGCAGCAGGGTCCTGATCGTCATCCCGCCGGCCGAGGCGTTCGGGGACCAGGAGCAGCAGGGGATCCCGAAGAACTCCACCCTGGTCTTCGCCGTGGACATCCTCGCGAAGGTGTAAGACTGTCCCGGTTGCACCGTTCATCATTTTGAGGAGCAGTTTCACGTGAGCATCGAGAAGCCCGAGATCGACTTCCCGGGCGGCGAGCCGCCGGCCGACCTGGAGATCAAGGACATCTGGGAGGGTGACGGGCCGGTCGCGGCGCCGGGCGCCAACGTCCAGGTCCACTACGTCGGTGTGGCCTTCTCCACCGGTGAGGAGTTCGACTCCTCCTGGAACCGCGGCGCTCCGCTTCCGTTCACGCTCGGTGCCGGTCAGGTCATCGCCGGCTGGGACCAGGGTGTGCAGGGCATGAAGGTCGGCGGACGCCGTCAGCTCACCATCCCGCCGCACCTCGCGTACGGTGACCGCGGCGCGGGTGGCCGCATCGGCCCGGGCGAGACGCTGATCTTCGTCTGCGACCTCGTCTCCGTCTGACGTCCGTTCCGAGGCGTACCACCGAGGGTCCGTGCCGTACGGCACGGACCCTCGGCTTTGCCGCGACACCCCGGGACGGTACGGTCAGCGGGCGGAGGCGGCACGATCAACGAGGGGTGCGAGGCGTCGATGGCCATTGCCAAGGCCGAGCGGCTGATGAATCTGGCGCTGTGTCTGCTCGGGACCCGGCGGCCGCTCAGCAAGCGCGAGCTGCGCGGCTCCATCGAGGCGTACCTGGAAGCAGGCAGCGACGACGCCTTCAACCGGATGTTCGAGCGGGACAAGGACGACCTCCGCGAACTCGGCCTGGTCATCGAGACGGTGGAGAACCTCGACGGCGAGACCGGCTACCTGGCCCGCCGCGACAGCAACCGGCTGCCTCCCATCACCCTCGACGCCGAGGAGGCCGCGGCCCTCGGGCTCGCCGCCAAGGTCTGGCAGCAGGCGCGCCTCGCCGGAGCGGCGAGCGGCGCCCTCCAGAAGCTGCGCGCCGCCGGGATGCCCGAGGCCGAGGACAGCTACGAGGCCCACCACGGCGCCCTCGAACCCCGTATCCCCGTCCACGAGGCCGCCTTCGAGCCGCTGATGCTCGCCTGCCGCGACCGGCGCCCCGTCTCCTTCGACTACCGCAAGGCCAACGCCGCCCGTGCCGAACAGCGCCAGGTCGAGCCCTGGACGCTGGAGTGCTGGCGCGGCCACTGGTACCTGGCCGGCTGGGACCGCGACCGCGGCGCCGAGCGCGTCTTCCGGCTCTCCCGGATCACCGGCCGGGTCCGCTCGCGCGTCGGCACCTTCACCGCGCCCGTACCCGACGCGGTGACCGTCCGCGAGACCGTGGAGAGCTGGGCGGGGGAGACCGCGACCCGCTCCGCGCTGATCAGACTGCGCGCCGGGTGCGGCTACCCGCTGCGCTCCCGGGCACTGGCCACCCGGCGGCTGGCCGACGGCTGGGACGAGCTGGAGATCCCGTACGGACACGGCCTGGACGCCTGGCTGGTGGAGTTCGGCCCGGACGTGGTCGTACTGGAGCCCGCGGATCTGCGGGCCGACGTCCTGGACCGGCTGCGCGCCGTGGCCAAGGACTGAGGGGGACACACCGTGGCAGCCAACGCGATCGACCAGACCCGGCGGATGCTCTCGCTGGTGACCTACCTGCGGGAGCGCCCCGGCGCCCATGTCGGGGACGTGGCCCGCGCGTTCGGGATCAGCGAGGACGAGCTGATCTCCGACCTCGACGTCCTGCCCATGTGCGGGACGAGCTTCCGCGGCGGGGACCTGCTGGACATCGACACCGACGGCGACCGCATCTGGTGGCACAACCCGGACGATGTCGCCGAGCCGCTGCGGCTCGCCGCCGACGAGGCGACCGCGCTGCTCGTCGCGGCCCGTGCGGTCGCCACTCTGCCGGGGCTGCGCGAGGGCGACCGGCAGGCGCTGCTGCGCGCCACCGCCAAGCTGGAGGCCGCGGCCGGTGAGGCGGCGGGCGCCAGCTCCCGGCTCTCGGTGACCTTCGAGTCCGAGGGCGGGGTCTTCGCGGAGGTCGACCGGGCCATCTCCGAGCGGCGCCGGCTGTGGCTGCGCTACTACTCGCCGGCCCGTGACGAGCTGACGGAGCGCGAGGTCGACCCGATCCGGCTCTTCGCCGTGGGCCACACCTACATGGAGGCCTGGTGCCGGCTCTCCGAGGCGCGGCGTACGTTCCGGCTCGACCGGGTGGCCGAGATCCGGCTGCTCGACGCCCCGGCCGCGCCGCCCGAGCTGGAGCTGCGGGACCTCTCCGAGGGGCTCGTACAGCCGTCGGCCGAGGACCCCGAGGTGATCGTCGAGGTGGGCCCCGGCGGCCGGTGGGTCGCCGAGTACTACCCGCACGACAGCGCGGAGGAACTGCCCGACGGCGGACTGCGCATCACCCTGCGGACCCCGGTGCCCGCCTCGCTGCGGCGGCTCGCGCTCCGGCTCGGCGGTGACGGGCGGATCGTCTCTCCGCCGGAGCTGGCGGACAGCGCGCGGCGGGCCGCGGCCGAGGCGCTGGCCGCGTACGACATCCACGACTGAGCCCCGCCCGGCCGGTGACCGAACGGGCGAGAGTGCCGGGCCGACGGCAAACACGGTGAAGGCGTCAACAGGGACAGCGAGGACAAGGAGAAACGGAAATATGTCGGCAATGTCTGGGCCGTCTGGTTTTTCGACGGTGGTCCCGGTCCTCTTCAGGGCGGCCTGCCCCGAGTGCCGTGCCGCCTTCGAACTGTCGGCGGGCGCGCTGCGCCTGGCGATCGGGGCCAGCCGGCGCACCACGTTCTACTCCTTCGTCTGCCCCGAGTGCGAGGCCCCGGTCCGCAAGCCCGCCGGTGAACGCATCGTCGAACTCCTCACGGGCGGCGGGGTACGGACGATGCGTCTGCACTCCACGCTCCAGGAACTCCCCGGGACGGTCTGATCACATGCTCTGGCCCATGATCGCCGTCGCCCTGGGGTTCCTCGGGATCGCCGTCCTCGGCGTCCTGGCCGTCCGGGTCTTCCTCGAAGCCCAGCGGCTCGGCCGCCAGGTCGCCGCCACCACGGAGCGGATCAACCTCGCCGCCGAGGACCTGGAGCGGGCCGCGACCCGGCTCGCCGCCACCGGTGACGCACTGCGGTAGGCGGAGTCCGGCGACGGGGCCTCGCCCACACGCCCCCTGCTCAGGGCGGTTCCGGAGAGGTACGCTGCACCACGTGGCCCGGGCAGCGAGGCACGGGCCGCGTGCTGGAAGTACGCGCGGGGATTGCTCTGTGTTCACCCCCGCGCGTTACGATCGCTGGGCAACTTGTCGGACACAAGTCCGGCCTATCCACGCAGGCCCGTTCCGTGCCGCCTCGGTGAGAAGGTAAAGACTTATGCTGTTCGGAAAGATCGGTGCCCCCGAGATCATTCTCATCCTCGTCGTCGTCGTCCTCCTGTTCGGCGCGAAGAAGCTTCCCGACATGGCGCGTTCGCTGGGCAAGTCGGCCCGCATCCTCAAGAGCGAGGCCAAGGCGATGAAGTCCGAGGGACAGCAGACCGCCCCGGCCGATCCGCCGAACGACGCCCCGCAGGACCAGACCGTGCCGCGCACGATCCAGGCTTCCCCCGGCGACGTGACGAGCGCGCGCCCGGTGAACGAGCCGACGGACTCGACCAAGCGCTGACACCACCTGGGCCCCAGGGCCTGCCGTCTGGATCTAGGGCACTGCCACGAGGGGCGGCCCCCGCACGAGATGAGGACGTGGGTTGCTGAAGTCCGCCCGCAAGAAGGAGACGGACCCCGAGGGGCGGATGCCTCTGGTCGAGCATCTGCGCGAGCTGCGTAACCGGCTCGTCAAGGCGCTCATCGGGATCGTCATCGTGACCATCGTCGCGGCTTTCTCCTACAAGGAGATCATCGAGTTCTTCACGAACCCGGTGCTGAAGTCCGTCGGGTGCTCCGCGAGCTTCGCCGACCTCGCGCAGCGGGAGGACGGCACCTGCGCGCGGATCGTCCTCAACGGCCTGATCACGCCCTTCACCCTCGCCCTCAAGGTCTCCCTGATGGCCGGTGTCGTGCTCTCCTCGCCGGTCTGGCTCTACCAGCTCTGGGCGTTCATCGCGCCGGGGCTCCACAAGAACGAGAAGAAGTACTCCCTCGGCTTCGTCGCCGCGGGCTTCCCGCTCTTCCTGATGGGTGGCTTCTTCGCGTACAAGACGCTGCCCACCATGGCGAGGGTCCTTCTTGAGTTCTCGCCCGCCGACCTGGACAACCAGCTCCCGCTCGACGATCTGCTCGACCTGATCACCCGCATGGTGGTCGTCTTCGGCCTCGCCTTCGAACTGCCACTCCTCCTCGTGATGCTCAACCTCGGCGGAGTGATCAGCGGCAAGCGGATGCTCGGCTGGTGGCGCGGCATGATCCTGGGCATCACGATCTTCGCGGCGGTCGCCACCCCGAGCACCGACCCGCTCAGCATGCTCGCCCTGGCCGTGCCGATCTGGGTGCTGTACTTCTTCGCCACGGGGATCTCGCTGATCAACGACCGCCGCAAGAAGCTGCGCGAGGAGGACGGACCCGGCGACGACGAGGCGTCGGACCTGGACCTGACGCCGTCCGACATCGGTGAGATCGAATCCGTGTCGACGCGGCGCGCGCTCCCGGAGCAGTCGGACGGCAACCGGAACAACCGGGTGAACGGGTACGACGACATCACCTGACCGGTGCCGACGGAGCGGTGCCGCCCCACGACGGGGCGGTGCCGCCCAAGGACGATTAAAGATCGGGCTGACTGTCAGAGGTGGCGGGTAGGCTCGACCGCAAGATGACAGAGGACCTCTCACCTGCCGAGCGCTACGCCGCTGCCCGGATCCGCGCCGCCGACCGGGCCACGGCGCTCGCGCCCTTCCGCGAGATGTACGAATTCGGTCTGGACCCCTTCCAGACCGAAGCCTGCCAGGCCCTGGAAGCCGGGAAGGGCGTGCTCGTCGCGGCCCCCACCGGCTCCGGCAAGACGATCGTCGGCGAGTTCGCTGTGCACCTCGCCCTGGCCGAGGGCCGCAAATGCTTCTACACGACCCCGATCAAGGCGCTCTCCAACCAGAAGTACGCCGACCTCGCGAAGCGGTACGGCGCCGACAAGGTCGGCCTGCTCACCGGTGACAACAGCGTGAACGCGGACGCGCCGGTGGTCGTCATGACCACCGAGGTCCTGCGCAACATGCTCTACGCGAACTCCCAGGCACTCCTCGGGCTCGGCTATGTGGTGATGGACGAGGTCCACTACCTCTCCGACCGGTTCCGCGGCGCCGTCTGGGAAGAGGTGATCATCCACCTCCCCGCCTCGGTCACCCTGGTCTCGCTCTCGGCGACCGTGTCCAACGCCGAGGAGTTCGGTGACTGGCTGGACACCGTCCGGGGCGACACCGAAGTGATCGTCTCCGAGCAGCGGCCCGTGCCGCTGTGGCAGCACGTGATGGCCGGCCGCCGGATGTACGACCTCTTCGAGGAGGAGACCGACCACGGCGGCCGGGGCGTCGCCAAGCGCGAGGTCAGCCCGGACCTCGTCCGGCTGGCCCGGATGGAGAACCAGCGCACGTACAACCCCCGCGACCGCCGGCGCGGCAAGATGGTCCGCGAGGCGGACCGGGAGCGCGAGCGCCGCCAGCGCAGCCGCATCTGGACACCGGGCCGGCCCGAGGTCATCGAGCGGCTGGACGCCGAGGGGCTGCTCCCCGCGATCACCTTCATCTTCAGCCGGGCCGGCTGCGAGGCCGCCGTCCAGCAGTGCCTGTACGCCGGCCTGCGGCTCAACACCGACGAGGCGCGCCGCCGGGTCCGGGAGATCGTCGAGGAGCGTACGGCCGCCATCCCCGGCGAGGACCTGCACGTCCTCGGCTACTACGAGTTCCTGGAGGGCCTGGAGCGGGGCATCGCCGCGCACCACGCGGGCATGCTGCCCACCTTCAAGGAGATCGTGGAGGAGCTGTTCGTCCGCGGTCTGGTCAAGGCGGTCTTCGCGACGGAGACCCTGGCCCTCGGCATCAACATGCCGGCCAGGTCCGTGGTCCTGGAGAAGCTCGTCAAGTGGAACGGCGAGCAGCACGCCGACATCACCCCCGGCGAGTACACCCAGCTCACCGGGCGGGCCGGGCGCCGGGGCATCGACGTCGAGGGCCACGCCGTGGTGCTCTGGCAGCGCGGCATGGACCCGGGCGCGCTCGCCGGGCTCGCCGGGACCCGTACGTATCCGCTGCGCTCCAGCTTCCGCCCCTCGTACAACATGGCCGTCAACCTCGTGCAGCAGTTCGGCCGGCACCGCTCGCGTGAGCTGCTGGAGACCTCCTTCGCCCAGTTCCAGGCCGACCGGTCGGTCGTCGGGATCTCCCGGCAGGTCCAGCGCAACGAGGAGGGCCTCGACGGGTACCGGGCGGGCATGACCTGCCACCTCGGGGACTTCGAGGAGTACGCGCGGATGCGCCGCGACCTCAAGGACCGCGAGACGGAGCTGGCCAAGCAGGGCGCGGCACAGCGCAGGGCCGCCGCGGCCTCCTCGCTGGAGCGGCTCAAGCCGGGCGACGTGATCCATGTGCCGACGGGCAAGTTCGCCGGCCTCGCGCTCGTGCTGGAGCCGGGGCTGCCCGCGGGACGGGCCAACGGCCACCGCGGCTTCGACTACCAGGAGGGCCCCCGTCCGCTCGTCCTCACCGCCGAGCGGCAGGTCAAGCGGCTGGGTGCGATGGACTTCCCGGTGGCCGTGGAGGCGCTGGAGCGGATGCGGATCCCCAAGTCGTTCAACGCGCGCTCACCGCAGTCGCGCCGCGATCTGGCGTCCGCGCTGCGCACGAAGGCCGGGCACATCGTTCCCGAGCGGCACCGCAAGCAGCGGGCGGCGGCCGCCGACGACCGGGAGATCTCCCGGCTCCGCACGGCGCTGCGCGCCCACCCCTGTCATGGCTGCGACGAGCGCGAGGACCACGCCCGCTGGGCCGAGCGCTACCACCGGCTGCAGCGGGACACCCGCCAGCTGGAGCGCAGGATCGAGGGGCGGACGAACACCATCGCCCGCACCTTCGACCGGATCGTCGCGCTTCTGACCGAGCTCGACTATCTCCGCGGCAACGAGGTCACCCAGCACGGCAAGCGGCTGGCCAGGCTCTACGGCGAGCTGGACCTCCTCGCGAGCGAATGCCTGCGGGACCGGGTGTGGGAGGGACTCTCCCCGGCCGAGCTGGCCGCCTGTGTCTCGGCCCTGGTCTTCGAGGCACGGCAGGCCGACGACGCGGTGGCGCCGAAGCTCCCCGGGGGCGCCGCGAAGACCGCGCTGGGCGAGATGGTCCGGATCTGGGGCCGGCTCGACGCACTGGAGGAGGACCTGAAGATCAGCCAGACCGAAGGCGTGGGCCAGCGTGAGCCGGACCTGGGCTTCGCCTGGCCGGTCCACCTGTGGGCCTCCGGCAAGGGACTCGACGAGGTGCTGCGCGAGGCGGAGATGCCGGCCGGTGACTTCGTACGCTGGTGCAAGCAGGTCATCGACGTCCTCGGCCAGATCGCGGCGGCGGCCCCCCACGAGAACAGCACGGTCGCGAAGAACGCCCGCAAGGCGATCGACGCGGTGCGGCGAGGAGTGGTGGCGTACAGCTCGGTCGGCTGACGCCGGACCACCGCGGGCCCGTACTCCCGTGGGAGCGCGGGCCCGCGGCAGGTCCGCCGGGCGACGAGGGCGAGGGCGGCGCGCCGGCAGCCGGGTTCTGCGATCGCCCGGTGACGGGATCCGGGACGGTCAGGTGACCGAGACGACCACCGAGTGCCAGCCCGTCGCCCCGTCGGGGACGGTGCCGACGCGCTTGCCCGTCTGGGTGTAGCCGTCCTGGTCGGTGGCGCGGACCTCAAGGGTGTGGCTGCCGGTGGTCGCGGGCCACTCCCACACCCACTGGCGCCAGGTGTCCCGGGTGTCCTGGGCCGCCAGCCGCGCCGGGTGCCAGGGGCCGCCGTCGACCCGTACCTCCACCCGGGCGATGCCCCGGTGCTGGGCCCAGGCGACCCCGGCGACCGGGACCGTGCCGGGCTTCGGGCTCGCGAAGGGGCGCGGGGTGTCGATGCGCGACTCGGTCTTGACCGGCGCCTGTTGTGACCAGCTCCGCTTCACCCAGTAGGCGTCGTAGGCGTCGAACGTGGTCAGCTCCAGGTCCCGGAGCCACTTGCAGGCCGATACGTAGCCGTACAGCCCCGGCACCACCATCCGGACCGGGAAGCCGTGGTCGAAGGGGAGCGGCTCGCCGTTCATCCCGACGGCCAGCAACGCGTCCCGGCCGTCCATGACCGTCTCGACCGGGGAGCCGATGGTCATGCCGTCCACCGAGCGGGCCACGAGCTGGTCGGCGGGCCCGCCCTGCGAGGGCGGCCGTACCCCGGCCTCGCGCAGCAGGTCGGCCAGGCGTACGCCGATCCAGCGGGCGTTGCCCACGTACGGGCCGCCCACCTCGTTGGACACACAGGTCAGCGTGATGTCCCGCTCGATCAGTTCGCGCCTGAGCAGGTCGTCGAAGCCGACGGTGAGCGGCCGGGTGACCCCCTTGCCGTGGATCCGCAGCCGCCAGCTCCTGGCATCCACCTGCGGCACCACCAGCGCCGTGTCCACCCGGTAGAAGTCCTTGTTGGGCGTCGTGAACGGGCTGAGGCCGCGGATCCCGAGGTCGGCCCCCGCCGGTACGGGCCGGGCCGGGGAGGCCGGGGGCGGCAGGACGACGTCCTTGCGCGAGGTCACGGCGCCAGCCGACCCGGAGGCGCCCAGCCGGAGACCGAGGGCGCCCGCCCCGGCCGAGGCCACCGCCGCCGCCGTCGCGGTGATCACGAAACCGCGCCGGTCGAACGTGCCGTCCGTCCCGCCGGCCGCGCGGGACGGACGGAGCGCGAGTCTGCCGGCCAGCAGGTACAGCACCCCGCAGGCCACCAGCGCCCCCACCACCGAGGGCACGGCGTCGACGGGGCCGCCGCCGGGACGGCCGACCGCCGCCACCGCGCCGATCGCACCGAAGACCAGAACCGCCGCGGCCCCCGCCCGCCGGTGCCGCAGCGCGAACACACCGACCGCCATGGCGAGGAGCGCCAGCACGACCAGGATCCCGAGCTGGAGCACCAGCTTGTCGTCGGTGCCGAAGTTCCGTACGGCGAAGTCCTTCAGCCATGGGGGAGTGCGGTCGATGAACGCGCTGCCCACCGCCGTCAGGGGGCCGGCCTCGGGGCGCACCGCCGCCGCGGCGAGCTCCGCCACGGCGAGCGCGGAGAACCCCGCGATCAGCCCGCTGAGCGCGCCCAGGCCGCGGTGCGGCAGGCGCGCCGACGGACCGCCCCGCTGACGGGCCTCTGGTTCCGGCACTTTCCGATCTTCGCCCACACCTGCCCTTCGGGACCGGAAGCAAGGCGGATGGGTCCTGCACCCGAAGGAATGAAAAAAAGTACCGCTGAACCCGGCGCAGGCCGGGTGACGGGGCCCCGCCCGCGCCGGGTCTCAGAGCGCCGGGAAGTTCATCAGCGCGAGCGGGGTGGAGGTGGGCTGCTCGGAGCCGCCGGCCGGTTCCAGCGTGATGCCCATGCCGGATGCCCCGTTCACCGGGCCCTCCATCAGTACGGAGGCGGAGCCGGTCGTGGGATCCAGCAGACCCGCGGCGCGCATCGTGCCGCCGTCGTCGTACCAGAGCTCGTAGACCATGCCGCTGGGCGCCTTCGGCATCCCGACGGCGACGAACGCCGCCCGGTTGCCGTCGCGGGAGACGATGACGCTGCCGGTCGCGCCGTTCGTCAGGCCGCCCGTGGCGACCTTCGCGTCCGGGGCCGCGAGCACGGCGGCCAGTTCCTCGGAGTGCAGCCGCGCCGCCCGCGCCTCCTGCCGTGCGTCCCGGGCCTCCTGGTTCTGCCAGAGCGCGACCCCGCCGAGTCCCGCCACGGCGGCGAGGCACGCGGCCAGGGCGAAGCGGGAGAGGGCCCGGCCGCGGCCGGCGCCGCCGCCGGGGCGGGCCTGATGGTGGGTCACCGTCGGCGGTTCCTGGCGCTCGGTCGCGATCCGGCGGAGCACCAGCTCCTTGAGCGCGGGCGGCGGGGCCACGGCCACGGCCCGGCCCAGCCGGGCGGCGGTCGCCGTGAGTTCCCGTACCTCCTGGGAGCAGGCGTGACATGCCACGAGATGACGCTCGAACGCGGCGCGCTCCGCCGGGGCCAGGGCGTGCAGCGCGTACGCGCCGGTCAGCGTGTGGAGATCCGCGGTGGTCATGCGTTCACCCCCAAGCAGTCGCGCAGCCGGATGAGTCCGTCGCGCAATCGGGTCTTGACCGTGCCCAGCGGGACCGAGAGCAGCTCGGCGACTTCCCGGTAGGCCAGGCCCTGGTAGTACGCCAGTGTGACGGACTGGCGCTGGAGTTCGGTGAGAGTCCGCAGACAGCGGCGCACCTGTTCGCGTTCGAAACTGGCCTCCACCTGCTCGGTGACCTCGTCGAAGGCGGGCGTACGGTCGAGCAGCGCGGCCCGGTGCTCCCGGTCGCTCGACGCCTGCGCCGAGCGCACCCGGTCCACGGCGCGCCGGTGCGCGAGGGTCAGCACCCAGGTCATGGCGCTGCCGCGGGACGGCTTATATCGCGTCGCCGTCCGCCAGACCTCCAGCAGGACCTCCTGCGCCACCTCCTCCGACTGGGCCGGATCGCGCAGCACGCTGCGTACCAGGCCCAGTACGGGGCCGCAGACCTGGTCGTACACCCGGGAGAACGCCTCCTGGTCGCCCCGGGCCACGTGGCCCAGCAATTCCTGAAGATCGGGCCCCGCCGAAGCGGGGCCGCCGATGTGTACGGCTTCTTTCACGCGGCTTTCCTCCAGGTGCGCACATGTGCGTGTGTCCGAACAGACTCCAGCATGGATTCGGAGCCCGGGTGGACTCGGATTGGTTGCCCTACCCACTAATATTCGAGATATGTCGCGTGTTCGGTTGACCGGAGGGCGGGGTCGCGATATGTTCGCCACCGAGTATTCGTGAACGTATGTATGGGCGCCGCCCCTGGTGGCGCGGGTATGTGTGCGTGAGGCAGGGGCGGTGACCATGGCGACCAAGCGGCGCAAGCTCGGCAATCCGCTGGCGCTCGCCGTGATGGCGCTGCTCTCGGAGCGCCCCATGCATCCGTACGAGATCGCGCAGACCCTGCGGCAGCGCGGCAAGGAACACAGCGTCAAGATCAATTTCGGCTCGCTCTACACCGTCGTCCAGAACCTGGAGAAGCACGGATTCGTGGAGGTGGCCGACGTCCAGCGGCAGGGCAACCGCCCCGAGCGCACGCTGTACGGACTGACACCCGCCGGACACGAGGAGATGCTGGAGTGGCTGGCCGACCTCGTGGCCGTCCCCGCCCGTGAGTTCCCGCTCTTCGAAACCGCCCTCTCCCTGATCGGCGTGCTCACCCCCGACGAGGTGGTCTCGCTTCTCGACGAGCGGGTGGCGGCGCTCGACGTGCACGCCGCCGCGCTGCGGGGCGCGCTGACGAAGCTGTACGAGCAACTGCCGCGGCTCTTCGTCGTGGAGACCGAGTATCAGCTGCACATGGTGGAGGCCCAGGCCCGGTGGATCCGCGGCCTGCTGCGGGAGATCGCCGACGGGACCCTGACCGGCGTCGACGCGTGGCGTGCCCTGCGCGCGACCGGAGAGGTGCCGGCGGAGTGGAAGAGGCTGGAGGGCCTGCGGATCGACATCGACATCGACACCGCGGCCGGCGAGGAGAAGGCGTCGTCGGGCGCCACGGAGGAGGAGCGTCCCCGGAACCGTTGACACAGGATCGGGAACCCCGGTGAGTCACCTCGCCGCCCAGCCGCCTCACAGCCTCCAGTGTCCCGGAAGCCGGACCGCGGGACCCAAGAACCGGAACGACCCCGGCGGTCGCTGTTGCAGCAGCTCCCGCCAGGGTCCCCAACCCTGGACCGGACCGCCGTGCAGGCGCCCGGGCGATCGAGGTGCGGCACACCCAGGATAGCCCGGCGCTCACGCGTGGACCCGGCTCGGGAGACCGAGCCCTCTCGGCAGCCCCGACCCCTTTGGTAGGCCCGCGAGCCCCGAGAGGCCCGACCACCACAGGAGAGCTCTGCCATGAGTACCGGTAGTCCCGGTGTCACCCGTACCGGCGCGCCCGCCGTCCGGGCGCACGATCTGATCAAGACCTATCCCGGCGGGGTCACCGCCCTGAACGGAATGGGCATCACCGTCGAGGCGGGAACGGTCCTCGGCCTGCTCGGCCCCAACGGCGCCGGCAAGTCCACCACCGTCAAGATCCTCACCACCCTCGCCCGCCCCGACAGCGGCACCGCCACCGTCGCCGGACACGATGTGCTGCGCCATCCCGACCGGGTGCGCCGGGCGATCGGGGTCGTCGCCCAGAAGTCCGGCGCCGACCCCGTCGCCACCGGCCGGGAGAACCTTGTGCTCCAGGGCCGGCTGTACGGCCTTCGGGGGACGGAACTGACGCGCCGCGTCGACGGTCTGCTGGAGCGGTTCGCCCTGTCCGACGCCGCGAAGCGGCCGGTCAGGGGGTACTCGGGCGGCATGCTGCGGCGCCTCGACGTGGCGCTCGGGCTGGTCCACCGGCCCGAGGTGCTCTTCCTCGACGAGCCGACGACCGGGCTCGACCCGGAGGCCCGTACGGCCATGTGGGAGGAGATCGGCCGGCTCGCCGGGGACGAGGGGCTGACCATCCTGCTCACCACGCACTACCTGGAGGAGGCCGACCGGCTCGCCGAGCGCATCGCGATCGTCGACCGGGGCCGGGTCGTCGTCGAGGGCACCCCCGACCGGCTCAAGGGCGAACTGCGCGGCGACGCCGTCCATCTCGAACTGCGCGACGACGGCGACCGGGTGGTGCTCGCCGCCGCTCTCGCCGCGCTGCCCGGGGTGCACGACACGGTGGTGGAGGGACGCCGCGTCAGCGTCCGCGCCGACGACGGCGCCGCCGCGGTTCCCGTGCTGCTCGCCGCGCTGGAGCGTGCCGGGGCGGCCGTGGCCGCCGCGACGGTGGCCCGGCCCTCCCTGGACGACGTCTACCTGCGGTACGCGGGACGCCGCTTCGCGGAGGCCGACGCCGCCGCGGACGCGCCCGTCCTGGCCGCCGCCCAGGCCGCCGGAGGCGCCCGATGAGCACCGAGGTCCTCAGCCACACCTGGTACATGACGCAGCGCCAGCTCATCGCGATCCTGCGGCAGCCGGTCTTTCTGCTGATCTCCCTGATCCAGCCGGTGATCTGGCTGTTCCTCTTCGGCAACCTCTTCAAGAAGGTCGTCGAACTGGGCGGCTTCGGCACCACGTCGTACCTCGACTACCTCATCCCCGGCATCGTGGTGATGAGCGCGCTCGGCTCCAGCATGTGGGCCGGGATGGGCACGCTGGAGGAGATCGAGCGCGGCACGCTCAACCGTTTCCTGACCACCCCGGTCAGCCGCAGCGCCCTGATGAACGCCAACGTCGTGCAGAACGGCATCAGTACGGCCATCCAGTCGGCGATCATCGTGCTGCTCGGGCTGCTCGCCGGGGCCGCCTACCCGGGCGGCGCCACGGGACTGGTCATCCTGGTCGGCGCCTCGATCCTGCTGGGCACGGTCTTCGGGGCGCTCTCCAACGCCCTGGGCATGCTGGTGCGGGAGCGCGAGTCGATCATCGGCATCAACACCTTCCTGCTGCTGCCGCTGACGTTCCTCTCCTCGGCGTTCATGGCCCCGGCGCAGATGCCGTCCTGGATGGCGCGGATCGCGGACTTCAACCCGGTCAACTGGGCGATGGTCGCGGGACGTTCCGCGCTGTCGGCCGACCCCGACTGGGGCGATGTGCTCAGCCGGGGAGGCGCTCTGCTGGTGCTGGCCGCCGGGGCGGTCTGGCTCTCGACCCGCACCTTCCGCGCGTACCAGAAGTCCGTCTGAGAGCTGTTTCCGGTACGGGCCGGGCTTCCGGTACGGCTCTGAGCCGGGCGGGGCTTCCGGTACGGGCGGACGGGGTCAGGCCGCGGGGCGCTGCCCCGGGGCCTGCTCCTGCTCCTTCTCCACCTGCTGGTTCCACTCGCGCTTGACGGCGCGCCACGCCTCGTCGGTCTGGCCGAGCCGCCAGTACCCGGAGATCGAGAGCCGCTCGCGCGGTATGCCGCGCTCCAGCCGGAGGTGACGGCGCAGCTCCTTCACGAAACCGGCCTCGCCGTGGACGAAGGCCAGGACGTCGCCGGGCGGGAAGTCGAGCGCGCGCACGGCCGCGGTCAGCGCCTCGCCCACCGGGCGGGAGCCGCGGTGCAGCCAGGTGATCCCGACCCCGTCCGGCGTCGTGATCTTCTGCTCCTCCTCGGGGCCCGAGATCTCCACGAACGCGTGCACGACCGCCCCGGCCGGCGCCCGCTCCAGCGACGCGGCGATCGCCGGCAGCGCGCTCTCGTCCCCGACCAGCAGATGCCAGTCGGCGGCCGGGTCCGGCGCGTAGAGACCGCCGGGGCCCAGCAGCCGTACGGTCTCGCCGGGCTTCGCCCGCGCCGCCCACGGGCCGGCCAGGCCCTCGTCACCGTGGACCACGAAGTCGATGGTCAGTTCGAGGGCCGCCGGGTCCCAGGCGCGCACGGTGTACGTACGGTTCGCGGGCCACTGGTCACGCGGGAACTCCGCCCGGATCCGGTCCATGTCGAACGGCTCCGGGTACGTCACGCCCTCCGGGGTGAAGAGCACCTTGACGTAGTGGTCCGTGAACTCCCCGGCCCGCACCGCGGCCAGCCCCTCGCCCCCGAGGACGACCCGCACCATGTGCGGGGTGATCCATTCGGTGCGCAGGACCTCTCCCTCATGGACCTTCGGTGCTTGGCGGGCCGGCTGTTCTGGCACGGCGGTCTCCCTCGACTCCACGACGCTTAGGCTTACCTAAGTAAGCTAGCACTCACTGGGGAAGTGTGGCGAGCAGACGCTGGAGCGCTCCGCCGAGACCCCATCGCGCGCCCAGCGCGTCGACCATGGCCGGATCGCGGGGCCCGGCGGGCAGCACGGGGTCGAATTCGGGCAGCGGGACGTCGCCGGCGACCCGGACCACCGTGGGCGCCACCGCCACATACTCCCGGGCCCCGTCCAGCCGCTTGCGCTGCGACGGGGTGAGCCGGGAGCCCGGGTCGTCGACCGCCGCCATGATCCCGGCGAGGTCGCCGTAGGCGTCCAGCAGCTTGGCGGCGGTCTTCTCGCCGATCCCCGGCACCCCGGGCAGCCCGTCGCTCGGGTCGCCGCGCAGCAGCGCCAGATCGACATATCCGGCGCCGTCCACCCCGTACCGCTCGCGCAGCGCCGCCTCGTCCATGAGCTGGAGCGTCCCCACGCCCTTGACCGGGTACAGCACCCGCACGCCCCGGGCGTCGTCGATGAGCTGGAAGAGGTCCCGGTCGCCCGTGACGATGTCGACCGGGCCCGTGGCGCGCCCGGCGAGCGTGCCGATCACGTCGTCCGCCTCGTACCCCGCGACGCCGACCCGCGCGATGCCCAGCGCGTCGAGGACCGCCTCGATCACCGGGACCTGCGGGGCCAGTGTGTCCGGGGTCTCCTCCTCGTCGGGCCCCTCCGGCCGCTCCTGGGCCACCCGGTGCGCCTTGTACGACGGGATCAGCTCCACCCGCCAGGCGGGCCGCCAGTCCGCGTCCATGCAGGCGACCAGCGAGTCCGGGTGGTGGTCCTGGACCAGCCGGGCGATGAAGTCGAGCAGGCCGCGCACCGCGTTGACCGGCGTGCCGTCCGGGGCCCGCACGGAGTCGGGGACCCCGAAGTAGGCGCGGAAGTAGAGGGAGGCGGTGTCGAGGAGCATCAGGCGTCGGGTCACATCCCGATGATGCCCCAGCGCACTGACAGCGGGGTCCGTCACCCGGTGCGGCCCCTCGCCGCCGTCGGACGGCCGTACGGGAAAGGGGTTTTCGCGCCGATGTGCCGCGATCGCATGTGACCTGGGTCACTTAATTGTTTGCCCTGTGTAAGGACGGGCAGGCGCGATCACGGAGCCAGCTGGACGGCGATTTCACGCATCGTCCCCGGTGGGCGGACCGAATCCGCCCGCTCCACGGCCCGCCCGCGGGGGTGACGGGCCGTTTTTCCGTTCAACCCGTGAGGTGTATGTGAGCAGGCTGCAAGCCGATCACCTGTACAAGGTATTCGGCAGACGACCGGACGAAGCCGTGACGAAGCTCAAGAACGGTACGGACCGTGACGAACTGCGCGCCGACGGCACGACCGCAGCGGTGATCGACGCCTCGTTCTCGGTCGAGCCCGGCCAGATCTTCGTGGTGATGGGCCTCTCGGGATCCGGCAAGTCCACGCTGCTGCGCATGCTCAACGGGCTCCTGGAGCCCACCTCGGGCCAGGTCCTCTTCGACGGCCAGGACCTGACCGCCCTGCCCCCCGCCGAGCTGCGTCATGTCCGTTCCACCAAGATCAGCATGGTCTTCCAGCACTTCGCGCTCTTCCCGCACCGCAGCGTGCTGGAGAACGCCGGATACGGACTCGAAGTGCAGGGCGTGCCCCGCGCCGAGCGCGAGAAGCGCGCGGCGGAGGCCCTGGAGCTGACCGGTCTGGGCGGCTGGGAGAAGTCCTGGCCGGACGAGCTGTCGGGCGGTATGCAGCAGCGCGTCGGGCTCGCCCGCGCACTCGCCACCGACGCCGATCTGCTGCTGATGGACGAGTCCTTCAGCGCGCTCGACCCGCTGATCCGCCGCGATATGCAGGACCAGCTCCTCGAACTCCAGAAACGGCTCAAGAAGACCATCGTGTTCATCACCCACGACCTCAACGAGGCCATGCGCCTCGGTGACCGGATCGCGGTCATGCGCGACGGGGAGATCGTCCAGCTCGGCAGCGCCGAGGACATCCTCGTCACCCCGGCCAACGACTACGTCGCCTCCTTCACCCAGGACGTCGACCGCTCCCGGGTGCTCACCGCGGGCGCCATCATGGCCGACCCGGAGACCGCCTTCGGCACCGTCACGGACAGCGGCAAGGAACTCCGTACCGCGCAGGACGTCTTCGACGCGGCGCCCGCCACGGTCACCGAGTCCACCCCGATCATCGAGCTGTTCACGCCCTGCTCCACCAGCGGGGTCGCCGTCGCCGTCGTGAACGACGAGGGCGATCTCGTCGGGGTCGTCCCGCGCGCGCGGCTGCTCGCCGTCCTCGGCGAGCCGATGACGCCCGCCGACGCCGCCGTCCCGGTCGCCCGGACCGAGGCGTCCGCGGCCGCCGCGGGAGCGGCCGCCAAGGGCACCGGCACGGACAAGGCGGTCGCCGGTGCCTAGGCTGCCTCTCGGTGACTGGGTCGACAACGCTGTCGACTTCCTCCAGAACCACTTCTCCTGGCTGTTCGACGCGATCGGCTGGGTCGTCTCGCACCTGTACGACGCCATCAACGCCGTGCTCTCCGCGCCGGAGCCGCTGCTCCTCGCGGGGATCCTCGCCGTACTCGCCTGGTGGCTGCGGAGCCTCAGCGCGGGTGTCCTCGCCTTCGTCGGCTTCGCGCTCATCGACTCGATGGAGCTGTGGAGCGAGGCGATGGAGACGCTCTCGCTGGTGCTGGTCGCGACCATCGTGGTGCTGGCCATCGCGATGCCGCTCGGCATCTGGGCGGCCCGCTCCAAGACGGTCAGCTCGCTGATCCGGCCGGTGCTCGACCTGATGCAGACCATGCCCGCCATGGTCTACCTGATCCCCGGTGTGGTCTTCTTCGGCATCGGCGCGGTGCCCGGCATCATCGCCACGATCATCTTCGCCCTGCCGCCCGGCGTCCGGATGACCGAGCTGGGCATCCGGCAGGTCGACGGGGAACTGGTCGAGGCCGCCGAGGCGTTCGGCACCACCCCCCGGAACACCCTGCTGCGGGTCCAGCTGCCGCTGGCCCTCCAGACGATCATGGCGGGCATCAACCAGGTCATCATGCTGGGCCTGTCCATGGTGGTCATCGCCGGCATGGTCGGCGGTGGCGGGCTCGGTGGCGCCGTCTACCGCGCGCTCGGCAACATCGACGTGGGCCTCGGCTTCGAGGCCGGTCTCTCCGTCGTGATCCTCGCCGTCTACCTGGACCGGATCACCGGCGCGCTCAGCCTCCAGGTCTCCCCGGTCGGCCGCCGCATCCTGGCCAAGGCCAAGGAGGCGAGCGGCGGCCTGAAGATCTGGCAGCACCGTCCGCAGCCCGTCGTCGCCATCGCCGGTGTGCTCGCCCTCGCGCTCGCCGCGGGCGGCATCGGCCTCTTCGGCGGTTCCTCCTCGTCGTCCACCTCGAACGACGCGAGCGACGTGGGCCAGGGCAAGAAGATCAGCATGGGGTACATCCCCTGGGACGAGGGCATCGCCTCCACCTTCCTCTGGAAGGAACTGCTGGAACGGCGCGGCTTCGAGGTCGACGCCCGGCAGTACGAGGCGGGCTCGCTCTACACCGGCCAGGCCAACGGCCAGATCGACATCCAGACCGACTCCTGGCTGCCGGTCACCCACGCCTCCTACTGGTCCAAGTACAAGGACGACCTGGAGGACATGGGGGCCTGGTACGAGAAGACCTCCCTGGAGCTCTCCGTGCCCTCGTACGTGAAGGGCGTCAACTCCCTGGCCGACCTCAAGGGGAAGAGCTCCACCTTCAAGGGCCGCATCATCGGCATCGAGCCCAGCGCGGGCGAGATGGGGCTCCTCAAGGACAAGGTCCTCAAGGCGTACGGCCTCGACAAGGAGTACAAGCTCGTCGACGGTTCCACCTCCGGCATGCTCGCCGAGCTGAAGCGCGCGTACGCCAAGAAGGAACCCGTCGTCGTGGTGCTGTGGTCGCCGCACTGGGCGTACGACACGTACGACCTCACCAAGCTGGCCGACCCGAAGAAGGCGTTCGGCGCGGAGAGCGACGGCGTGCACACCCTGGCGCGCAAGGGCTTCTCCGAGGAGAACCCGGAGGTGGGCGCCTGGCTGAAAAACTTCAAGATGGACGAGAAGCAGCTCACCAGCCTGGAGGCCGAGATCCAGAAGGCCGGCCAGGGCAAGGAGCAGGAGGCCGTACGGACCTGGCTCGACGCCAACCCGGGCGTCGCCGACCAGTGGACCCCCGTCGACAAGGCGGGCACGTCCGGCACGGCGGCCAAGGCGGCCGCCGGCACGGGCGAGACCGAGCGCCCCGTCAACGTCGCATGGTTCCCCTGGGAGGAGAGCATCGCCTCCACGTATCTGTGGAAGGCGGTCCTGGAGGAGCGCGGCTACAAGATCAACCTGAAGCAGTTCGAACTCGGCCCCATGTACGAGGCGATGTCCCGGGGGCAGATCGACGTCCAGTTCGACGGCTGGCTGCCGAACGCGCAGAAGCGGTACTGGGACAAGTACAAGAACGACCTCACCCAGCTCGGATCCTGGTACGGGCCCACGAGCCGGGAGGTCGCCGTCCCCTCGTACGTCAAGGGCGTCGAGACCCTGGACGACCTGAAGGGCCGCGGCGACCAGTTCAAGGGCAAGATCGTCGGGATCGAGCCCGGCGCCGAGATGATGAACGACCTCAAGAAGACGGTTCTGCCGCAGTACGGGCTCGACAAGGAGTACAAGGTCGTCGACAGCTCGACGCCCGGCATGCTCGCCGAGCTGAAGCGCGCGTACGCCAAGAAGGAGCCGATCGCCGTCACCCTGTGGAGCCCCCACTGGGCCTACAAGGAGTACGGGCTGACCAAGCTCAAGGACCCGAAGAAGGGGTTCGGCGACGGTGACCGGCTCACCACGGTGGCGCACAAGAGCTTCACCGGGAACTATCCGCAGCTCACGAAGTGGTTCAAGGACTTCAAGCTGAGCGACGAGCAGCTCTCCGGTCTGGAGAACGAGATCCAGAAGGCCGGTTCGGGCCACGAGGAGGAAGCCGTGAAGACCTGGATGGGCCAGAATCCGGGCATCGCGGACAAGATGGCCCCGGTGTAGCCGGAAGTCATCACCGAGGTTGCCCCGGAAGGGTGGGTGTCGCGCCGCGCGATACCCGCCCTTCCGGCGTTTCCGTTCCGTCCCTGCCGCGCGCATCATGGAGGACAGCTCTTGTAGGGCCGTCAACTCTGAGAGGATGACGATCCGGTCGGGAGGGAGCCAGTCATGGACGACAAGGAAGCGCTCAGGGTGGGCGCGGCCGTCCGCAGGCGGCGCAGGTCCCTCGGCCTGACCCTGGCGGCGGTCGCGGCCCGCAGCGGGCTGTCCGTGCCCTTCCTCAGCCAGATCGAGAACGAACGGGCCAGGCCGAGCACCCGCTCGCTCGACCGGGTCGCGGACGCCCTGGAGACCACCCCCGCACAGCTCCACGCCGCCGCCGACTCCGCCCGTACGGTCGATGTCGTACGGGCGGCTCCCGGGCCCGGCGTACGGCGCGTGGTCCGTGGCGGGCACCAGCTCAACGCCAAGGAGTTCACCGGCGAGCAGGACACGGGCCGGGAGTACCAGCACCGCAACGACGAGGTCATGTACATCGCCGACGGCGCCGCCGAGGTGGAGGCGGAGGGCCGGGCCTACCGGCTGGAGCGCGGTGACACGCTGTACCTCTCCGGTGGCGTACGGCACCGCTGGCGCGCCACCGAGCCCGGCACCCGCATCCTGGTCGTCGCCGTCGCGGAGGACGTCGACGCGACCTTCGACCGGCGCTGACCCGGGGGCCACCCGCCCTGACCGTCCTGACCCGGGGCCACCACCCTCGCGGGACCGTCACGGGCCCGTCACGGCCCCTCACGCGGCGTGCGCGGCCTCCGCCCCGGGTACCCGGGGCGCCCCCGGCAGCGTTCCGGCCAGCAGCCCGCGCACCGTGCCCCACCCGGCGACCGCCCAGGCCGTCACCAGCAGCGCGAACAGCCCCACCGCCAGCCACGAGAACGCCGCGAGCCCGGTGTGCCGCGCCAGCCCCGCCGCGCCCGTGACACACGTCCCGACCGGGAAGGTGAAGGCCCACCACGTCATCGAGAACCGCATCCCGCGCCGGGCCCCCCGCACCACCAGCGCCGCCGCGAGCGCCAGCCACAGCAGCGCGAACCCCATCACGGGCACCCCGTACACGACGGCGAACGCGGCGAGCGCGCCCGCGTACGGGGCGCCGACCGCCGAGGGCGCCACATCGGCGAGCCGGCCCACGGCGGTGGTCGACTGGCCCAGCGGGCCCAGCACCAGGCAGAGCGCCGGGGTCAGCACGAGCGGCAGCGGGCCGTGCGTCACCAGCCGCGCGAAGACCAGCGGCAGCATCATCAGCGTGGCCAGCAGGCTCAGCCCGAACAGCGCGTAACAGCCGAGGAGCAGCGCCGTGCGCCCCTGGCCAGCCGGGAGGTACGGCACCAGCGACGGGCCGACCGCCGCCGAGACCATCGGGGTGACCACCGGCAGCAGCCACACCGGCGACGCGTCCGCGGCGGCCGGCCGGTGGCGTACGACCATCAGGTACGGGATCCCGACCGCGATCACGAGGCCCAGCAGCGTCCCCGCGCCGAACAGCACCGCGTCCACGGCGAGGGCCGCCCGCTCGCCCAGCACGTCGCGGCCCACGGTGAGCGTCCCGCCGCCGACGGCCAGCAGCGCCATCGCGAGACAGCCGTGGAACGGCGCCACGGCCGGATCGAGGAGATGGGCGCGGGCCTGGTCGCGGTGGTGCAGCCAGTGCCCTGCGCGGGCGGTCAGCACGGCGACGAGCGCGATCACCGACAGCGCCCACACCGCGACCCAGGCCGCCCGGAGCACCGGCACCTCCAGCGGAAGGGCGGCGCCCGCGGCCGGGACGATCGCCGTGCCCATGACCGCCGCGTACCAGTTGGGCCCGAGATGGCGCAGCGCGGGGAGCCGGGCGCCGGGCGAGAACCCGTCAACGGAACGGTCGGGACGATCGGGACGGGCGGGGGGTGCGAGGACGGCCATGGGCTCAGCGTCCCGCCGGGCCCCGGCCCCCACCAGCCCCGCTCTTCCTATGAGGTCATAAGCTGGGTTTATGTCTGGGGTGATGTCCGAGGACCCGCTCGCGGCGCCGCTCTCGCACCGGGTGCCCGACCTCGGCGCGCTGGAGCTGCTCCTCGCCGTCGCCCGGCTGGGCAGCCTCGGCCGGGCCGCGCGCGAGACCGGGATCAGCCAGCCCGCCGCGAGCAGCCGGATCCGGGCGATGGAGCGGCAGCTCGGGGTGGCGCTGGTGGAGCGCTCGCCGCGCGGCTCCCGGCTGACCGACGCGGGCACCCTGGTCACCGACTGGGCCCGGCGGGTGGTGGAGGCGGCCGAGGCGTTCGATGCGGGCGCGCAGGCGCTGCGCGGCCGCCGGGACTCCCGGCTGCGCGTCGCCGCCAGCATGACGATCGCCGAGTATCTGCTG
This sequence comes from Streptomyces sp. NPDC088124, assembly GCF_040685895.1. Lineage (NCBI taxonomy): Bacteria > Bacillati > Actinomycetota > Actinomycetes > Kitasatosporales > Streptomycetaceae > Streptomyces > Streptomyces sp. NPDC088124. The sequence continues at coordinate 13,273 of NZ_JBFBJB010000078.1, read as the reverse complement.
CCGCGCTGGCTGATAGCGCTGCGCCGGGCGCGTCCCGACACCGCCGTCTCGCTGCACGCGGGCAACTCCGTCGCGGTCGCGGCGCGGCTGCTGAGCCATGAGGCGGACCTCGGCTTCGTGGAGGGCCTGGCCGCCCCCGACGGGCTGGACTCCGCGGTCATCGGCCACGACCGGCTGCTGGTGGTCACGGCGCCGGGGCACCCGTGGGCCCGCCGCCGCGCCCCGCTCGCCCCGGCCGAGCTGGCCGGGACACCGCTGATCCTGCGGGAGCCGGGCTCCGGCACCCGCCAGGTGCTGGACGCCGGGCTGAGCGCCTACGGCGGGCCCGCCAGGCCGCTGCTGGAGCTGGCCTCCACCACCGCGCTGAAGGCCGCCGCGGTCAGCGGTGAGGGCCCGTGCGTGCTGAGCGAGCTCGCGGTCGGCGAGGAGCTGGCCGCGCGCAGGCTGGTCCGGGTGCCGGTGGCGGGCGTACGGCTCCGCCGCGACCTGCGGGCGGTCTGGCCGGCCGGTACCCGCCCGGCCGGCCCCGCGCGGGACCTGCTGTCACTGACGCGCGGCGCCGCTCCGCCCCCGTCCACCGGTTGAGAGCGTGCCGGGCGAGCTCCGTCCGCCCGGCCGAAGGTCAGCCAGCAGCCTCCGAGGCGGCCCGGACCAGCCAGGACATCACGCGGGTGTCCTCGCCCATCTCGGGATGCCACTGCACCCCGAGCACCGGACGGGGATCCGGCAGCTCCACGGCCTCGACGGTCCCGTCGGCGGCGAACGCCGAGGCGGTCAGCCCCGCGCCGAGCCGGTCCACCGTCTGGTGGTGGTACGTCGGTACGGCGGACTCCTCCGGCACCAGACCGGCGTAGCGGGTGCCGGGCAGCGGTTTCACCGGATGGGTGCCGAAGGAGCCGACGGCGGGGGAGGTGTGCCCGTCCACGTGCTGGACGAGCGTTCCGCCCAGCGCCACGTTGAGGAGCTGCATGCCCCGGCAGATCCCCAGCAGCGGGGTGCCGGAGGCCAGCGCCGCCCCGATCAGGGCGAGCTCCCAGGCGTCCCGCTCCAGGGCGGGCGGTCCGGTGCGGGGGTCGAGCCCCGCCCCGTACCGCGCGGGCCGTACATCGGGGCCGCCCGCGATCACCACCCCGTCCAGCCGGGCCACCACGGCGGCCGCCGTGTCCGGGTCGTCCGGCGGGAGCAGCACGGCCGTGCCGCCGGCACGCTGGACGAGCCGGTGATAGCCGGCCGGCAGCAGCGCCGCGGGCAGCTCCCACACGCCCCACGCGGCGGACTCCTCCAGATAGGTGCTGATGCCGATGAGCGGCTTCACTGTTCCTCCGTACGGGTGGTTCCGGCGCGGGCTGTGTGCGTACGGGCTGTGTGCGTACGGGCGGAGTGCCGTCAGCCGCGTTCGAGTTCGGCCTCGGCGGCGGCGAGGGCCGCGAACTCCTCCTCGGGCGCGGCCGCGACCAGCCGGTGCCGACTGTAGAAGGTGAAGTAGGCGAGCGCGACGACATAGACGCCGAGCGCGATGAACGCGGCATCCCTGTCCACCAGGAACGTCGCGACCAGCGCGGACAGCGCGAGCACGAAGGCGACCCCCGAGGTCAGCATGCCACCGGGGGTCCGGTACGGACGGGGCAGGCCGGGCTCCCGGCGGCGCAGCACCAGGTGCGAGAGGGCCATCAGCGCGTACGAGATGGTGGCGCCGAACACCGCCACGTTGAGCATCCGCCCGCCGTCGCCGGTGCCCGCGGCGAGCGCGAAGCCGATGGCGCCGGGGATGACGAGACCCAGATAGGGGGCTTTGCGGCGGCTCGTCAGGGAGAGGAATCGCGGCAGGTATCCGGCCCGGGAGAGCGCGAAGAGCTGCCGGGACCCGGCGTAGATGAGCGAGAAGAAGGAGGCCACGAGCCCGGCGAGACCCGCGTAGTTCACGAACCGGCCGAGCGGGGTCGGCTCGCCGTCCCCCTGCAGCGCGACCACCAGCGGATTGCCCGCCTCCTGGATGGCCGCCGAGCCGCGGGCACCCGTCGCGGCGAAGAAGGTGAGCAGGGCGAGCAGTACGAGCACACCCATGGAGATCGACAGCGCCCTGGGCATCGAACGCACCGGGTCCTTGGCCTCCTCGGCGGCGAGCGGCACCCCCTCGACGCCCAGGAAGAACCACATGCCGAAGGGGAAGGCCGCCCAGATGCCCAGCACCCCGTACGGGAGCCAGGAGCTGGACCCGAACGCGTCCGGGTCGGCCGGGATGTCGTTGAGCCCACCCGCGTCGAACTCGGTGAACGCGCCCACCGCGAAGATCAGCAGCGCCGCCACGGCGACGGCGGTCACCACGAGGCTGAAGCGCAGCGCCTCGCCGACGCCCCAGAGATGGATCCCGATGAAGATCACGAAGCAGGCCAGATAGACCGGCCAGCCGGCCGTCAGACCGAAGAGACGGAGGGACTCGACATACTCGCCGATGAAGATGGAGATCGCGGCCGGCGCCAGGATGTACTCGATGAGGATGGCCGTGCCGGTGAGAAACCCGCCCCACGTGCCGAGTGCGCGCCGGGCGAAGCCGTAACCGCCGCCCGCCGTGGGCAGGATGGCGGACAGCTCCGCGAGCGAGAAGACCAGACAGGCGTACATCGCGCCCATGAGCAGGGTGGCGATGGCCAGCCCGCCGAAACCGCCCTCGGAGAGGCCGATGTTCCACCCCGAGAAGTCCCCGGAGACGACGTAGGCGACGCCCAGACCGGTGAGCAGCAGCCAGCCCGCGCTGCCGCGGCGCAGGGCGCGCCGCTGGAGGTAGTCGGCCTCCGGGGGAGCGGTGCCGTCCGCCACGGCGGCCGGTGGGGTGCGCGAGTCCGTGCCTTCGGACATGATCCGCTCCTGCCTCGGGGTATTGGTGTGGGGCCATACCATTGCCGCCGGGACGGCCGCGCGCAAGACCCGTGCGTTAAACGGCTGTTACGGATCGGCGTCACGGCGGGCCGGGCGGCGCTCAGGCCAGGAAGCCCCGCAGCAGCGCCGCCGTACCGCCGCAGTGCTCGCGCGCGATCTCGCGCGCCGCGTCCACGTCCCCGTCGAGCACCGCCCCGACCAGCGCCGTGTGCTGCCGCTGCGAGTGCTCCAAGTTCCGTACCAGCAGCGGGATGCAGTCCAGCAGATCGTTCACCCCCGCCCGCACCGCCGCGTACTGCGCGGTCAGCGTCGCGGACCCGGCCAGCTCGGCGAGCGTGAGATGGAGCAGCGTGTCCAGCCTGCGGTACTCCGCCAGCGGCGCCTCGTGCGTCGCGGCCAGCGCCGAACGGAGCCGCTCCGCCTGCGAGGTGCTGAAGGCCGGCCCGTGCGCCGCGCACAGCTCCGCCGCGCCGGTCTCCAGCACCTCGCGGAAGCGCAGCACGTCCTCGATGTCCGTCCCCGCCACCCGCCGCCGCAGCTCCTCCTCGGCGCCCGCCACCGGGGCGTCGGGGCGGGGACGTACGAAGGTCCCGCCGTACCGGCCGCGCCGGCTCTCCAGCAGCCCCTGGTCCTGGAGGACCTTGAGCACCTCGCGGAGCGTGACCCGGCTGATCCCCAGCCGCTCCGCCAGCTCCCGCTCGGCGGGCAGCCGCTCCCCGGCCGCGACCAGCCCCAGTCTGACGACCTGGAGGATCTGCTCCAGCGCCTCCTCGAATCCGTTCCCGGCCCGCACCGGCCGCAGCACCGGAGCGAGCGGGTCCGCGTCCGGCGGGTCCATCGGCTCGTTCATCCTCGCCACGTCGCCGTTTCCCCTTCCCAACCAAAGGTCTTCAGGAATACCTTATGGCTTCCGGCTGACCGAAGGAGGAGCAATCCCGTGGCAGACCGCACACCCCCGCTCTCCGTCGAGGAACTCCGCGTACTCGTCGCGAACGGTGAGATCGACACAGTTGTCCTGGCCTTCCCCGACATGCAGGGCCGGCTCCAGGGCAAGCGGTTCGCCGCGCCCTTCTTCCTCGACGACGTCCTGGAGCACGGCACCGAGGGCTGCAACTACCTCCTCGCCGTCGACACGGACATGAACACCGTCGACGGATACGCGATGTCCTCCTGGGAGCACGGTTACGGCGACTTCGCCATGCGCCCCGACCTCACCACGCTGCGCCGCGTCCCCTGGAACGAGGGCACGGCGATGCTCGTCGCCGACCTCGCCTGGCACGACGGCTCACCCGTAGTCGCCGCGCCCCGCCAGATCCTCCGCCGCCAGCTGGAGCGCCTCGCCGGGCACGGCTACACCGCGCACGTCGGTACGGAGCTGGAGTTCATCGTCTTCAAGGACACCTTCGAAGAGGCATGGGACAGCGGCTACCGCGGCCTGACCCCCGCCAACCAGTACAACGTCGACTACTCCGTCCTCGGCACCGGCCGCGTCGAGCCCCTGCTGCGCCGGATCCGCAACGAGATGGCCGCCGCCGGACTCACCGTGGAGTCCGCCAAGGGCGAGTGCAACCCCGGCCAGCACGAGATCGCCTTCAAGTACGACGAGGCCCTCGTCACCTGCGACCAGCACGCCATCTACAAGACCGGCGCCAAGGAGATCGCCTCCCAGGAGGGCGTCTCCCTCACCTTCATGGCGAAGTTCAACGAACGCGAGGGCAACTCCTGCCACATCCACCTCTCGCTCCAGGACGCGGACGGCACCAACGCCATGGCCGGGGACGGACCCGGAGGCATGTCCCCCCTGATGCGCCACTTCCTGGCCGGGCAGCTCGCCGCGCTGCGCGACTTCTCCCTCCTGTACGCGCCCACGGTCAACGCGTACAAACGCTTCCAGCCCGGCTCGTTCGCCCCCACCGCTGTCGCCTGGGGATACGACAACCGCACCTGTTCACTGCGGGTGGTCGGCCACGGCCGCTCGCTGCGCTTCGAGAACCGGCTGCCCGGCGGCGACGTCAACCCGCACCTCGCCGTCGCCGGACTCGTCGCGGCGGGCATCCACGGCATCGAGAACGAACTCGAACTCCCCGAGGCCTGCCCCGGAAACGCCTACTCGGCCGAGTACCCCCAGGTCCCGACCACCCTCGCGGAAGCCGCCGCCCTCTGGGAGAACAGCCCCATCGCGCGCGCCGCCTTCGGCGAGGAAGTGGTGGCGCACTACGCCAACATGGCGCGCGTCGAGGTGGACGCCTTCAACGCCGCCGTGACCGACTGGGAGCTCCGCCGCTCCTTCGAACGCCTGTGAGGAACGACCGCCTGTGAGGAACGACCGCTTGTGAGGAACGACCGCCGATGAGGAGCGACGTGCAGGAACAGCACCACCACCCCGCCGTGCACCAGGTACTCAACCCCGCCACCGGGGAGACCGTCGCGGAGATCGCCGCGACCACCGTCGCCCAGGTCGACACCGCGGTACGGCGCGCCGCCGCCGCCCAGCGCGGATGGGCCGCCGCGGCCCCCGCCGACCGCGCCCGGCTGCTGCGCCGCTTCGCGGCCGTGGTCGACGCGCACACCGAGGAGCTGGCCCGGCTGGAGGTCACCGAGGCGGGGCACACCATCGGCAACGCCCGTTGGGAGGCGGGCAATGTCCGCGACCTCCTGGACTACAGCGCCGGGGGAGTGGAGCGGCTGACCGGCCGGCAGATCCCGGTGGCCGGGGGGCTCGACATCACCCTGCTGGAACCGCTCGGGGTGGTCGGGGTGATCGCCCCCTGGAACTTCCCCATGCCGATCGCCGCCTGGGGCACGGCCCCCGCGCTCGCCGCGGGCAACGCCGTCCTCCTCAAACCCGCCGAGACCACACCGCTCACCGCGCTGCGACTGGCCGAACTCGCCCTGGAGGCGGGACTTCCCGAACACCTCTTCCAGGTCCTGCCCGGCGCGGGCGACGTCGCGGGCGACGCCCTGGTCGAACACCCCGGCGTCGCCAAGATCGTCTTCACCGGCTCCACCCGGGTCGGCCGCCGGATCATGGCGAAGGGCGGCGCCCTGATGAAGCGCGTGACCCTCGAACTGGGCGGCAAGAGCCCCAACATCGTCTTCGCCGACTCCGACCTCGAACAGGCCGCGGCGTCCGCCCCGATGGCCTTCCTCGACAACGCGGGACAGGACTGCTGCGCCCGCGGCCGGATCCTCGTCCAGCGCGACGTCCACGACCGCTTCCTCGAACTGCTCGCCTCCGCCGTGGCGTCCGTCGTCGTCGGCGACCCCTCCGACGAGAAGACCCAGATGGGCCCGCTGATCTCGGCCCCGCAGCGGGAGCGCGTACGGGCGTACGTCCCGGACACGGCCGGCGCGATCCGGGGCAGCGCGCCCGACGGCCCCGGTTTCTGGTTCCCGCCGACCGTCCTCACCGACGCCGCCCCGGACTCCGCGGTCGCCACCGAGGAGGTCTTCGGCCCCGTCGCCGTCGTCCTGCCCTTCGAGGACGAGGACGACGCCGTCCGGCTGGCCAACGCCACCGAGTACGGCCTCGCCGGCTCGATCTGGACCCGGGACGTCGGCCGCGCCCTGCGGGTCTCGCGCGCCGTCGCCGCGGGCAATCTCTCCGTCAACTCGCACAGTGCCGTCCGCTACGGAACCCCCTTCGGCGGCTACAAGCAGTCCGGAATCGGCCGCGAGCTGGGCCCGGACGCGCTCGCCGCCTTCACCGAAACCAAGAACGTCTTCCTCAGCACGGAGGTCTGAGCACCATGACCGACCCCATCACCGACCCGACGGCGGCCCCGGTGGCCGAGACCGTCTGCCGCCGCCTGGTCGGCCGTACCGCCGTCATCACCGGAGCCGGCAGCGGCATCGGTCTCGCCACCGCGCGCCGCCTCGCCTCCGAGGGCGCGCACGTCGTCTGCGGCGACATCGACGAGACCGCGGGCAAGGCCGTCGCCGAGGCGGTCGGCGGCACCTTCGTACGCGTCGACGTCACCGACGCCGAGGAGGTCGAGGCGCTGTTCAAGACCGCCCACGACACCTACGGCAGCGTCGACATCGCCTTCAACAACGCGGGTATCTCGCCGCCCGACGACGACTCCATCCTCACCACGGGACTGGAGGCCTGGAAGCGGGTCCAGGAGGTCAACCTCACCTCCGTCTACCTCTGCTGCAAGGCCGCCATCCCCTACATGCGCCGTCAGGGCCGCGGCTCCATCATCAACACCGCCTCCTTCGTCGCCCGGATGGGCGCCGCCACCTCCCAGATCTCGTACACCGCCTCCAAGGGCGGCGTCCTCGCCATGTCCCGTGAACTGGGCGTGCAGTTCGCCCGGGAGGGGATCCGGGTCAACGCGCTCTGCCCCGGGCCGGTCAACACCCCGCTGCTCCAGGAACTGTTCGCGAAGGACCCGGAGCGCGCCGCGCGCCGGCTGGTGCACATCCCGCTGGGCCGGTTCGCCGAGGCGACGGAGATCGCGGCGGCCGTCGCCTTCCTCGCCAGCGACGACTCGTCCTTCGTGAACGCCACCGACTTCCTGGTCGACGGCGGTATCTCGGGCGCGTACGTCACCCCTGTGTAACCGCATAGGCTGGACGGGTGACCACGACGCCCCCGCCCGGCTGGTACCCCGACCCGAACGTCCCGGCCACCGAACGCTGGTGGGACGGGACCGTCTGGACCGCGCACACCCGCCCGCCCGGCGCCGTTCCCGCGCCGGGCGGTGGCGCGGGAACGGCGCCGGGCGGTGGCCGGAAGCGGCTGATCACCGTCCTCGCCGTGGGGTCGGCCGCCGCGGCCGTGGTCCTCGCCGTGGCCCTTTGGCCCGGCGACGACAGCGGCGCGGCGCCGCACACCCCGGAGAGCACGGCGCCGTCGACCACCGCACCCCCCGAACGGAGCGCGGGAGACGACGAGGAGAGCGCGGAGCCCGAGGAGGAACCCAGCGAGGACCCGACCCGCCTCACCGACCAGCTGAACGGCATCACCCTGCCGATCCCCGACGGCTGGGAGCGCCCGATCTCGGTCAGCGGCGGCGATCTCATGGTGCACACCGCCGACACCTACGCCTGCCCCGGTGCCCCCGCGAAGGAGTGCCGGCACGGCACGCTCTCCTCCCGTACCGCGAGCGGCACCGACAAGACCTCCCCCGAGGCACTCGCCGAGGAGGACATCGAGAAGGCGGCCGAAGAGGCGTTCGGCGACGCCGAGTACCTCGACTACAGCGCCCACGGCGGCATCACGTCCCACACGGTGGTCCTGTCCCGGGCCACCGTCGTCGCGGGCCGCACCGGACACCTGGTGCGCTGGAAGGTCACCACCGGGGACGGCCCCGGTGGTTACGTCCAGTCCCTGGTCTTTCCGTCGGCCGTCGGCACCGAGTCACCCGTCATCGTGCGGACGGCCTTCGCCGCGGGCCCCGGCGGCCCGCCGCTCACCCTGATGGACACGATCACCGAGGGGATCCGCCCCATCGGCGATGTCTCGGGCGGAGTGGGCAGCTCCATCGGCCCCTGAAGCGCCGGTTCCGGCGGGTCCGCGCACGTCCGGGCCCAGCACGTCCGGGCTCAGCACGTCCGGGCCCAGCACGTCCGGGCTCAGAGGAAGGCGCGGCCCTCGCCCCGGTACGTGGGCACGGACGCCACCACGCGGTCGCCCTCGACCAGCCGCAGGGTGTCGAACCGCTCGCACAGCTCCCCGGCCTTCGCGTGCCGGAACCACACCTTGTCGCCGATCAGCAGATCGTCGGCCGCCGCCCCCAGAAGCGGGGTCTGCACCTCGCCCGGCCCCTCCTGCGGGTCGTAACGCAGCCCCTCCGGGAGGTACGGCACGGGCAGCCGGTCGGCGCCCGCCGGGCCGGAGGCCGGGTAGCCGCCCCCGAGTACGGTCACCACGCCGACGCCCGGCCTGCGCACCACGGGCTGGGCGAAGAGCGCCGCCGGACGGCCGGTGAACGAGGTGTAGTTGTCGAAGAGCCGCGGTACGTAGAGGCCCGAGCCCGCCGCGATCTCCGTCACCGCGTCCTCGGCGGCCGTGTGCTGGACGCTGCCTGTCCCCCCGCCGTTGACGAACTCCAGGCCGGGCGCGACGGCCCGGACGGCACGCACCACCGCGGCGCGCCGCTCGGCCAGCTCCCGGCGGGCGGCGGACTGCATCAGCCGGATCGCGCGCGAGCGCAGCGGCCGCCCCGCCAGGGCGTCCCCCACCCCGGCCACATGTCCCTCGTACGCCATGATCCCCACCAGCCGGAAGCCGGGGCGGCGCTCCACCGACCTGGCCAGCTCGGCCAGTTGGGCCGGCTCGCTCAGCGGGGAACGCAGGGCGCCGACCCTGATCCGGCCGCCGAACAGCCGCAGGGCCGTGTCCAGTTCCAGACAGATCCGCAGCTCCTCCCGGCCACCTTCGCGCGCCGCGTCGATCAGATCGAGGTGCGCCGGGTCGTCGATCATCACCGTGACCGAGGCCGCCAGTTTGGGGTCCGCGGCGAGCTCCGCGTACCCCGCGCGGTCGGCCGACGGGTAGGCGAGCAGGACGTCGTCGAAGCCTTCCCGGGCCAGCCACAGCGACTCCGCCAGCGTGAACGACATGATCCCCGCGAAGCCGTCCCTGCCCAGCACCCGCTCCAGCAGGGCGCGGCAGCGCACCGACTTGCTCGCCACCCGGATCGGCTTGCCGCCGGCCCGCCGGACGAGATCGTCCGCGTTGGCGTCGAAGGCGTCGAGATCGACCATCGCGAGCGGCGCGTCGAGATGGGCGGTCGCCCGGTCGTACCGGGCACGGTCGGTGGCGCGCGGGGGCGGGGACGGAGTCATGGGCCGAGCCTGCCAGACCGGATTACCGCGCGGTAGGGGGATGATCTGGGCAGATCGCCACGGGCCTCCGCGGACGTTCCCGCGGGGTGCTCTCCAGCCCGTAGAGTGACGCACACGCCGCGTCGAACGGGCCTGCGCCGTACGGCCGACAGCGGTGTGGGGTGGATCAGGTCTGCATGGGTGTCACAGTGTCACAGGGGGTCGGATGAGCACCGAGACGCCACGGGCTCCCATCCCGCCCCGCCCCACGGCGCCACCGCGCGTCCCCGCCCAGCCGGCCGCCCGTGCTCCGGAGCGGACGGAAGCGGAACCGCGGCCGACGGCGGGCGGTACCGCTGCCGCCCCGCCGCCCGCGCAGCCTCCGGCTGAGGCCCCCGTTCCCGCTCAGGCTCCGGTTCCCGCCCAGGCTCCGGCCGCCGCCGCGAACCCGGCCCCGGGCGCGGCGCGGACCGGAGCGCCGTCCCCGGTCCTGCCGTACGGGGATGTACGGTTCACCGCCGCCGGGCTCGTGCCGTACGGCCCCCGGCCCGCGGGCGGCGGGTACTTCAGCCGGGAGCGCGGCTCCGCCGCCGTCCCGAGCCGGCCCGCGGTCCCCGTCCCGCCCCCCAGGCAGCAGCCGCTGCCGCCGGCCGAGGCCCCCGCGCCGACGCCCCCTCCCGAGCCGGGCCCGGCCCCCGCCGTCCCGGGAACGACGGATGACCCCCGGAGCACGGGCACAAGTCCGGGTACGAGCACAACTCCGGGCACAGGCACGGTCGGCGGCCCGGAGCCGCGTGCGTCCGACCAACTCCGCCAGGACGAGAACACACCCCTCACAGCCCCGCGCCCCGCCCCGGCCACCCCCGCCGAGCCCCCGCGCCCCGCCCCCGTCGCGCCCGCCGAGCCCCCGGCCGCCGGGCCGGTAGCGCCCGCCGAGCCCCCGGCCGCCGGGCCCGGCGGCCTCGCCGAGCGCCCGCGGACCGCGCCGACCGTCCCCGGAGAGTCCCCGGCCGGCGAAGAGCCGCCGCCCGTCGAGCCCGCGCCCGCCAACGGGGTGCAGGTGCCGCCGCGGCCCGTCGCCGCCCCGCGTCCCCCGCAGGTGCCGCCGCCCGGCAGGGCCCTTCCGCTGACCTATTACCAGCCGGCCTCCGACGAGTCCGGCCAGGGGACCGCCCACCGGCCCGGCGACGCGACGGGCCGGGCCGGCACACCGGCCGGCTCCATCCCCGTACCGCCGACCGGCCTTCCGCGTCCCCGCGCTTCGAACAGCCCGTTCCCCACCCCGTTCCTGATCGCGGGCTCCAGCTCCTCGTACGCCTCCTACGCCCAGCCCCGCTCCGTCCCGGCCGTACCGCCGCTGCCCCCGCGCCCCCCGGCCATGCCGTCCGCGCCGGCCGTACCGAAGACGTTCCCCTGGGCCACCGGGCCCGCCGGCCGCCGCTCGGAGAGCACCGCGCGGCTGCGCCCCGTCCCCGTACGGCGTCCGGCCCGGGCGGCCGCCGCCGTGGCCTGCGTGGTCCTCGGGGTCGGACTCATCGGCGGCGCCGTCACCGGGAGCTGGCTGACCGGGGACTCGGCAGCGGAACCGGTCGTCAGGGACGACTTCGCCGTCGCGCGCGGCCTCTGGCACAGCGTCCCCGTGGACGCGCTCTTCCCGCGCACCCTCAAGGGGGACGGCGCCGGGCCCGGCGGCGCGGACCGGCAGTGGACCCGGATCGGCGTCGCGCCCGACAGCGGCTGCGCCGGGGCGCTCGACCCCCTGCTGGCGGGCGTGCTGCGCCCCCTGGGCTGTACGCGGGTCGTGCGTGCCACGTACGTCGACGCCACCTCCAGCAGTGTCACCACCGTCGGACTGGTCTTCACCCAGGGCGACCCGGCCGCGATGGCGGCGCTGCGCAACCGGTTCCGGGTGGACGACCTCACCGACCGCGCCGACCTGATGCCCCGTACGTTCCCCGTCCGGGACACCGCCGCCGCAGGCTTCGGCGACGCGCAGCGCGCGAGCTGGACCGTGAACGTCCTCACCGAGGTGCCCGTCGTCGTGTACGCCGTCTCCGGCTTCGCCGACGGGCGCCCGGTCACCTCCCCGCAGCCCGCCGGCCAGGCCACGGTCAGCGGTACCACGACGCCGGCCGCGGAGGCCGGTCTCGGACATGAGGCGAAAGGCGTCGCGGACCGTATAGAACGCGGGCTGCGCAAGGCAGTCAGCGCCGGTACGGCGGCTCCCCGATGACCCGCCCCGATCCCGACGGGGCCGGGGCCGCCGCCGGCCACGAGAACGCGGAGGACCCGGACCCCATGACGTCGAAGACCGCCGCGCCGAGACGACGGAAGACCGCCGCGCGGGCGCGGAGGCGCCGTCACCGCGTCGCCGCCGTCCTCACCGCCGCGTCCGTGCTGCTCCTCCCCGCGAACGCGGCGCACGCCGACGCGATCCGGGCGCAGCAGTGGGCGCTGGACGCGATGCACACCAAAGAGGCGTGGCGCCACGCGCAGGGCACGGGCGTCACCGTCGCGGTCCTGGACACCGGCGTGGACGGCACCCACCCGGACCTCGCGGGGCAGGTACTGCCCGGCAAGGACCTGATCGGCTTCGGCGCGCGCAGCGGTGACCGCTCCTGGGCCAGGCACGGCACCGCCATGGCCGGGATCATCGCGGGACGCGGCCACGGCTCCGGCCGGGCGGACGGCGTGCTCGGCATCGCACCCGAGTCGAAGATCCTTCCCGTCCGGGTCATCCTCGAAGGCAGCGACCCGGCCCGCGCGAAGGCACGCGCCTCCAAGGGCGGCGCGCTCGCCGAGGGCATTCGCTGGGCCGCCGACCAGGGTGCCGACGTCATCAATCTCTCCCTCGGCGACGACAGCGAGTCCGCCCATCCCGAACCCGCCGAGGACGCGGCCGTCCAGTACGCCCTGTCCCGGGGCGCGGTCGTCGTCGCCTCGGCGGGCAACGGCGGCGAGAAGGGCGACCACGTCTCGTACCCGGCGGCCTACCCCGGGGTGATCGCCGTGACCGCCGTCGACGAGTACGGCACGCACGCCTCCTTCTCCACCCGCCGCTGGTACGCCACGGTCAGCGCCCCCGGCGTCGATGTCGTCATCGCCGACCCGGACCGCCGCTACTACGAGGGGTGGGGCACCAGTGCCGCCGCCGCGTTCGTCTCCGGCGCGGTGGCGCTCATCCGCTCCGCCTACCCCGACCTCACCCCCGCCCAGATCAAGAAGCTCGTCGCGGACACCGCGCGCGACGCCCCCGCGAGCGGCCGCGACGACGCCCGGGGGTACGGCTTCATCGACCCGGCCGCCGCCCTCGACGCGGGCGCGAAGCTGGCGCGTACGGATCTCGGGAGCCGGTCCGCCGGGTTCGGCAAGCAGTACTTCGGCAGCGGCCCGGCCGTCGCGCGCGAGAACCCGGACCCCGCCGCCTGGCTGGCCCCCGCCGCGGGCGCGACCGGCGCGGTCCTGCTGGCGGGCGCGGTGCTGCTGTGGCGCGGCTCGGGCCGCCGCATCGGCTTCGGACGCTGGCGCTAGTGCCGCGACCGGCAATGTTTGCCCCGAAGGAGCGTCGTCCGGTGCGTGCGATCGCAAGGCGGCCGGAAGTCCTTGTAGCGGAGCTACCAGG
>NZ_JBFBJB010000077.1:0-39803 GCF_040685895.1 Streptomyces sp. NPDC088124 | reverse complement strand
CCGGTCCCGCAGGGACGACCTCGACGGCTGGTACACCCCGCTCAACGCGTTCCTGTCGATCGGTCCGTCCCCCTGCTACGCGGCGCCGTCGCCCACCGATCCGACGCGGGTCAGAGGCTTCAGAGGCTGTCGGTGTAGAGAAGCCGGTTGGGGGAGCCCGCTCCGATCGACGTCACCAGGTTCCCGGTGGACTCGTCGACGATCCACCGGGAGACGGCCGCCGAGGAGGCCGTCGGATACTCCTCCTTGAGCAGCGCGGCGACGCCGGCGACATGCGGGCTCGCCATCGAGGTCCCGCTGAGCGACTTGTCACCGCCACCGAGCCTGGCGGAGATGATGTCGACCCCCGGCGCGTACAGCTCCAGACACGGACCCCAGTTGCTGAAGCCCGCCTGCCGGTCCTGCTCGTCGGTCGCCCCGACCGTGATCACCTTGGACGCGCCGGCGGGCGAGACGTCGCAGGCGTTCTGGTTCTCGTTGCCGGCCGCCACGACCGGCACGACACCGCTGTCGGCGACGGCGTTCACCGCCGTGTCGACGGCCGTGGAGCTGGATCCGCCGAGGGACGCGTTCATCACCGCGGGCTGCTCGGCGTTCTTGGCCACCCAGTCGAACCCGGCGATGACCCCGGCCCAGGTACCGCTGCCGTCGCAGCCGAGCACCCGGACCGCGACGAGCGAGGCGTCACGGGCCACGCCGTGGTCCGAACCGCCGGTGGTGCCCGCCACATGCGTACCGTGGCCGTTGCAGTCCTGCCCGTTCCGTCCGTCACCGATGGAGTCGAACCCGACGCTCGCCCGGCCGCCGAACTCGCTGTGCGCGGTCTCGATCCCGGTGTCGACGATGTACGCGGTGACACCTCTACCGGTGCCGGTCGCGTCGTACTGCCCGTCGAGCGGCAGATACCGCTGGTCGATCCGGTCCAGCCCCCAGCTCAGGGCCGGCACCCGCGCCTCAGGCTCGGCCGGGGCGCTCGTCGCCTGTACTGCCGTCGCCTGTACTGCCGTCGCCCGTGCTGCCGTCGGGGAGTTGGCCGTGACCACCGCGTTCTCCTCCACGGCGGCGACCCCCGCGAAGCCGCGTACCAGCTCCAGCTGGCTCGGGCTGAGCGTGACGGCGAACCCCGGGAAGACCTTCTCGTACGTGTGGAGAGGGTTGAGCCCGAGCTGCCGCAGTACGGTGCGCGGCGAGTGCGCGGACTTGAGGGAGACGATGTACTGCCCCGGAACCGCCTGGGCGGAACGCTCGACCGGTACGAGCCCCCTGCCGGGATCCGCCGCCATGGCATCCGTACCGGTACCGGCGAGCAGGGGAACGAGCAGCAGAAGGGCGGCCGATGCCCAGCGTGCGCGCAGGCGCATATGTACTCCTAGAAGGTGGCTGACCGCTGAACGCGTCCCGGCCGGGACGCGTTCAGCGAAGTCCGATCACCCTTCTTTCGTCCGGGCCACCAGCACGGCTTGAGCGCTCCCGCGCACTGATGGCCGGATGGAGTAACGCCCCCGGACCGCGGGCCCCGCTCAGCCCACGGTCTCCATGAAGTCCAGCATCCGGGCGTTGACCTGGTCCGCGTGGTCGATCTGGGGGCCGTGGCCCGTGCCGGTGATGATGTCGGCGCGGGCTCCGGGGATCAGGCGCGGTACGCGCTCCGCCTGGCGCCGCGGGTGCAGGATGAGGCTGCGCTTGCCGAGCACCAGATAGAGCGGGGTGCGGATGGTGCGCAGTTCGTCCTCGGTCAGGGGGAGCGGCGCGGGGCGGCGGACGCGGTACGCACGGGTACTGGCCCTGACCATGGTGCGCAGCTCCGGCACCACGAGCACCGGCTGTTCCAGCCAGGCCGCCAGCCGGGGGCGGAGCCTCTTGGGGGCGGAGGTCGCGAAGAGGCTGACGAATATCCAGGCGAAGAAGCGGAGGCCCACCTTCTCCAGCCCGCCGGGATCGAGCAGGGTGGCCGAGGCGAGGCGGCCGGGTCCCCGGTGCGCCTGGTTGAGGGCGAGCCATCCGCCGTACGAGCTGCCGACGAGGTGGACGCGGTCGAGGCCGAGGCCCGCGAGCGTCTCGTCCAGCCACTGCGCGGCCCGTTCGGGCTGGTGGATGGGTTCCCGCTGCACGCTGCGTCCCGGGTCGCCGGGGGTGTCGATCGCGTACACCGGGCGTTCGGCGGCGAGCGCGGCGGTGTTGGGGTACCACATGGCGGAGCAGCTGCCCGCCCCGTGCACGAGGACCACCGGGGTGCGGGACGCGGCGGCGGGGTCCGCGGGGCCGTACCGGTAGACGTGGGTGGTACCGAAGGAGGTCTCCACGTCGGTCTCGGCGAGGGCCGGCGCGCCCATCGCGTACAGCGCGTCGCAGGCCGCGAAGTAGCGGTCCCGCAGAGCGTCGCTCACATAGCGACCGACGTCGGGCCGGGCACGGGTCGTCGTCTCGGGCATGGCGGGCCACCTCCAGAGGCGTTCATGAGCCATCCGTTCTTTGTGGTACGACCGTACCATGATGATGGTACGGCTGTACCATGACGCCGCGGGCGGCGGGGGAACCGACATGTACGGACCGACGAGTGGAGACGCGACCGATGCCCAAGCGGGTGGACCACGAGGAACGGCGCACCGAGATCGCCGAGGCGCTCGTGCGGGTGGCGGGGCGGCAGGGCCTGCACGCCGTGGGGATGCGGGACGTGGCGGCGGAGGCGGGGGTGTCGTTGCGGCTGGTGCAGTACTACTTCCAGACCAAGGAGAAGCTGCTGCTCTATGGGCTGGAGCGGCTGGCCGCGCGGTTCACCGAGCGGATCGCCGCCCGGCTCGCCGCCGCGGGCGACGATCCCGGGCCGCGCGCGGTGATCGAGGCGCTGCTGCTGGTGTCACTGCCGACCGACGAGGAGAGCCGCACGTTCCACCTCGTCTACACCTCGTACGCCGTACTGTCCGTGACCGACAGGGCCCTCGCCGATCAGCCGTTCACCGACAACCCGGCCGCCGCCGAGGACGCCGTGGCCGGCCTGCTCCAGCAGGCGCGGGAGGCCGGTCTCACGCGCCCCGGCACGGACCCGCGCAGCGACGCGATCAACCTGCTCGCCCTGGCCGCCGGACTCGGCACGAGCATCCTGGTCGGCCACCGGACGCCGGAGTCCGCCACCGCCGCGCTCCACCACCAGCTGGACGGGATCTTCCTGGACGGCCGGGCCGGCACCGCGCCGTCGCCCGCGTAGCGCCCGACGCCCGACGCCCGACGCCCGACGCCCGACGTACGTCGAAGGGCGGTGGGCCGCCGGCCCACCGCCCTTCGGGCAGAGATTCTCGTCCAGTTACTACTTGATGATCGTGATGCGGTCCGCCGCCGGAGGCGCCAGCGGCGCCTGCGCCGTGGAGTTCGCCGACAGGTAGGCGTTGAACATGTCCAGGTCCGACGCGCCGACCAGCTTGTTCGTCCCCTGGCCCAGGGCCGCGAAGCCGTCGCCGCCGCCCGCGAGGAACTCGTTCATCGCGACGCGGTACGTCTTCGCCGGGTCGATCGCCGCACCGTTCAGCTTCACCGAGTCCGTGACGACACGGGCCGCGCCCGACTTCGTCATGTCCAGGGTGTACGTGAGGCCCTTCGAGACCTGGAGGATCTTCGGCGACGCCTCGTTCGCGCCGCTGACCTGCTGCTGGAGCGCGGTGATGAGCTGCGCGCCGGTCAGGTCGACCGCGTTCATCATGTTGGTGAACGGCTGCACGGTGAACGCCTCGCCGTACGTGACGACTCCATCGCCCTCGCTGCCCGACGCCTTGTAGACCAGGTCGGAGCGGATCCCGCCCGGGTTCATGAAGGCGATCTGCGCGCCGCCCTTGTCCGCCGGGGACATGCCCGCGAGCTGCGCGTCCGCGATCACGTCGCCGAGCGGGGTCTCGGGCGTCGTGGCGCCGCGGCCGTTGATGTCGGCCGAGATGTAGCCCTTGGGGGCGCCGGCGATCGGCGCGGCCAGCTTGTTCCAGCGCGTGATCAGGTCGGTCATGTCCTTGGCCTTGGCCTGGTCACGGCTGACGATGTGGTTCGCCGACTTGACGCTCGTCCGCACGATGTCCTTGGTACGGAGGTCGTAGGTGAGCGTGGTGTCCGTGTAGAGCTTGCCGAACGACGAGGCGGACGTCACCAGGCGCGGGTTGCCGGACGGGTCCGGGATCGTGCACGCGTACGCCTGGTGCGTGTGGCCCGTCACCAGCGCGTCGACCTTCGGCGAAATGCCCTTGGCGATGTCGACGATCGGACCGGAGATGCCGTCACCGGCGCCGGGGCTGTCACAGTTGTAGTTGTACGAGGTGGAGGCCGGGGCGCCGCCCTCGTGGATCAGCGCGACGATCGACTTGACGCCCTGCTTGTCCAGCTCCTTGGCGTACTTGTTGACCGTCTCGATCTCGTCGTGGAACTTGAGTCCCTTGACGCCCTCGGCGGTCACGATGTTCGGCGTGCCCTCCAGGGTCACCCCGATGAAGCCGATCTTGACGCCGTTCTTCTTCCACACCGTGTACGGCTTGAGGACCGGCTTGCCGGTCTTCTCCGACGTCACATTGGCGGCGAGGTACGGGAAGTCCGCGCCCGTGAACTTCTTGCCCTTCTCGTAACAGCCCTCGGTCGGGTGGCAGCCGCCGTTCTGGAGGCGGCCCAGCTCGGTGGCGCCCTCGTCGAACTCGTGGTTGCCGACGGCCGTCACATCGAGGTCGATCTTGTTGAGCGCCTCGATGGTCGGCTCGTCGTGGAAGAGACCGGAGAGCAGCGGGCTCGCGCCGACCATGTCGCCGCCCGCGGCGGTGACGGAGTACGGGTGGCCCTTACGGGCGTCGCGCAGCGAGGTCGCCAGGTATTCGACACCGCCGGCGGGGATCGCCTTGGTCGTACCGTCGGCCTGCTTCTCGTTGACGGTTCCGGCGGAACCGGCCGGGGGCTCCAGGTTGCCGTGCAGGTCGTTGAAGGACAGGAGCTGCACGTCGACCGTCTTGGGGTCGGGCTTGGGCTTGGAGTGGCCGAAGTCGTTCCCGGCGCTCTGGGCGGGCGTCCCTGCGGAGGCCGGCAGCGCGGCGAAGAGCGCGCCCGCGGTGGCCAGACCTGCGGCAGCGGCGAACACCCGCCGTGCCGCTCGGTTTTTCTGCGGTGTCGCTGACATGGATCCCCTTATGAGCTCAAAAGTCTGAGGTTGCGAGCGGCAGCCTAGAGTCAACGCGCGTAGCTATACAGGGCTCGCGGGTTACGAGTGGGTTGCCTTTACGCGTACGTCACCGGTCGGTGCCGCGCGCACCGTGTACGGCCGGTACGCGCCCAGGGGGAACGCCGCCGCCGTACCCTCGACGCATGACTGACGCAGTAGCCCGCGAGTCCGGCCGGCAGATCCAGACCCTCGACGCGCTCACCCCCGAACAGGCGGAGGACGTCCTCGGCCTGCTGGCAGAAGCAGCCGCGACGGACGGCGTGCAGGCCGTCTCCGAACAGGGGCGGCTCCAGTTGCGCGGCGGTCACCGGGAGGGCGTACGGCACTTCCTGGTCACCGCGGACCGGGAGGGCGGCGACGGCGAATCCACCCCGTCCACCGGGTCCGGCGCCGGCCAAGGGGACGGCGGTGCGCGGGAGCTGGTCGGGTACGGGCAGCTGGAGGACACCGACCCGATCGAGGCGCCCGCCGTCGAACTGGTCGTACACCCCGGTCGCCGCGGCCGGGGCCACGGCCGGGCGCTCGGCAACGCGCTGCTGGGCGCCTCCGGGAAGCGGCTGCGGGCCTGGGCGCACGGCGGGAAGCCGGCCGCCCGGCATCTCGCGCAGGTCCTCGGGCTGACGCTCTTCCGCGAACTGCGGCAGCTCCGCCGCCCGTTGGCCCCGCTGGACATCGCGGAGCCGGTGCTGCCGCCGGGGGTCACCGTCCGTACCTTCGTCCCCGGCCAGGACGACGCGGCCTGGCTCGCGGTCAACGCGGCCGCCTTCGCCCACCACCCCGAGCAGGGCGCGCTGACCCAGCGGGACCTGGACGACCGGATCGCCGAGCCGTGGTTCGACCCGAAGGGGTTCTTCCTGGCCGAGCGGGACGGGGAGCTGATCGGCTTCCACTGGACGAAGGTGCACGCCGAGGAGCAGCTCGGTGAGGTGTACGTCGTCGGCATCCGCCCGGACGCGCAGGGCGGCGGCCTCGGCAAGGCCCTCACCGCGACCGGCCTGCGCCACCTCGCGGCGCAGGCACTGCCGACCGCGATGCTGTACGTGGACGCGGACAACACGGCGGCGGTGACGGTGTACGAACGGCTGGGCTTCGCCACGCACGAGGTGGACCTGATGTACCGCACGGAGTCCTGAGCCCGCCCGGCTACCCGGGTCACGCCAGGGCCGGGTCCGGGCCCTGGTAGGGCCCGGACCTACCCGGTCCCGGGCACCCGAACGGCGTACCGTACGGTCGGCTCACGGGTGGCCGCCGAGCCGCCCGTAGCCGGGTACGGCCGGGCGACCAGGCCGTACGTGGCGCCGGACGAGCGGTCCGTACAGGGCCGCCGTACGGCCGGCCGACACGTACGGGCCGGCCCGTACGGCCCCGGCCCCGGCCCCGGCCGCTCCCGGCCACCCCCGGGGGACCCGCCCCGCTTCCCTGCATGTCATGTCGCCGTTACCGGCCATTCAGAAGCCCTTGCGACCCTCGGTGAATGCAGCCCGAGCCCGCTGTACCCCCCACCCCGAACGGCACCCCGAACAGCACTCCGAACGGCAGGACCGCCGCGAACGGGAGGGCCCGTCTCACCCCCGCGCTCTCCGACGCGCCCGTCGTACCCTCCGCGCGGAAGAATGGGGACATGAGCCACCAGCCCGCCGAGGTTCCGGTCCAGCCGTCCCAGCACCCTCAGCAGCCGTCCGTGGGCTTCATAGCCGCCCACCGGCCCCGCACGGTCGCCACGACCGGGTCGGCGGGCGACCTCGAACCCGATCTCGACTCCGACCTCGACACGTACGAGGAGGACCGCGGCCAGGACGGCGGCGGCAACGGTCACGGCAACGGCAACGCGCTGCCCCAGGGCCGGTTCCTGGACCGCGAGCGGAGCTGGCTCGCGTTCAACGAGCGGGTGCTGGAGCTGGCCGAGGACCCGACGACGCCGCTCCTCGAACGCGCGAACTTCCTGGCGATCTTCGCGTCCAACCTGGACGAGTTCTTCATGGTCCGGGTCGCGGGACTCAAACGGCGCATCGCGACCGGGGTCGCCACCCGCTCCGCCTCCGGCCTCCAGCCGCGCGAGGTGCTGGACCTGATCTGGACCCGCTCCCGCGAGCTCATGGCCCGGCACGCCGCCTGCTACCAGCAGGATGTCGCCCCCGCGCTGGCCGACGAGGGCATCCACATCATCCGCTGGCCCGAGCTGACCGAGAAGGAGCAGGCGCGCCTCTTCACCCTCTTCCGCCAGCAGATCTTCCCGGTCCTCACGCCCCTCGCGGTGGACCCGGCCCACCCCTTCCCGTACATCTCGGGGCTCTCCCTCAACCTCGCGGTCGTCGTCCGCAACCCGGTCAGCGGCCACCGCCACTTCGCGCGGGTCAAGGTGCCGCCGCTGCTGGCCCGCTTCCTGGAGGCGTCGCCGCAGCGCTACGTCCCCCTCGAAGACGTGATAGCCGCCCACCTGGAGGAGCTGTTCCCCGGCATGGAGGTGCTCGCGCACCACATGTTCCGGGTCACGCGCAACGAGGACCTGGAGGTCGAGGAGGACGACGCCGAGAACCTCCTCAAGGCGCTGGAGAAGGAGCTGATGCGGCGCCGCTTCGGGCCGCCCGTACGCCTGGAGGTCGAGGAGTCCATCGACCCGTACGTCCTCGATCTGCTGGTGCGCGAGCTGAAGGTGTCCGACGCGGAGGTCTATCCGCTGCCGGGGCCGCTCGACCTGACGGCGCTCTTCCGGATCGCGTCGCTGGACCGGCCCGAGCTGAAGTACCCGAAGTTCATCGCGGGCACGCACCGCGATCTCGCCGAGGTGGAGTCCGCCTCCGCGCCCGACATATTCGCCGCGCTGCGCGAGCGTGACGTGCTGCTGCACCACCCGTACGACTCCTTCTCCACCTCCGTCCAGGCCTTCCTGGAGCAGGCGGCGGCCGACCCCGACGTACTGGCCATCAAGCAGACGCTGTACCGGACCTCCGGCGACTCCCCGATCGTGGACGCGCTGATAGACGCGGCGGAATCGGGCAAGCAGGTCCTCGTCCTCGTCGAGATCAAGGCCCGCTTCGACGAGCAGGCCAACATCAAGTGGGCCCGGAAGCTGGAGGAGTCCGGCTGCCACGTGGTGTACGGGCTGGTCGGGCTGAAGACGCACTGCAAGCTCTCGCTGGTGGTACGGCAGGAGGGCGACACCCTGCGCCGCTACAGCCATGTCGGCACGGGCAACTACCACCCGAAGACGGCCCGTCTCTACGAGGACCTGGGGCTGCTCACCGCGGACCCGCAGGTCGGCGCGGACCTCTCCGACCTGTTCAACCGGCTGTCCGGCTACTCGCGCCGGGAGACCTACCGGCGGCTGCTGGTCGCCCCGAAGTCCCTGCGGGACGGGCTCATCGCGCGGATCAACAAGGAAGTGGCGCACCACCGCGCCGGGCGGCCCGCGTATGTCCGTTTCAAGGTCAACTCGATGGTGGACGAAGCGACCGTCGACGCCTGCTACCGGGCGTCGCAGGCGGGTGTCCCGGTGGACATCTGGGTCCGCGGGATCTGTGCCCTGCGGCCCGGGGTGCCGGGCCTGTCGGAGAACATCCGGGTGCGGTCGATCCTGGGGCGCTTCCTGGAGCACTCCCGGGTCTTCGCGTTCGGCAACGGCGGTGAGCCGGAGGTCTGGCTCGGCAGCGCCGACATGATGCACCGCAACCTCGACCGCCGTATCGAGGCGCTGGTCCGGATCACCGACCCGGCGCACCGCTCGGCGCTCACCCGGCTCCTGGAGACCGGGATGTCCGACACGACGTCCTCCTGGCACCTGGGCGCGGACGGCAACTGGACGCGGCACTCCACGGACGCGGAGGGCCAGCCGCTGCGGAACGTACAGGAAATGCTCATAGACGCCCGGAGGCGCCGGCGTGCAGCACCATGAAGTGGACACCGACCGCGGCACGGGCCGGGTGGCGAACCGGGTCACCGACCGCGTGACGGCGTCCGGTACCGATTCCGACGCCCCGGGACGGCGCACGGCGGGGGAGGTCCTGTCCGGGTATCTGCACGCCCGCGCGGGCGACTTCCTGCGCGGGCTGCGGCTGTACGGCGAGAGCGGCGCCGACACGGCCGCCGCCGAGGAGGCGGCCCGTACGCTGCGCGGCGCGGCGCGCCGGATCGGCGGCGCGCTGCACACGTACCGGCCGCTGCTCGACCACGGCCCGGCGGACCAGCTCCGTTCGGAACTGGCCTGGCTCTCCGGCACCCTCGCCCAGGAGCACGCCTGTACGGCCCGGCTGCACCGGCTGGTGGGGGCGCTGGCCCGGCTCTCGGGCGCGGTGCCCGTGCCCGCCGCGCGGACGGAATCCGGCCCCGCGGCGGGCGGCGCGGCCGCGGGGGGGCCTGCGACCGCGGGGGGGCCGGCGGCCGGAACGCTGACGGTCGGGGCGTCCCGCGCGGGCGCGCTGCTGGAGCGCCAGCTCACCCTGGCCAGGACGCGCGCCCACTCCTCGGCGCTCCAGGCGCTGGGCTCGTCGCGCTTCCACGCCGTGGCGGACGCGGTGGCCGTACTCGCCTCAGAGGTGCCGCTGGCCCCGCTGGCGGGCGCACCCGCGATCGAGGTGCTGGCGGGGCCCGGCGAGACGACGGAGGCCCAGCTCCTGGACGCCGTGGCCGCGCTGCCGCTGACCCGCGCGGCCCATCCCTACAACGCGGAGGCGCTGGTCAACGGCCTGGCCACGGCGGCCGACGGGGAGGCGCAGGACGCGCCGTGGCACCAGGTCCGGCGGCTGCTGCGGCTGCACCGTTACACCCAGGAGGTGTGGTGCGCGGGCGGCGTCCCCGACCCTGCCCTGCTCGCGGCGGGCCAGTGCCTGGACCGGCACCGCGACGCCGCCGAGGCGGCAGCGGCGGCGGCGAACGCGGCCCGTACGCCCCGGATCGCCCCGACGACGGCGTACGCGCTGGGCGTGCTCCACGCCGACCAGCGCCACGAGGTCGAGGCGGCGCGCTTCGCGTTCCAGCAGCTCTGGCAGAAGGCGGCGGTGTCACGATGACCGAGGCGACGGGCCCGGCCGGCCCGGCTGATCCGGGCGGCACGACCGGGACGACCGGCACGGCCCACGCGGCTGACCCGGCCGGCACGGCGGCCGGGACGGCGGACTCAGCCGGCCCGGCCCGCGCGGCCGGCGGGCCGAAGGGCCGGGGAACGGTCCTGGCGGCGGGGTGCGTGCTGTGGCGCCGAGTGCCGTCGGCGGACGAGGGCGTCGAGATCTGCCTCGTGCACCGGCCCAAGTACGACGACTGGTCGCACCCGAAGGGCAAGCTCAAGCGCGGCGAGTCCGCCCTGGCCGGCGCGGTCCGCGAGGTCCTGGAGGAGACGGGCCACCACTGCGCCCCGGGCGCCCGCCTGGACACCGTCCACTACCTGGCCCAGGGCCGCCCCAAGGAGGTCACCTACTGGGCGGCCGAGGCGACGGCAGGCGTCTTCGTCCCGAACCACGAGGTGGACATCCTCGTCTGGCTGACGCCCACGGCGGCCCGGGACCGGCTCACCCAGCCCCGCGACCGCGTCCTGGTGGACGCCCTGCTGAACGCCCTGCACGCCACGTAGCGGGTCCCGCGGCCGGGCCCCGCCGCGGGACCCGGCCCGCCTACGGCCGCCGTACCTCGAACTGGAAGCAGCCGTACTCCACGGCCCGCACGTGCACCAGCGCCACCTCGGGCTCCGCGAACGCCTCGCCGAGGGCCCGGTCGAATCCGGCCGTGGCGTCCTCGGGGACTTCGAACAGCCGCCCGCCGACGATCCGCCCCGCGGCGTCGTACCGCCGGACGGTCCGCAGCGCCCCCGGCCGCGCGAAGGGATAACCGGCGGCGCCCCGCGGCCCCCCGCACTCCCCGGCGTGGATGAACACGGGCCCCGCTTCGTCGTACGCCCCCGGCTCGGCCCCGCGCGCCGCCGCCCAGCGTCGCAGCGGCGCGTACGAGACGAGCGCGACCCGGTCACCGGCGACGGCGGCCCGCAGACAGCACCGCAGCGGGCTGCCCGCGCAGTCGGCCGGAGCGTCGTCCCCGCCCGCGGTGAAGGGCCGTACGGGCCGCCCGGAGTCGTCCGTCTCCCGGAGCTCCCGGAGCGCCCCGGGAGCGATGGGCAGAGGCGTGTACGAGGTCAAGACCGTCTGGGGAGTCATGGGTCAAGTCTTGACGGCCCTTCACGGGCCCGCTGGCGGAAATCGGACGAGAAGAACGGCCGCACACCCCAGGCAGGGCCGAGTAGCGCACTCCACCGGCCCCAGCTATCCCCATGGCCTTGGTGGCCCCAACGGGCTCACCGAACGCGCCCCTTCCACGCCCCTCTCCACGCTCCCTTCTACGCCCTCTACGCGCCTCACACGAGCGGCCCGCACCCGAACCCAGGGTGTCCGACGAGGTTCACCTTCCGTTCACTCTCTTCCGTCGGCGGCTTCACCTGATCTGCCTAATTTCGGCCTTACACGGTGACGGTTCAAGCGCCGCACCGGCCACCCCGACGCACGCCGCCGTACAACAGGTCGGACCGGCGGCTCCTGGAAGGAACACCCGAAAAGTGAAGCTCAAGCGCAAGAACGGGCTGCGCGCCACAGCGCTCGGTGCCCTCGCCGTCTCCGGCGCCCTGGTTCTCACGGCGTGCGGCTCGGACGACAACAGCGGTGGCGACACCGGCGGCAGCGGCACGAAGGCCACCGCCTCCTCCAGCGCGGTGTGCAAGGACGCCAAGGGCCAGCTGCTCGCCTCCGGCTCCAGCGCGCAGAAGAACGCCATGGACCTCTGGGTGAAGAACTACATGGCCACCTGCTCCGGCGTGGAGGTCAACTACAAGTCCTCCTCCTCCGGCGAGGGCATCGTCGCGTTCAACCAGGGCACCGTCGGGTTCGCCGGCTCCGACTCGGCGCTCAAGCCCGAAGAGGTCGCCGACTCGAAGAAGATGTGCAAGGACGGCGGCCAGGGCATCAACCTGCCGATGGTCGGCGGACCGATCGCCATCGGTTACCACCTGGAGGGTGTGGACAGCCTCGTCCTCGACGCCCCCACGCTCGCCAAGATCTTCGACAGCAAGATCAAGAACTGGGACGACGCGGCGATCAAGGCCCTCAACCCGGACGCCAAGCTCCCCAACAAGCCGATCCAGGCGTTCCACCGCTCCGAGGACTCCGGCACCACGCAGAACCTCGGCAAGTACCTGGGCGCCTCCGCCGCCTCCGACTGGAAGTACGAGGCCGAGAAGAAGTGGCCGGCCCCCGGTGGCCAGGCCGCTTCCGGCTCCGCCGGTGTCGCCACGCAGGTGAAGCAGGTCGACGGCTCGATCGGTTACTTCGAGCTCTCCTACGCCACCTCGCAGCAGATCTCCACGGTCAAGATCGACACGGGCGCCAGCGCCCCCGTCGAGGCGACCTCGGAGAACGCGTCGAAGGCCATCGCCGCCGCCAAGATCAAGGGCACCGGCAAGGACCTGGCGCTCGACCTCGACTACACCACCAAGGCCGACGGCGCCTACCCGATCGTCCTGGTCACGTACGAGATCGCCTGCGACAAGGGCAACAAGCCGGACACGCTGGCCACGATGAAGTCCTTCCTGACCTTCACCTCCAGCGAGGACGGCCAGAAGGTGCTCTCCGAGGCGGGCTACGCCCCGATCCCGGCCGAGATCAACGCCAAGGTCCGCGAGACCGTCGCCTCGCTCTCCTAGCACTGCCGACCCGCCGGTACGGGACCTCCCGTACCGGCGGGTCATCGGCGCTTCCCGCACCACGCGAAGTGCCGCCGTACCGCACGCTCCACGGTGACGGCAGCCGGCCCGGCGCACCCCTCCGGGCCGCCCGCCGTCACCCATCCCATCCGGTGCACCGCCGCCAGGGGAGCCGGCGCTCCCCCACACAGACCGGAAAGACATGGCTTCCACCACACCCACAGAACGTCCGCCGCTATCACCGGCCGACTCCGCGCCCCGTCCCTCCACCGGACGCGCGGGCGACAAGATCTTCTCGGGCCTCTCCAAGGGCTCGGGCATTCTGCTGCTCGTCCTCATGGCGTCGATCGCGGGCTTCCTCACCTACCGCGCCGCCATCGCCATCTCGAAGGACGAGGGCAACTTCCTCACGACCTTCGACTGGAACCCCTCCGCGAGCCCGCCGGTCTTCGGCATCGCGGTCCTCCTCTTCGGCACGATCGTCAGCTCGATCATCGCGATGGTCATC
The DNA here is from genome assembly GCF_040685895.1 of Streptomyces sp. NPDC088124. Lineage (NCBI taxonomy): Bacteria > Bacillati > Actinomycetota > Actinomycetes > Kitasatosporales > Streptomycetaceae > Streptomyces > Streptomyces sp. NPDC088124. The sequence continues at coordinate 26,441 of NZ_JBFBJB010000077.1, read as the reverse complement.
GCGGTCCCGGTCGCTGTCGGCATCGCCCTGTTCATCTCGCACTACGCGCCGCGCAAGGTCGCCGCGCCCCTCGCGTACGTGGTGGACCTGCTCGCCGCCGTGCCGAGCATCATCTACGGCATCTGGGGCGCCCTCGTGCTCGTGCCGTATCTCGGCGGTCTCAACAGCTGGCTCGACGAGTACTTCGCGTGGACGTACATCTTCGACCAGACGCAGCCCGGCGTCGCCAGGAACATGCTGACCGTCGGCATCCTGCTGGCGATCATGATCCTGCCGATCGTGACCAGCGTCAGCCGGGAGGTCTTCCTCCAGGTCCCGCGGATGAACGAGGAGGCCGCGCTCGCGCTCGGCGCCACCCGCTGGGAGGTCATCCGGCTGTCGGTGCTCCCCTTCGGGCGCTCGGGTGTCATCTCCGCCTCGATGCTGGGCCTCGGCCGCGCGCTCGGCGAGACGATGGCCGTCGCCACGGTCCTCTCCCCGAACTACCTGATCTCGCTCCACCTGCTCGACCCGGGCGGCGGCACGTTCGCCCAGAACATCGCGGCGAAGTTCGACGAGGCCAACGAGCTGGGGCGCGACGCCCTGATCGCCTCCGGTCTGGTCCTCTTCATCCTCACACTGCTGGTGAACGGTGCGGCCCGGCTGATCATCGCGCGCCGCAAGGAGTACTCGGGGGCCAACGCATGAGCCACGCGACCATCCAGGACACGCCGACCCCCGTACCGCCGCCGAGCGGCCGGCGGGGCAGCCTCAGCCAGCGGAGTCTGCCGCGCTGGGCGCCGGCCGGCTTCGCCGCGACCGGCTTGCTGATCGGCTCCGCCGTCGGCGCGGGCGCGGGCTTGACCAGCAAGGTCCAGTGGGGCCTGATCGCCGTCATCGCCTTCCTCGTCATCTCGTACGCCGTCACGAGCACCGTCGAGAACCAGCGCCAGGCCAAGGACCGCCTCGCCACCAGCATCGTCTGGGTGTGCTTCCTCCTCGCGGTCATCCCGCTCTTCTCGCTGCTGTGGACGACGATCGTCCGCGGCGCGAAGGCCCTCGACATCGACTTCCTGACGCACTCCATGGCCGGGGTCCTCGGCTCCGAGCCGCACGGCGGCGTCTACCACGCGCTGATCGGCACGCTGGAGCAGGTCGGCATCGCCACGGTGATCGCCACCCCGCTCGGCCTGCTGACCGCCGTCTACCTGGTGGAGTACGGCAAGGGCTCGCTCGCCAAGGCGGTGACGTTCTTCGTGGACGTCATGACCGGCATCCCGTCGATCGTCGCCGGTCTGTTCATCCTCTCGCTGATGCTGATGACCGGCACCGGGCCGTCCGGCTTCATGGGCTCGCTCGCCCTGACGATCCTGATGCTCCCGGTCGTGGTCCGCTCCACCGAGGAGATGCTCAAGCTCGTACCGAACGAGCTGCGCGAGGCCGCGCTCGCCCTCGGCGTACCGAAGTGGCGCATGATCCTCAAGGTGGTCCTGCCGACCGCGATCGGCGGCATCACGACCGGTGTGATGCTCGCGATCGCGCGCATCGCGGGTGAGACCGCGCCGATCATGCTGCTGGTCTACGGCAGCCAGCTGATCAACAACAACCCCTTCGACGGCGCCCAGTCGTCGCTTCCCTTCTACATTTTCGAGCAGTACAGAATCGGTGAAGTGGCGGCGTTCGACCGTGCGTGGGCAGCGGCTCTGGTGCTGATCGCGTTCGTGATGATCCTCAATCTGGTGGCGCGCGGTGTAGCCCGCTGGAAGGCCCCGAAGACCGGCCGCTGAGGCCCGAGACCCGGCTCCGCCGCGCGGAGCCACGAAAGAAGCAGTGGTTGTAATGGCCAAGCGCATCGACGTCAGCGGACTGACCGCCTTCTACGGCTCCCACCGGGCCATCGACGACATCTCGATGACCGTCGAGCCCCGCTCCGTGACGGCCTTCATCGGCCCGTCCGGCTGCGGCAAGTCCACCTTCCTGCGCACCCTGAACCGGATGCACGAGGTCACCCCCGGTGGCCGCGTCGAGGGCAAGGTGCTCCTGGACGACGAGAACCTGTACGGGACGAACGTCGACCCGGTCGCGGTACGCCGCACGGTCGGCATGGTCTTCCAGCGCCCCAACCCGTTCCCGACCATGTCGATCTTCGACAATGTCGCGGCGGGGCTGCGGCTGAACGGCTCGGCCCGCAAGAACGAGCTGGCGGACATCGTCGAGAAGTCCCTCAAGGGCGCGAACCTCTGGAACGAGGTCAAGGACCGCCTGAACAAGCCCGGCTCCGGACTCTCCGGCGGCCAGCAGCAGCGGCTCTGCATCGCCCGCGCGATCGCGGTCGAGCCGGAGGTGCTGCTGATGGACGAGCCGTGCTCGGCGCTCGACCCGATCTCCACGCTCGCGATCGAGGACCTGATCGGTGAGCTGAAGGAACGCTTCACGATCGTCATCGTGACGCACAACATGCAGCAGGCGGCGCGGGTCTCGGACCGTACGGCCTTCTTCAACCTGGCGGCCGTCGGCCAGCCCGGCAAGCTCATCGAGATAGACGAGACCGAGCGGATCTTCGCCAACCCGTCCGTACAGGCGACGGAGGACTACATCTCCGGCCGCTTCGGATAGTCGGATCCGGCGACACAGACGTCCTGCGGTGCTGCATGGCGGTGCCACCGCAAGACGAAGGGCCCGCCCCCTCTCCCAGGGGGGCGGGCCCCATCACATCTACGGGACGGCTGTACGGGACAGCTGTACGGGACAGCCGTACGGGACGGCACGGCTGTACGGAACCGGCCGCCGTGACCAGTACGGCGGCCGTGCCGGTTACGGCACGGCGTCAGCCGAAGGCGAGGTTGACCAGCCAGAAGCTGACCGCCGCCACCAGCGCCGCCGCCGGCATCGTGATGAACCAGCCGAGGATGATGTTCTTGGCGACCCCCCAGCGGACCGCGTTCACCCGCTTCGTCGCCCCCACTCCCATGATCGCCGAGGTGATGACATGCGTCGTCGAGATCGGCGCGTGGAAGAGGAACGCCGAGCCGAACATGATCGACGCCCCGGTCGTCTCCGCCGCGAAGCCCTGCGGCGGGTCCAGCTCGATGATCTTGCGGCCGAGCGTCCGCATGATGCGCCAGCCGCCCGCGTACGTACCGAGGGAGAGCATCAGCGCGCAGACGACCTTCACCCAGATCGGGATCGCGTCGCCGGAGTCCTCGACATCGGCGATGACCAGCGCCATCACCACGATGCCCATCGTCTTCTGCGCGTCCTGGAGACCGTGCCCGAGGGCCATGCCGGCCGCCGAGACGGTCTGGGCTATCCGGAAGCCGCGCTTGGCCTTGTGCGGGTTGGTCCTGCGGAACATCCACATGATCCCGACCATCACCAGATAGCCCGCGACCAGGCCGACGACCGGCGAGACGAACATCGGGATGACGATCTTCTCCAGGACCCCGGACCAGATCACCTCCGTACCGCCGGCGAGCGCCGCGCCCACCATGCCGCCGAACAGCGCGTGCGAGGAGGAGGACGGGAGCCCGAAGTACCAGGTGATCAGGTTCCAGACGATCGCCCCGACCAGCGCCGAGAAGAGGATGCCCATACCCCGCGCACCGTGCGGGGTGGCGATCAGCCCCTCGCTGACGGTCTTGGCGACGCCCTGCCCCAGGAACGCGCCCGCGAGATTCATGACGGCGGCCATCGCGAGCGCGGCGCGCGGCGTCAGGGCCCGGGTGGAGACCGAGGTCGCGATGGCGTTCGCGGAGTCGTGGAAGCCGTTGGTGTACGTGAAGCCGAGCGCGACACCGATGGTCACGATCAGCGCAAAGGTGTCCACGTGGTTCAGGACTCCTTGACCGCGATGGTCTCCACCGTGTTCGCGACGTGCTCGAACGCGTCGGCGGCCTCTTCGAGCACGTCGACGATCTGCTTGAGCTTGAGCACCTCCATCGCGTCGTACTTACCGTTGAAGAGGTGGGCCAGCAGCTTGCGGTGGATCTGGTCGGCCTGGTTCTCCAGCCGGTTGACCTCGATCCAGTACTCGGTGAGGTTGTTCATCGTCCGCAGGTGCGGCATGGCCTCGGCGGTCAGTTCGGCGGCGCGCGCGAGCACCTCGATCTGCTGCTCGACGCCCTTGGGAAGCTCTTCGACGTTGTACAGGACGACCAGGTCGACGGCCTCCTCCATGTAATCCATGATGTCGTCGAGCTGGGACGCCAGGCTGTAGATGTCCTCGCGGTCGAACGGTGTGATGAAGGAGGAGTTGAGCTGATGGAAGATCGCGTGAGTGGCGTCGTCGCCCGCGTGCTCCGCTGCCCTCATCCGCTCCGCGATCTCGGCCCGGGCGGAGGAATCCGCACCGAGGAGTTCCATCAGGAGCTTGGAGCCCGTGACGATGTTGTCCGCGGACGCGGCGAACATGTCGTAGAAGCTCGTCTCCCTGGGGGTCAGACGAAATCGCACGTGGGGTCCTCGGGTTACATGGATTCGGTCAGAGGTGATGCTAGGTGCATCATCCGGCCACAGTTAACCGGCATACCAGTGTCACTCATGGGTCAAGGAGATGAGCACAGGGCCCTGCCCCAAGGCTCACAGACGGGTAGGATATACCCACGTGGGGTATATCCCCCTTTTCGGGCAACGCGCACGGAGCGCACAGAACACCTGCGGGAGGACGCGATGACGACCACAGAGGCGGCCGGCGCGGCGACGGGCGACGCGCCCTCCGCGACGAACGTGACGAAAGCGACAGACACGATGGGCAGCACACCCGCGGCGGCGGCCACGGACCCGGCCGTCACGGGCGCGGCCGGCGCACCGGCCGTGACCGAAACCGACCATGACCGCGGGGTGCACGGCTACCACCACCAGAAGGCCGAGCACCTCAAGCGGCTGCGCCGGATCGAGGGCCAGATCCGGGGGCTCCAGCGCCTGGTCGACGAGGACGTCTACTGCATCGACATACTCACCCAGGTGTCCGCTTCGACGAAGGCGCTCCAGTCCTTCGCGCTCCAGCTCCTGGAGGAGCACCTGCGGCACTGCGTGGCCGACGCCGCTCTCAAGGGCGGTGACGAGATCGACGCGAAGGTGGAGGAGGCGACGAAGGCGATCGCCCGGCTGCTCCGCACCTGACCCGGCCGCCGCACCCGGCCCATCTGCCGCACCCGCCGGGGCCGCCGCACCCGCCCCGGCCGCACCCGCCCCGGCCGCCGCGCCTCACTCCGGACAGGACTCCCGTCGGCGGGGGGCCCGCGGCGGCTGCGGGTGGCGCGGCTGCGCGGGGCGCTCGGTCCGGGGTGCGGGGCGCTCGGCCCGTACGTTCAGCACCTCGTCGATGCGGTCCGGGCTGAGCCGTTCCCCGTCCGTGGCGGACGCCGCGATCATCAGCTCGCCGCACCACTCGATCTCGGCGAGGGCCACATGGTCGTGAACGGGCGGCGTACGCACCAGAGCCACGTGCCCTCACCTCTTCCTGCCGGTCCGTCCGGTCCCGCCGGTCTCGGCTTCCTAGCGTAGGGAGGGTGATACACACCGCGCATGGCACGTCCGGACCATTTCCGGCTTGGTCCTCCCCGGTTACGGCTTGATCTGATCTTGCCGCGCCGTCCGAGGGGCCGAACAGAAACCGCTCGCTCAGGTCTTGATCTCTCCGGTGAAGATGTCGTCCTCCGGCGGCAGCGTCACCGCGACCCGCTCACCGAACGCGTAGAGCAGCGTCGTCGAGGCGACCTCGACCGGGTGCCCCTGGTTGAGATAGCTGAAGCGGAGCCTGACCTTGCGCGGCCGCCCCTCCTCGTCCAGATACGCGTCGAACGGCACCGCGTCCTCGCCGAACCCTTTCGCCGCCGCGGCCAGCGCCCCGCGCACATCCGCCGACGCCGTCCTCGCGGCCCGGCCGAGCTCCGTGACCCCCCGGTAGTGCCAGACCCGTACCCCGGCCAGATCCTGCTCCGCGACGAAGGTCACATCCCGGGCGGCGCGCAGCAGTTCGGCGGAGATGAGCGGGTCCGTCACCCCGCCGGTGACCAGATTGCCGTCCTCCAGGGCCGTCGAGTCCACCCGGACCCACTTGTCGGCGGGCACCCCGGCGCCGCGGTTCTTCATGTACAGCACGCCCGGCGAGAGGAGTTCGGTGATCGGCCGGTGCTCGCTGGTGCCCGCGGCGTCACCGGGCAGCAGGACCCGCAGCCGCCCCATCCGCCGGCCGAAGTCGTACCCGCCCTCACCCCTGATGGTCACCCGGGTCCCGCCGGCCGCCATCTCCATGGACGTACGGGCCTTGGAACTGCCCGAGGCACGCAGTACGTCGGCCGCCTTCCGCACCGCCCCGGGGTCGCTGCCCGGCCGGTCGTCGGCGGCCGCGCCGCCGGTCGCGGCACAGCCGCCGGCGGTGGCCACGACCCCCGCCATGGCCATGGCCGCGAACGCCGCCCCTCTGTGTCCGTGCTGCCGCACCACCATCGCCTGCCAACCCCCAACGCGTGACCGGCGCCCGTCCGCGGCCCGCCCGTTCCGGATAACCCGGATAACGACGCCCGCCGTGACGCGTCACGCCGTTCCCCGGCACTCCGTTCCCGTCCCGCCGCACCCGGTCACGGGACGCGAACTCACCGGTACGGTGGAGAGGTGAGCGAGCACGACGTCTCCGAACCCCCCACCACCCTCCGCGCCGTACCCCTGGCGTCCCCCGTCTCCCCCGCGTCCGCCACCGTCGCGGCGCATACGGCCACGACCGTCGAACGCGGGTCGTTCTGTCTGGCGCGCTGCACCTGCGGCTGGTCGGGACCGGCCCGAAGAGCCCGCGACCGTGCCCGCGCCGATGCCGACCACCACACCGACGACCACACCGACGACCACGCCGGGACAGCCCCCCGCTGACCGCCCGGCAACGCCCGGTGGAACCCGCCGCACCCCGTGGACCGTCCCGTACACCGGGACGTCGTCATGGGGAGGGCACAGATGGAACGGCGCACACTGCTCGCCGTCGCGGCCGGGCTGGCGGCCACCGCCACGGCCTGCTCCGGCCCGGGAAGCGGTACGGAGAGCGGAACCGGAGGCGGCGGGCAGAGCGATACGGGAGCCGGGAGCGGCACCCCCGACGCCGGCGAGGCGCCGGGCAAGGGCACGTCCCCCGCTCCGGACTCCACCGCGGCCGCCGCCTCGGCGCCACCGCGCTGGGACGCCCTCGCGCGGGGGCTCGACGGCGGTCTCGTCCGGCCCGGCGACGCCGGGTACGCCACCGCCCGGCAGCTCTACAACACCCGCTACGACCACCTGAAGCCCGCCGCCGTCGCCTATGCCGCCGGCGAGGACGACATCCGCGAGTGCCTCGCCTTCGCGCGCACGCACCGTACGTCCGTCTCGATCCGCGGCGGCGGCCACTCGTACGCGGGCTGGTCCAGCGGCAACGGCCGGCTCGTCATCGACGTGTCGAGGCTCGACTCCCTCTCGTACACGGGCACGGAGACCCGGATCGGCGCGGGCGCCCGGCTCTCCGCCGTCTACCGCGCCCTCGCGGCCCGCGGCCGTACGATCCCCGCCGGTTCCTGCCCCACGGTCGGCATCGCCGGGCTCACCCTGGGCGGCGGTCACGGCGTCACCTCCCGCGCGTACGGCCTCACCTGCGACAGCCTGCTCTCCGCGACCGTCGTCACGGCCGACGGCAGGCGGCTGACCGCCGACGCGCAGCGGAACCAGGACCTCTTCTGGGCTCTGCGCGGCGCCGGGAACGGCAACTTCGGCATCGTCACCGAGCTGCGTTTCCGTACGCATCCGGCGCCCGAAGTGGTCGTCGCGGACGCGAGCTGGCCCTGGTCGAAGGCGGAGGCGCTGCTCGCCGCCTGGCAGCAGTGGGGGCCCGAGCAGCCGGACGAGATCTGGTCCGCGCTCCATCTCGCGGCGGGTCCCGGCGGCAGCACGCCCACGCTCTCGCTCTCCGTCCTCTCCCTCGGCACCGAACAGGACCTCAAGAACGCGATCGACCGCCTCGCCGACGGCCCCGGCGGCCCCGGCTCCGCGCGCTCCGTCTCCGTACGCCGCCGCGGCTACGAGGAGGCGATGCTCGGCTACGCGGGCTGCGCCGACTACCCGGAGGAGCAGTGCGGGCTGCCCGGTACGACCCCGGGCCGCGACCCCCGGGGCGCGCTGGGGCGCGAGACGTACGCCGCCGCCTCCGACTTCTTCGACCGCTCCCTGTCCGCCGCGGGACGGCGCGCGCTGACCACCGCGGTCGAGGGGTTCACGCGGCTCCCGGCGGCCCAGGGCGGCGGCGGTTCGGTCGCGCTCACCGCGCTCGGCGGGGCGGTCAACCGCGTCGATCCGGGAGCGACGGCCTTCGTCCACCGGCGCTCGCGGATGCTCGCCCAGTACATAGGCGCGTGGCGACCCGGCATCGAGGGAACGCGGCAGCAGGCCTGGCTGAAAAACGCCCATGGGTCGATGCGCAGGTACGCGTCGGGCGCCGCCTACCAGAACTACGTCGACGCCACCCTGACCGACTGGCGCGCCGCCTACTACGGAACGGCGGCGGACCGGCTGAGCGGGCTGAAGCGGCAGTACGACCCGGACCGGCTCTTCGACTTCCCGCAGGCGCTGTAGCGCCTGCCCCCGAAAGGCCGGCCGGCGCGGGAGCGGCCGGCGCTCCACCAAGGTCCGTGCGCTACCGCGGGCTTACTCGTCTAGGCCGTACGGCCCACCGCGGTGGCCCCCCGGTACGCCCGGCGATGACCTGGTACCAGACCCGCACCGCCGGGCTCCCCGCCAGGCCTTCGACCGCAAGGGCGTACTCATGCACCGACCCGGAAAACGCCCCGGACCCGGACTCCGGATAGCCGTACTCTCCACCGCCACCACCCTGTTCCTCCTCGCCCCCGGCGCCGGCACCGCCTCGGCCGTGGACCGGCCGACCGATCCGGGCGAGCTGACGCTCATCGACACCGCGGCGGGCCCGGCACTGGCCGACCGGGCGGGGAACCCGCTCTACATGCGGACGTCGGACCGGCCGGACGCCCTGCCGTGCATGGGCGAGTGCGCCAGGACCTGGCCCGCGGCGACGGGCTTCCCCAGCAAGGGGCGTGGCGTCATGGGCACGACCTCCCGAACCCTGCTGCGCGCGGCGAACAGCGGCCGGCCGCAGGTCCTCTACAACAACCACCCGCTGTACTACTACAAGAACGACCGGCCCAACCGGCCCCGGGGACAGCACATTCCGGGCTTCAGCCTGGTCGCGCCGGACGGCACCGCGCTGACGGCGGCGGCCTCGCCGAAGCCGTCGACGACCGGGACGATCTCGGCCACGTCGAGGGCGAGACCCCCGACGACCACACCCCCGCGCACACCCCCGCCCCCGCGCACACCTCCGGCGCCCCGGAAGTCCTCGACCACGCCGCGAACCGCGGTGACTCCCAGGGCCCCGGTCGCTCCCCGAACTCCCGTCACCCCGAGGACACCGGCGATTCCCCAGGCGTCCCTCACCCGGAACACCTCCGTCACCCGGAACACCACCGCCACCGGCCTCCCGTCCGTAGGGGCGCTCCGGGTCACCCCGTCCGGCGCGGCGCGCGGCGGGGCCGACCACCCGGTGGCGGCCGCGGACACGGTCCGCTCCGGCCGTGACCAGGTCGCCGAGGTGTCCCTCGCCATCGGCGCCACCGCCGCCGCCTTCGCGGGCACGATCCTGGTGGTACGCCGCCTCCAGCGCCGCACGCCGGGCGGGGAGCCCTGACCGGACGGGCGAGGCGGGCGGAGGGCACGCCCGCCTCGGCCTCCCGCTCGGCCTCCCGCTCGGCCTCCCGCTCGGGCCCGGGCTCCGCCGCCGCCTCCTCTTTCTCGGACGTGGCGATACGCACCCTGCTCGCCGTCGCGGTGCTGGGCGCGGCCACCGCCGTACTGCTGCACCTGACGGCCGACCGCCCCTCCGCGCCGCCCCCGCCGACCGCGGTCAGGGAGCCCCGGCTCGTCCGGGTCACGGATCCGCCCTCCGCGCCCGTACGGCTGCGGATCCCGGCGCTCGGCGTCGCCGCCGCGATCCAGCCGCTCGCACTCGCCCCGGAGGGCACGCTGGACCCGCCGAGCTTCCGGCACGCGATGAAGGTCGGCTGGTACGCGGCGGGACCGCGCCCGGGCGAGCCGGGCCCCGCCGTGCTGGTCGGCCACCGGGACGCCCCGGCCAACCCGGGCACCGTCCCGGTCCGCAACGGCCGGGACGACATCAAGAACGCGGTCTTCGCCAAGCTGGGCCGGCTGCACGTGGGCGACCTGATCGAGACGGAGTCCGGCGACGGCACTCGGCAGCCGTTCCGGGTGACGGCGGTCGACACGTACCCGACGAGGCGGTTCCCGACGGAGCGGGTCTACGGTCCGGTGCCCGACCCGCAGCTGCGGCTGATCACCTGCGGCGGCGTCATCGACGCCAACGGCCACTGGGACTCGAACGTGGTGGTCAGCGCCGCGGCGGTCCCCTAGGGCGGCTCAGGCGGCCAGGTTGTTGTCGTCGGGGCGCTGGTCCGGGATGCCCAGGGGCCGCGTACCGCCGACCGCTTCGGCACCCGCCGTACGGTCCGCCTCGCGCGCCCGCCGCGACCGTACGAGCGGGCCGAGCCGCTCCGAGCGGGCGACCGCCGAGACCAGCGGCGTCAGCAGCGCGAGCGCGAGCGGGGTGAGGAGCAGGGCGACGGCCGTGCCGAGGGCGAAGCCGCCGATCACGTCGGTCGGGTAGTGGACGCCCATGTAGACGCGGCAGAAGCCTTCGAAGAGGGCCAGGCCGATGGCGACCAGACCGAACTTCCGGTGGGCGATGAAGACCCCGACACCGATGGCCATCGCCATCGTGGCGTGATCGCTGACGAACGAGTAGTCCGTCTTGCCCGTGACGAGGACTTCGAGACCCCTGTGGTCGACGAACGGCCGCGGCCGTTCCACGAATCCGCGGATCGGGATGTTGATCAGCAGCGCGATCCCCGCGGCGAGCGGCGCCCAGACCAGCCCGGCGACGGCCGTGACCGAATCCTCGGCGGAGCCGCGCCCGCGCACGCTCCACCAGCACCAGAGCGCGACGAGGACCAGCGCGAGCATGATCCCGTACTCGCCGGTGAACCCCATGACGCGGTCGAACCAGGACGGGGCGTCCTTGGCCAGTCCGTTGATGTCGTAGAGCAGACCGACATCGGGGTTCGATCCGTCCAGTACGAGTCCAGCCATCTGCTGCGGCCCCTTAAGCCTTGTAGCCCGCCACGGCGCACCTCCGGGTGCGCCGCTTCCGCCAACCCCCGTGGTCGGTACGGAATTGCTGCGCGACCTGCCGCGTGGCGCGTGCCGTGACATCTGTACATCTGTACGTCTGTCGTGACGCCTGCACACCTGCCGCGCGGACCGCCGCGTGATCGAAGTGATCAGTACCGCAGCTCTCGTCCAGGGAACGGCCCACACACCGCCGCCGTTCCGGTCTCTACCGAACGATCACCATGACGTTATCGAAGAGTGATACAAAGTCGCAGCTCAGCGCGGTTCCGGGACAGCTGCGGACGACCACTTCCGGCCAATCGGCCGGTTCACGCACGGCTCGCGCACGGTTCACCTCCAGTCCCTGCCCGGTCACGAAGGCCGCCGTGCGGCCCGGTTCAGCTCTCCGGCCGGCTCCCCGGCAGATCGGTCGGGAGCGATTTCGCGCCGTCCTCGGTAACTCTGGTCGCCCCGAAGTAATCCGGGGTGTCGATCTTGTCGAACCGGATCACGGCACCGGTGTACGGCGCGTTGATCATGTACCCGCCCCCCACGTAGAGCCCGACGTGCCGGATGGCCCGCGAGTCGGTGAGATCGTCCGAGAAGAAGACGAGGTCCCCGGGCAGCAGCTCGTCGCGCGAGGGATGCTTGCCCGCGTTGTACTGGTCGTTGGCCACCCGGGGCAGCTCGATCCCCACGGTCCGGTACGCCGCCTGCGTCAGCCCCGAGCAGTCGAACCGCCCTCCTTGGTCGGCGGTCCCGTTCCCGCCCCACAGGTAGGGCGTACCGAGCTTCTGCTGCGCGAAGTAGATGGCCGCGGCGGCCTGCTTCGACGGCTCGACGCGTCCGACGGGCCGGGCGAAGCTCTTCTCCAGCGTGCGGATGATCTTGACGTAGTTCTGGGTCTCCCGGTACGGCGGGACACCCTGGTACTTGATGACCGCGTACGCCCCGGCGTTGTACGCCGCGAGCATGTTGCTGGTCGGGTCGCCGGGCACGTCCTTCACGTACTTGGCGAGCTCGCAGTCGTACGAGGCGGCGGAGGGTATCGCGTCCTCCGGGTTCCAGATGTCCCGGACGCCGTCCTTGTTCCCGTCGATCCCGTGAGCCTCCCACGTGCCGGGGATGAACTGCCCGATGCCCTTGGCGTTCGCCGGGCTCTGGGCGCTCGGATTCCACCCGCTCTCCTGGTACAACTGCGCGGCGAGCAGGGCGGGATTGATGGCGGGGCAGAGGTTGCCCCACGTCGACACGATGTTCTGGTACGCCGCCGGAACGGCCCCCTTGGCCAGCCCCACGGCCCGGCCGCCCCCGGCCGTACCCCCGACGAGTCCGGCGGCGGCGGAGTAGGTCCCCACGACGAGCAGCGCGACGAAGGACATCGACAGTCCGCCCACGCCGGCCACGACCAGCCACGCCTTACGCACCGTCACCCACCCTCCGCCTCAGGGCCACTGCCGACTGGCCAGTGTAGGCGGGCGGCCCGCGCAACAGGGGGTGCACTCCGAGGACATGAGGACACAGGGGGCGCACGGCGCCGCGCGGCCGGGCCCCTGCCCGAGAGATCCGGCGACGCCCGGGCCCGCACCGGAGGAGACCGAGCCGAGCCGAGTCGGGGAGATCGAGCCGGGGAAACCAGGCCGGGGAGATCAGGCCGGGGAGATCGAGCCAGGGTGACCGAGGCCATAAAGGTGTATCAACGACAGTCATTGCCCGGAGTCACGCCCCGTGATACACAGAGTGACCATACGCGTCCGCGCATACTCCGATCCGTGGCAGGTCAGCGCCCCGGGTCGGTCATCTGTGCGGGGATCGGGTAAAGAGAGCCGCCAACCGGCATACGTGGCCCGTTCCATCAGCGAAGATAGAGGGTGACCCGTGTCATGGGGCACGGGCGTGAATGACCCAACAGGGGCGGTGAGTTACATGTACCTGGCGGCCGAAAAGGGCGACATCACCACCATCATCGGTGGCATCGCGCCCAACTGGGGGCCCTTCGGGACACTGGGCAACGAGGCCCGAGTCATGATCGAGGTCGTGATGGCCGTGGCCATCCTTCTCTGCCTCGGTATCGCGATCTGGGGCGCGGCGAAGCAGCGGATCGGGGCGACGGCGCTCCGGGACACGTTCAGCGCCGAGCAGGGCAAGGGCCTGATCGTCGCCGGGCTGACCGGCGTCTTCATCATCGGCTCACTGGGCACGCTCTTCACCATCGTGTACGGCATGGCCGTCTGACGCGGCCCCGCCTCCCCCTGCCCAGCGCTCCCTCCTGCCCCTCCTATCCCCCGTCCATCCCTCGACCCCACCTGTCCTTCGCATCCACCCGCTGAGGTTGCGTCACCCTGATGTCGAGTCACCACACCGCGCCCGCGCGGGAACCAGCACGGCTACCGTCGTACTACGCGGAATCGCACACGGCTGAGGGAGCGTACCCGGCATGAGCTTCGGCGACGAGCACGGCTACGGCGGCGACCCGGGCCGTAAGGGCGACGGCTTCGGCGGCTCGGGCCAGACCCGTACCCGCCTGCCCGACGGCAGAGGCACCGACCCCTACGGCGCCCCGCGCCGCCCGGCCCGGACCTCGCGCTCCCTCGTCACCGTGGTGGGCGTCGTCGTCCTGCTCATCGCCGCCATCGCGTTCGTGAACCGCGGCGGCAGCGGCACCACCGGCGGCAACGGCACCAAGGGCGCGGCGGGCGCGGGCGCCGACCCGACGGCGGCGACCGGCGTGAAACCGGTGACGGGCAAGAACGGCACGATCCCGTCGGGCTTCGCCAAGGACGAACAGGGCGCGGCGAGCGCGGCGGCGAACTACGCGGTGGTGCTGGGCTCGAACGGCATGTTCCACCAGGACAGCCGCCACACCATCGTCGACAGCGTCTACACCCCCGAGGCGGCGGCCGGCCTGAAGGGGCCGCAGGACCGCGCGTACTCCACGGAGTTCCTGAGCAAACTGGGCCTGGACGCCGACGGCAACCCGCCACAGGGCAGCGACTTCATCTCCCGGACCATCCCCGTGGGGACGAAGGTCGAGACCATGGCGGGGGGCACGGCGAAGGTGTCGGTCTGGTACACGGGCCTGATCGGGATGTCGGGCCCCGACTCCACCGACCCCGTGCGTACGACCTGGCAGACGGGCACCTTCGAGCTCAAGTGGGTGGGCGGCGACTGGAAGATCGTCACGGACTCGCAGAAGGACGGCCCGGCGCCGGTGCCCGGCGACGTCGCGGCGTCCACGGCCGACGAGATGAGCAAGGCTGTCGAGCAGTACGGAGGCTTCACCTATGCCAGGTAGCTCCCGGCGCCGCGTCCGCTCCGTCGTCACCGTACTGGCGGGCCTTCAGACGGCACTTCTCCTGTTCGCCACGCGCGCCGCGGCGGAACCGACCCCGACCCCGAGTCCCACGCCGAGCGACGGCAAGGTCGACTGCGAGGCGCTGTCCGGACTCAGCAAGCAGTACTGCGAGAGCGGCGACTCCGGCGTTTCCGGCAGCGGCACGCCCAGCGTCACCGACGCCCTCGACCCCCTCGCCTCCCTCGCCCGCGGCTGCGCCGACGCCGCCGCCTGGATCGTCGGGAAGCTCAGCGACGCCGTCAAAGAGACCGCCAACGTCGACTTCACCAACGCCTCCTTCCTCCGCCAGTACGCCGTCGTCTTCGCCGCCTCCACCATCCTCACGCTCGTCCTCTGGCTCCTCGCCGTCGCCAAGCGCGCCATCCGGGGCGTCCCCCTCACCACCGCGCTCTCCGAGGCCATCGGCTTCCTCTGGCTGACCGTCCTCGCCTCGGCGTTCACCCCGCTCATCCTCTACACCGTCGTCTCCGCCACCGACAGCGTCACCGAGATCATCTCCACCTCCAGCGGCGGCCAGACGGACGTCTTCTTCGGCGGCTTCTCCGAAGCCCTCAAGAAGGGCAACGACATCGGCGGCGGACCGATCATGCTGATCGTCGTCTCGCTCGTGTCGATCCTCGCCGCCGGTGTCCTCTGGCTGGAGCTGGTCATCCGGGCGGCCCTCCTGTACGTCGGCGCGCTCCTCGGCACCGTCGTCTACGCCGGGCTCGTCGACAAGAACATGTGGGGCCACGTCCGCCGCTGGGCCGGGATCATGATCGCCGTCATCATGGTCAAGCCGGTGATCGTGATCGTCCTCGCCCTGGCCGGCGCGCTCTCCGCCGACAGCGGCCCCGACGCGCTCTCCGCCGTCGTCTCGGGCCTCGCCATCATCATCCTCGCGATCTTCGCCTCGGCGATGATCTACCGCTTCGTGCCCGGCTTCGGCGACGAGATCGCCTCCGCCCGCACCAACCGCAAGCAGGCCACCGACGGTTCCCAGGCCGCCGCCCTCATCAGCTCGCCCGCCGCCCTCGTCTCGCAGGGCATCAAGACCCACAGCGGCCGCGGCGGCCAGGGCGACGGCGGAGGCGGCGCCGGCGCACGCCCGGCCAACCCGGTCTCCGGCGGCGTCGCCGCCCACAGCTCCCGCGGCACCTCCGGAGGCGGAGGCGGCGGAGGCGGCGGGCCGCTCCCCTCCGCCACGCCCCCGCCCCGTAGCAGCAGCCCCACCAGCTCCACCCCCCACAGTGCACGCGGCTCCCGCGGCACCGGTACCGGCAACAACAGCACTGGAGGTGGAGGGCGTTGACGACCCAGTCCCAACCGATGGCGCCCCGCCGTACGTATCTCATCGGCCGCGCCAGGCCCAACGCGATCGTCGGCAAGAACCGCGAGACCGGCGAGATCGCCCTGATCATCGCCGGCGCGTTCGTCGGCATGATGTGCGGCCTGCTCGTGCCCGTCCTGTCCCTGCGGATCGTGACACTGACCGGCTTCCCGCTCCTCGCGCTCGCCGCCGTCTACATGCCGTACAAGCAGCGCACGGTCTACAAGTGGTTCGAGATCAACCGCAGCTTCAAGCGCACCCTGCGCAACGGCACCGCCTACCGCTCCGGCGCCATGGAGGCCGGCACCCGCGCCGACGGCCGCGAGGTCGAGGTCGGCCCGCCCCCCGGCATCGGCCGGATCAACTGGCTGGCCGCGCCCTTCGGCCCCGACGAGATCGCCGTCCTGCTCCACGCCGACCGGCGCACCGTCACCGCCGCCATCGAGATCGAGGGCCCCGGCGTCGGCCTGCGCGACAGCGAGGACCAGGAGGCCCTGGTCGACCGCTTCGGCACCCTCCTCAAGCATGTCGCCAACGGCGACGGCTTCGTCACTCGCCTCCAGATGCTCGCCCGTACGCTGCCCGCCGACCCCGACGCCCACGAGAAGGACGTCGCCCAGCGCGGCGACGCCAACGCGCCCGGCTGGCTCCAGGACTCGTACGACCAGCTCCAGTCAATGGTCTCCACCTCCAGCGAGCAGCACCGCGCGTATCTCGTCGCCTGCATGCACTACACCCGCGAACTGGCCGCCGAGGGCCAGGCCATGGCCCGCGCCGCCCGGCAGGCCGCCGGCACGAAGAAGCTCGACCGGGACGCGGGCCTCGCCGTCGTCATGGCCCGCGAACTGACCGACATCTGCGCCCGGCTCGCCGAGGCGGACATCCGCGTACGGCAGCCCCTCGGCCAGGGACGGCTCGCCTCGCTCGTCCACTCGATGTACGACCCGGACCACCCCATCGACCACATCCAGGCCATGACGAAACGAAACGCCTGGCCGGCCGAGCTGGACGCCATGGAGCCGACGTACCTCCAGGCCAAGACCCGTGAATCGTCGACGCGCGCCCCCTGGTGCCACTCCACCGCCTGGGTCAAGGAGTGGCCCATGACCCCGGTGGGCGTCAACTTCCTGGCGCCGCTGCTCGTCCACACCCCCGATGTGATCCGTACGGTCTCGGTCACGATGGACCTCGAACCGACCGAGATCGCCATCGAGCGGATGCTGACGGAGAAGACGAACGACGACGCGGAAGCCAGCCGCGCCGCCAAGATGAACCGCACGGTCGACCCGCGCGACATCGCCGCGCACGGCCGGCTGGACCAGCGGGGCGAGGACCTCGCCAGCGGGGCGGCGGGGGTCAACCTCGTCGGGTACATCACCGTCTCGTCCAGGTCCCCCGAGAGCCTGGCCAGGGACAAGCGGACGATCAGAGCCTCGGCCGGCAAGTCGTACCTGAAGCTGGAGTGGTGCGACCGCGAGCACCACCGGGCCTTCGTGAACACCCTGCCGTTCGCGACCGGTATCCGCCGCTGACGCCGACGGCGGCCACTGCTGACACCGGCGGCCGCCGCGTCCCTCACCGCCGTACCCGTCATATCCGCCGTACCCGCAAAGATGTCCGCCGTAGCCGAAGAGCCGAAAGGGGCCTGTGGTGCGAGATCCGCTGTCCGTCCTCACGGAAGCCTTCACCAGCTTCCTCTTCGGGAAGGTGGAGACGACCCGGCTGCCCGTCCGTACGTCGACGGGCCAGGCCCAGGCCGTCTACCTGCCCACCGCCGCCCCCGGCCTCGGCGACTCGGGTGTGATCATCGGCCGTGAGGTCTACAGCGGCAAGGGCTACATCTACGACCCCTTCCAGCTGTACGGACAGCAGCTGCCCGCCCCGCACTGGCTGGTCCTCGGCGAGTCCGGCAACGGCAAGTCGGCCCTGGAGAAGACCTACGTCCTGCGCCAGCTCCGCTTCCGCGACCGCCAGGTCGTCGTCCTGGACGCCCAGGGCGAGGACGGCGCCGGCGAGTGGAACCTCATCGCCCAGGAACTGGGCATAACCCCCATCCGGCTCGACGCGATGGCCGCCCTCGACCACGGCATCCGGCTCAACCCGCTCGATCCGTCGATCACCACCACCGGGCAGCTCGCCCTGCTCCGTACGATCATCGAAGTCGCCATGGGCCACGGCCTCGACGAACGCTCCGGCTTCGCCCTCAAGGTCGCGCACGCCTACGTCAACGAGACGATCGTCGAACGGCAGCCCGTGCTGATGGACATCGTCGAGCAACTGCGCCACCCCGAACCCGAGTCGGCCCAGGCCATGAACGTCGACCTGGACGACGTACGGGCCTGGGGCCTCGATGTCGCCCTGGTCCTGGACCGGCTGGTCGACGGTGACCTGCGCGGCATGTTCGACGGCCCGACGACCGTCGGCATCGACCTGGACGCTCCGCTGATCGTCTTCGACCTCTCGCACATCGACCGCAACTCGATCGCGATGCCGATCCTGATGGCGATCGTCGGCGTCTGGCTGGAGCACACCTGGATCCGCCCCGACCGCAAGAAGCGCATCTTCCTCGTCGAGGAAGCCTGGCACATCATCAACTCGCCCTTCGTCGCCCAGCTCTTCCAGCGGCTGCTGAAGTTCGGCCGGCGGCTCGGCCTCTCCTTCGTGGCGGTCGTCCACCACCTCTCCGACGTGGTCGACGGGGCGGCGGCCCGCGAGGCCGCGGCCATCCTCAAGATGGCGTCGACCCGGACGATCTACGCCCAGAAGGCCGACGAGGCCAGAGCGACGGGCCGGGTCCTCGGCCTGCCCCGCTGGGCGGTGGAGATCATCCCGACGCTCACCCCCGGCATCGCGGTCTGGGACGTCAACGGCAATGTCCAGGTCGTCAAACACCTGGTGACGGAGGCGGAACGGCCGCTGGTCTTCACCGACCGGGCGATGACCGAGAACTCCGAGGCGTCGGACGCCGCCGACGCGGCCCAGGCCCGGCGCGCCGGGCTGCTGCCACCCGCTCCCTACGAACCGCACGAGCCGCACGAGGACATGCGGGCCGCGGAGTGGGAGGCGGAACAGCGGGCGGCCCTGCTCGAACGGCAACGCCAGTACAACGAGTCCTCCGAGTCGACGGTGGCGTGACATGCCGCGCCACCAGGAGGAGCGGCGGCCCGGACCGGGCGGCCAGGGCGGCCAGGGCGGCATCCCCGACGGACTGCTGGTGGGCCTGCTGGGCTTCCTGCTCGGGCTGACGCTGCTGGTCTGGACGGCCACGGGGCTGGCGGGACTGTTCACCCACGGCGCCTGGCCCAAGGGCGTGACCTTCGTCCGTACGCCCATGGCCATGCGCGAACTGGCCTCCGCACCCCACGACCTCCCGGGCGCGTGGCCGGAGACCCCGCCGGGGGAGCTGTCGGGATACGGGCTGTTCTGGGGCCTGCTGATCAGCCAGCTCATGGTGCTGACCGTCCTGACGGTCTTCGTGCTCGGGGTGACGGCGCGGTACCGGGTGGTACGGGCGAGACGCAAGGAACAACGGCGGTACGAGCAGGACGCACCGGACGGACGCAGGGCGCAGGACGCACGGGACGCACGGGACGCACGGGACGCACAGGACGTCGTACCCCGGCAGACCCCGGCGCCGGCTCCCGCGCAGGCCCACCACCCCATCCGCGAACCGGCGCCGGAAACCGCCCTGGAGCACGCGCCGCCGGCGCACGACACGCCCCACGACCCACTCGGCAAGAACCCACCGCACAGACCGGGCCCGGCACCGGTGCACGGCCAGGCCCAGAACCCGGCCCCCGCCCCCGTCCCACCTCCCGCACAGGCACCGGCACCGCACCCGCCATCGGCCCCGCTCCAGGAACCACCCCTCGCGCCGGCCCCCGCGCCCGCCCCCGCCACGGTGTCCGTCCCCGCCCCGCGCGTCCGGTACGGCGACCCCGCCACCCGCCGGCCCGCCGCCGTCCAGGCCGTCCTGGACGCCGCGGGCCCCGCCCTCGTCGTCACCTCCGCCCCCGCCGTGTGGGACGAGACCAAGGACACGCGCGCCAAGCTCGGCCCCGTCCTCGTCTACGACCCGGGCCACCTCTGCGACACCCCCGACCGGCTCCACTGGTCCCCCACCGCCGGATGCGAGGACCCCGCCGTCGCCGCCGCCCGCGCGACCGCCCTGCTCTCCCCCGTACGCCCGCGCGCACTGCTCGACGCCGCCATGGCCGACACGGCGGAGACCCTCCTGCGCTGCTGGCTGCATGCCGCGGCCGTGGACGGGCGGCCGGTGAAACAGGTGCTGCGCTGGGCGCAGGGCGGGGGTGCCCAGGAGGCCGTACGGATCCTCCGTTCGCACTCCAAGGCGGCCTCCGGCCTCGCCGGACTGCTGGAGTCCGCGCTCACCGCGCATCCCGAACGCCGCGACGTCGCCCAGCAGTTGACGGCCCGGGCGCTCTCCGCCCTCTCATCGGTGCACATCCGCGACGCCTGCACGCCGAACAGAACAGATGCCCTCGCGCTGGATTCTTTTGTGAGCGAGGGGGGCACGCTCTATGTGGTGGGCGAGCCGATCGAAGATCCCCGCGCCCGCCCGGGTGCGATGCCGCTGCTCACCGCACTCACCTCAAGCGTGGTCGAGCACGGCCGCCGCATGGCCGCACGGTCATCTGACGGTCGGCTCGACCCACCAATGTCCCTCGTCCTGGACGACGTGGCCGCGGTGGCCCCGTTCTCCTTGGTCCCGGAGCTGCTCGCCACCGGCCAGGACCGAGGCATGCCGACGCTTGCCCTGCTGCGCTCCCGGCAGCAGGGCAAGGACCGCTGGCCCCATAGGGAACTGCCGGGCGCCGACTATTAGCCGACGGACCGGGTCAACCGACGGACCGGGTCAACCGACGGGCTGCGTGAAGCGGATGCTGTTGCCGAAGGGGTCACGGAGGCCGCAGTCGATCCCGTAAGGACGCTCCGTGGGCTCCTCCGTGAACTCGACGCCCCGGGCCAGCAGCGTCTCGTACGTCGTGCGGCAGTTGTCCGTGCTGAAGATGAGCGAGCCGCCCGTCGCGCCCTTGGCGACCAGCTCACGGACCTGCTCAGCCGTCTCCTCGGACATCGCCGGAGGCCCCGGCTTCTCCAGCAGGACCTGGCGATCCGGGTGACCGGGGACATTCACCGTGAGCCAGCGCATAAAGCCGAGGTCGACATCGGCATTGACCTCGAGGCCGAGCTTGCCGACGTAGAAGTCGAGGGCCTCGTCCTGGTCGAGTACGTAGATCTGCGAGTGTGTGATGGCGTTGAACATGCACATCACGGTAGTGGGCGATCCCGGCGAATACTTATCCAAAAGTGCTCGGCCGCGTCCACGCCATGGTGAAGCAGTTCGGTACGCCCACGGCCCCCAGGCCCACAGCCCCCACGCCCACCACCCCCGCGGCGGCCCCCACGCCCCCGGCCGCCGCCTCCCTCGCCTGCTTACGGTAGTCCCGCGGTGACCGGCCGACGATGTCGTGGAACGTCCGGCTGAAGGTCCCCGGGCTGCCGAAGCCGACCTCGAAGCAGATGTCCGTCACGCTGTGGTCGCTCTCCCGCAGCAGGAACATCGCACGCTCGACCCGACGCCGCTGCAAGTAGCGGTGCGGCGTCTCGCCGAACGTCGCCCGGAAGGTGCGGGTGAAGTGCGCCGGTGACACCAGGGCGATCCTGGCCAGGGCCGGGACGTCCAGCGGCTGCGCGTAGGAGCGGTCCATCGCGTCCCTGGCCCGCAGCATGCGGCGGTTGGTCTCTTCTGCGGCGCGGCTCACGCCACCATCACACCACGCGCTCAGGGACGCCCGACCGCCAGCTCCAGCTCCTTCGCCGAGGGGTCCTCCGCCATCGGGACGCACCCGCCCGTCGGTACGAAGCCGAGCTTGCGGTACGCGGCCGCGGCCCGCGGGTTCCCGTCGTTCACGTAGAGCCGTACGCGCGCGAGCCGCGGGTCCTCCAGCGCCCACGCCCAGTCGAGCGCGGCCGCGACCAGTGCCCCGATGACCCCGCCACCGCGGTGCTCCGGCCGTACGAAGACGCCGACGAGGTGCCCCTGGTCCCGCTCGACGCGGGCGCCGAAGAAGTCCTCCCGCCCGGCCTCCTCGATCAGCACGGCCACCGAGCCCGACCAGCTCCCGTCCGGGGCCTCGGCGACGAACTGCCGAGAACGGGTCCCGTGCCGCGCCGAGAAGCCGGTCGCCCGCTCCTGCCAGACGGCGTCGGGATACTCCACGGCCTGCTCGTACGTCTCCAGAAAGGCCACCGGCGCCGCCGGGTCCCGGAGCGCGTCGAGCCGGAGTTCCCTGGCCCTGGCCCATTCGCCGGGCCGTACCGCCCGTATCACGTCTTCCATAGGCCGATCCTCCGCGCGCCCAGCCTCCGCCCGCAACAGGGTTTCTCCCCGCACGCGGACCGGGTACGCCGCCACCCTCGACGGCGCCGCGCCCCGGCCCGCCCCTACATCCCCGGTACACCCCCGGTACTACGCACCACCCCATCACCCGTCCCCGGTACGACGATCCGCGCCCGCCCGCTGCCTACCGTCGACGCCATGACCAGCACACACGGCCTCGAAGCAGCGGGCCTCACCAAGCGGTACGGCGACAAGACCGTCGTCGACGACCTCACCTTCACCGTCAGACCGGGCACCGTCACCGGTTTCCTCGGCCCCAACGGCGCCGGCAAGTCCACCACCCTGCGCATGCTGCTCGGCCTCGACGCCCCGACCCGCGGCCGGGCCACCGTCGCAGGCCGCTCCTACGCCGCCCACCCCGCCCCGCTCACCCAGGTCGGCGCCCTGCTGGAGGCCCGCTCCGTCCACCCGGGCCGCACCGCCCAGGACCACCTCCTGGCACTCGCCCACACCCACGGCATCCCGCGGCGCCGCGTCACCCACGTCCTGGAGCTGGCCGGTCTCACGGCCGTCGCCCGGCAGCGGGTGAAGGGGTTCTCGCTGGGCATGGGCCAACGGCTGGGCATCGCGGCGGCGCTCCTCGGCGACCCGGCCACCCTGATCCTCGACGAACCGGTCAACGGGCTCGACCCCGAGGGCGTCCTGTGGATCCGTAACCTCCTCACATCCCTTGCGGCGGAAGGCCGTACGGTCTTCATCTCCTCCCACCTGATGAGCGAGACCGCGCTCACCGCCGACCACCTGATCATCATCGGCCGCGGCCGGCTGCTGGCGGACACGACGGTCGCCGACTTCGTACGGGGCGCGGCCCGCACCGCCGCCGTCAAGGTCGTCACCCCGCAACCGGAGCGACTGCGCGCACTGCTCGCCGCCCCGGACGTACGGATCACCGCCGACCCGGCGGACACCCTGGAGGTGCACGGCACGGACAGCGCGCACATCGGCCGCATCGCCGCGGAGAACGCCATCCCCCTGACCGAACTCACCCCGCAGGCAGCCTCGCTGGAACAGGCGTTCATGGACCTGACCCGCGACACCGTCGAATACCAGGCACGCCCCGCCCACGAAGGAGCCACGGCATGAGCACCGCCGCGCCCGCCACCGCCACGCCCGCGAACCCCCGTTCCCACAACGCGTCTTCCTACCGCGTGACACCGGCGCGCATCCTGCGCTCCGAATGGCACAAACTCCGGTCGCTGCGCTCCACCTGGATCACCCTGCTGTCGGCGAGCGCGCTGATCCTCGGCATCGGCCTGCTGATGGGCGCGACGTACGAGAGCGGTGGCGGCGACGCGGACATGGACACCGTCGTCCTGGTCCTCATCGGGGTGCAACTCGCCCAGCTGGCCATCGCCGTGCTGGGCGTTCTCGTCACGGCGGGCGAGTACGCGACCGGCATGATCCGCGCCTCGATGACCGCGGTCCCGCGGCGGCTGCCGGTCCTGTGGGCGAAGGCCGCGGTCTTCGGCGCGGTCGTCTTCGCCGTCTCCCTGGTCACGGCGTTCGCCACCTACCTGCCGGCCGCGCTCCTCCTCTCCGACACCGATCAGGCGACCTCCCTCGGCGACCCGGGGGTGATACGCGCCCTCCTCGGCTGCGCGACGGCACTGACCCTCCTCGGCCTGATCGCCCTCGGTCTGGGCTCGGCACTGCGCTCCGTACCGGGAGCGGTCGGGGTCTTCCTCGGAGGCGTCATGGTCCTGCCGGAAGTGCTCGGCATGCTGCCGTACGACATCGTGCACGACGCGACGAAGTACGCCCCCACGAAGGCCACGGAGGCCCTCACCTCGGCCCAGCCGGTGGTGGAGGGCGCGTCACCGGGAGGCGCGCTGCTCGCCCTGGCGCTGACGGCGGCGGCGACACTGGCCCTGGCGAGCACCCTGCTCAAGCGCCGCGACGTCTGACAACTCCCCGGTCCCACGCGGACGAAGACAAGGACCACTAGGACCACGAGGACCACGAGGACCACGAGAATATGGATGTGCACACAGCAGCGAAGGAGCACGTCACCGCCCCCGGGGCGGCCCCCGGCCGGGACAGCGCCTCCGGCGAGGGCTGGTCGGCCGGTGCCCGGCCGCTCACCGGCCGGCTGAACCGGCTCGCGGGCCGGATCCGGCGCTTCGACCGGCGGCACCCCCTGACCTGGGACCTCCATCTCACCGCGTTCTTCGTGGTGGCGGCGCTCATCGACGCGTCGGGCGGCTGGCGGAACGTCACGCTCAACGCGGCGGTCCCGGTATGGCTGGTGGTGTCGATGAGCCTCGGCTTCTCCGTACCGTTGCTGTGGCGCCGCAGCCACCCGGTCGCCGTGCTGCTGGTGATGCTGCCGTTCGCCCTGGTCAACAGCTGGAGCGGTGCCCACCTTCAGGCGTCCTTCCTCCAGTTGGTCATCGTCTGCAACATCGCGCTGCGGCTTCCGCTCCG
Organism: Streptomyces sp. NPDC088124; assembly: GCF_040685895.1. Taxonomy (NCBI): domain Bacteria; kingdom Bacillati; phylum Actinomycetota; class Actinomycetes; order Kitasatosporales; family Streptomycetaceae; genus Streptomyces; species Streptomyces sp. NPDC088124. The sequence goes on along the minus strand of NZ_JBFBJB010000077.1, from coordinate 1,742 downwards.
TACTCTCGCCGGCTCCGTCACGCTCGCGCTGGTGCCCCTCGTACTGGGCGCTACCCGCTACCCGGAGGACAGTTGGAGCCAGCAGTTCATGCCGGCGATGAACAGCCTCGCGGTGGCCGCCCTGCTGGGACTGGCCATCCGCAGCCGCCAGGAGTACACCGCGGCACTCGTCGAACGCGCACGGCGACTGGAGGTCGAACGCGACCAGCAGGCCCAGCTCGCCGCCGCGGCCGAACGCACCCGTATCGCGCGCGAGATGCACGACATCATCGGCCACAACCTCTCCGTCATCACGGGCCTCGCCGACGGCGGCTCGTACGCGGCGAGGAAGAACCCGCAGCGCGCGACGGAGGCGCTGGAGGCCATCGGCACGACGAGCCGACAGGCCCTCGCGGAACTGCGCCGCCTCCTGGACGTCCTGCGCGAGACCCCGACCGCCGAACTGGCACCACAGCCGGCACTGGCCGACCTGGACCACCTGGTCGACGGCGTACGGGCCGCCGGCCTGCCCGTACGCATGACGGTGCACGGACATACCGACGCCCTGGCGGCCGGACAGCAGCTCACGATCTACCGAGTGGTGCAGGAGGCCCTCACCAACACGCTCAAGCACGCGCACCGGGTGGACAGGTCGGGCGAGCCGACCAGGGCCGACGTGAGCGTGTCCTCCGCACCGGACGGCGTGACGGTGGTGATCACCGACTCGGCGGCAACTGGGACCGAGCACCGGAACGAGCCCGTCACGGGCCGGGGCATCGCCGGAATGCGTGAGCGTGCGGCCCTGTACGACGGCACACTGGAGGCCGGCCCGTCGCCCCACCCGGCGGACGGCTGGCGCGTACGCCTCCACCTCCCGAGCACCCACCTCCCGGGTCCTCCGAAGGACACACCAGTGACAGCAGTGACAGCAGCGAAGGGCACAGCAGACCAGTGACCACCGTGCTCGTCGTCGACGACCAGCCCATGCAGCGCTTCGGGTTCCGCATGCTCCTGGAAAGCCAGGACGACATGACGCTCCTGGGCGAGGCGGGGAACGGCTCGGAGGCGGTACGGCTCACGGCCGAACTGCACCCCGACGTCGTCCTGATGGACATCCGTATGCCGGGCCTGGACGGCATCGAGGCCACCCGCAGAATCGTCGCCGCCGGCAGCCGTACCAGGATCCTCATCATGACGACGTTCGACCTGGACGAGTACGCGTACGCCGGGCTACGGGCGGGCGCCAGCGGGTTCCTGGTCAAGGACGCCCTCCCGGAGGAGCTGCTCTCCGGGATCCGCGCGGTCGCGAGCGGCGACGCCGTGGTCGCACCGAGCCTGACGCGCCGTCTCCTGAACGCGTACGTCCACCACTTGCCGGCGAACGGCACACCCCCATCAGCCACGGAGCCGACCGACGACACACCCCACCCCAAACTGGCCCGACTCACCGACCGGGAACAGGAAATCCTCACCGCCATCGGCCGGGGCTGGACGAACCAGGAAATCGCGGGGCGCTTCCATCTCGCCGAATCGACCGTGAAGACGCACGTCTCCCGCATCCTCGCCAAGACGGGCGCACGAGACCGCGTCCAGGCGGTGATCCTGGCATACGACAGCCGCCTGGTAGCCCCGGAATAAACACCTCGGAGCGGGGACCCGGCCCCTGATTGCCCCTGAACGCAGAAATGCCCCGCACCATACGGTGCGGGGCATTCCCACAATAATTGTTCGGCGGCGTCCTACTCTCCCACAGGGTCCCCCCT
>NZ_JBFBJB010000076.1:0-41461 GCF_040685895.1 Streptomyces sp. NPDC088124 | reverse complement strand
TCGTCTTGTTGAAGTACACGTTGCTGTCCGCGTTGCCGAAGATCGGCTCGAACAGGAACGAGTGCAGGCCGGGTGCCGGAAAGCCACAACCGTCGCAGTCCCAGTACCTTCCGGGGTCGGTGTGTGTGGCCCCCGGCACCTCGCTGTGCGCGATGATGTGCGCGCGCGTCTTGGGGATGCCGTACCGGTCGCAGACGGCCGCGGTGAGGGCCGCGGACGCGGCGTACAGCGCGTCGGTGAAGTAGGCGGGCTGATCGACCCACCCCTCGTGCTCGATACCGATGCTGCGGGTGTTGTAGTCCCAGTTCCCGGCGTGCCAGGCGACGTCCTTCTCGCGCACGAACTGTCCGATGTACCCGTCGGCCGAGGCCACCATGTAGTGCGCCGACACCTTCTTGGCCGGGTTCTGGAAGATGTCCCTCGCGTCCGGGAAGGTCTCCTGCGTCACATGGATCACGACGTGGTCGACGGAGTACTGCGTCGGGCGCGAGGCGACGGTGTAGTTGGAGGTGCTGGCCGGGATCCAGTGGGTCGGCGGATAGGCGACGGCGGCGCGGCGGCCGGCCGGCGCGGCCGGGCCGGCCGCGGCCGCCGCCCCGGCGGCCGGGGCGACCGCGGCGCCCGCGACGCCGAGCCCGAGCGCCGCGGCGCCCAGATACGCCCCCGACCTGAGCAGGGTCCGGCGGGACGGGGCGGGGCGGGACGACGTGGGGCCGAGCGGCGGGGTGGGGCCGTGGGCTTCCATGGAATTCTCCCGAAGTCGGTGTGCCGTGGGGGGAATTGACGCGCGTAGCGGGGATCCCTTCCATGCTGACCTTTGAGCAGGTGCATGCCAATATTCGGATGGCAAAGAAAGAACGCACCGGCTGGTCCGGACCTCTGGAAGGCGCCGCGTTCCCCGGGTGCGGCACGGCGGACCGGCCCGGCCCCACCCTGCCGGGTACCCTGCCCGCGCCCCGTGGGCGCCACGCGGCAGAAGCCTCGCGATGGCCCGTACGAGGGGCCGGGCGCCCCCGTGTTCGTATCGCGGGGTGAAGGGCTCCCGCGTCGCCCCCGTCCCTCACGGTGCGTAATACTCTCCTTATGCGATCGAGACTTACGCGCCCTGGGGGCGGGGCGCGCGCGGCGGCCGTGACGATCAGGCGGGCCACCGCCGGCGACGCCGGGCGGCTCACCAGGCTGGTCCGGCGCTCCCGCGCCTACGAGGGCCCCTATGCCTCGATGGTCGCCGGGTACCGGGTGGGCCAGGACTACATCGAGGCCCACGAGGTGCATGTGGCGGCCGACGGCGACGGCCGGGTGCTCGGCTTCTACGCGCTCGTCCTCGAACCGCCGGAGCTGGACCTGATGTTCGTCGCCGACGACGCCCAGGGGCTCGGCATCGGGCGCCGGCTCATCGGGCATCTCACCGACCGGGCGCGGGCGGCGGGGCTCGACACCGTACGGGTGGTCGCGCACCCGCCCGCCGAGGGCTTCTACCGCAGCGTCGGCGCCCGGCGCACCGGCACCGTGGCCGCGCGCCCGCCCGCGGTGCCGTGGGACCGCCCCGAACTGGAGCTCGCGGTCGGCCGCGGGGCGGCGGTCACGGAACGGGAGGGCCGGTGATCCGGGTGCCGTCCGCCGCGTAGGGCCAGGCGTTGATGACGCACCCGCGCAACCCCTTGATCTGCTGCATCATCGCGGGAGCGGGCTTTCCCGCCCCGGCACAGGTCTCGTGGCCGTGCCCGAGGAAGTGGCCGACCTCGTGGTTGATGATCAGCGCGCGGTACGAGGGCACGTCGTGGGCGTAGAACGGGGTGGCCAGCCGCCAGCGCTTGAGGTTCACCATCACGTGCCGGCCGACATTGCAGTTGACCTCGCCGCCGGTGTCCAGGTTGTACTCGCCGCAGACCCGGTCGACGGTGTCCGGCGTCGCGAGCTGGACGACGAAGTCGGCCGTGCCGCCCGCGACCCGCCGGAAGCCGGTGGCACCGTCGGCCGTCCAGCCCCGCGGGTCGGCCAGGATTTGGTCCACCTCCGCGGCGACCGCCGCGGCGGACTCCTTCAGCCCGTCCTCGACCGAGACGGAGTAGGTCACGATCCGCCCGCCGCCGGCCGTCCCGCTGCCCGCGCCCGCCGTGGTGAACGTTCCCGGCCCGCTCTTCGGGATGCCGGCTCCCGACCGTGCCGACGCCGACGGCCCGGAGGACGGCGAGGAGTCCGGCGACTTCGTCGGCTTGGGCGCCTTGGTCTTCGGCGGTGCCCCGGAGCCCGTACCGGAGCCGGACGGCGAGGGGGAAGGCGACCGTGGTGCCGCCGCGGGCGCGTCGTTCCGCGGCGCCGCCGCGGTCCCGTCCCCGCCGCGCCCCTGCTCCGTGACGACGAGACCGATGACCGCCAGCGCCGTGACGGCGGTGAACCCCGCGACGAGCGGCGCTTTGTGGGCCCGCCCGGCCCGGACGGATCGCTTCGGCCGGCGGCGGCGCCCACCGCGCGGCCGGGCATGGGAGGTGCGCTGGATCATGGAAAGAGAGGCTGCGCGCGGGGTGTGTTCAAACCTGGACCATGAGATAACGAACCCATAACGTATGCCGGTGCGGGGTTTCATATGATCGTCGCGTAACAGTTGCCCCCCGTCGCGCCCCTCGCGCCGGGCCCGCCGCCCGGGGGTGCGGATACTGTCGGCATGCCACGTGTCCTGCTCATCGAAGACGACCCCGCCGTACGCGAGGGCGTACAGCTCGCCCTGCGCCGCCAGAGCCACGACGTCGAGGCCGTCGCGACGGGGGAGCTGGGGCTCGAACAGCTGCGGTGGTTCCGTCCCGATGTCGTGGTCCTCGACCTGATGCTGCCGGGGATGAGCGGGCTCGACGTCTGCCGCAGGATCCGGACCGGCAGCCAGGTGCCCATCATCATGGCCACCGCGCGCGGCGACGACGTGGACGTCATCGTCGGTCTGGAGGCGGGGGCCGACGACTACGTGGTCAAACCCGTCCAGGCCCGCGTCCTCGAAGCCCGGATCAGAGCCGTACTGCGCCGGATCGGCGACTCCGTCACCAACGACAACGGAGCCCCGCGGATCGAACGCCACGGCGACCTGGTCATCGACCGCGCCGGACTCGACATCACCCTCGGCGGCGAACCCGTCCCGCTCGCCCTGTCCGAGATGCGGCTCCTGCTCACCCTCTCGGCCTCGCCCGGACAGGTCTTCAGCCGGCAGCAACTCCTCGAAGCCGTCTGGGAACACAGCTACCACGGCGACATCCGGCTCGTGGACGCCTGCGTGAAGCGCCTGCGCCTCAAGATGGCCGAGCCCTCCGGGTCGCCGCGGTACGTCCAGACCGTACGCGGCTTCGGCTACCGCTTCCGGTCGCGCTGAGACCCGAGCGCCCGAGCCCTCGATGAGACTCCCCGGCATACGCCCCCTCACGTCCCGGATCCGCCTGATCCCGCGGCTCCGCGGACTGCGCGTCCGCCTCGTGGTCGCCTTCACCCTCGTCGCCGTCGCCGGCACCCTCACCAGCGGTGCGCTGACCTTCCGCGAGGCACGCACCGGCGTGCTCCAGCAGAGCCAGGACACCGTCGTCAAACAGTTCCGCGAGCGGGTGAGCGACGTGGCGACCGGGCTCAGGCTGCCGGCCGGACAGCAGGACCTGGAGTGGTTCACCCAGGAAGTGGCACGCGCGGGCCGCTCCGAAGGGTGGCGGGTCCTGACCACCTACCGGGACCTGCGCGCCACCTCGTCCCCGGACGACCGCTTCACCGAACTCACCCCCGAGCTGAGACGGGCGGCCTCCACCAAGTCCGCCACGGTCTTCCAGCGCGTCCCCACCCGGAACACCTCCGTCCTCGTCGTCGGCCTGCCCGTCACCTACGCCGCCCCCCAGGGCCGGACGGCCCGCCACTCCGGCCTCGCCGTCTTCCTGATCGTCTCCCAGAGCGACGAGGAGGCGTACGTCAACGCCCTGGTCTCCGCCGTCCAGCGCGCCACGTTCCCCGCGCTCGGCCTGGCGGTGCTCCTCGCCCTGCTCGCCGCGCGCGGGGTGCTGCGCCCCGTACGGGAGCTGCGGCGCGCCGCCCGGTCCATGGCCGAGGGCCGCTTCGACACCCGGCTCTCGGTGCACGGCTCGGACGAACTGGCCGACCTCTCCCGGACGTTCAACGAGACGGCCACCGCGCTGGACCACTCCGTCGCGGAACTGCGCCGGATGGAGGCCCGGGCCCGCCACTTCGCCTCGGACGTCTCCCACGAACTGCGCACCCCGCTGGCCGCCATGGCCGCCGTCACCGACGTGCTGGACGAGGACGCCGGCCGGCTCGACCCGGACACCGCCACGGCCGTACGCCTCATCAGCCAGGAGACCCTCAAGCTCGCCCGGCTCGTCGACGACCTCATGGAGATCTCCCGCTTCGACGCCGGAGCGGCCGAACTCCACCAGGACGACATCGATCTCGCCGAGTCACTGCGCCGCACGCTCGCCGCCCGCGGCTGGACGGAGACCGTCGAGACCGAGCTGCCGCCCCCGGACGCCCTGCGGTTCCGGGCCGACCCGCGCCGCCTCGACGTCGTCGTCGCCAACCTGGTCGCCAACGCGCTGCGGCACGGCGAACTCCCGGTACGGGTACGGCTGTACGAGGGGTCCGGCGGGCGGGCCGTCATCGAGGTGACGGACAGCGGTCCCGGCATCCCCGACGACGTCCTCCCGCACGTCTTCGACCGGTTCTACAAGTCGGACACCGCCAGGACCCGCACCGAGGGGAGCGGTCTGGGGCTCGCCATCACGGCGGAGAACGTCCAGCTCCACGGGGGCACCGTCCGGGCCGCGAACCGGCCGGAGGGCGGCGCCGTCTTCACCGTGGAGATCCCGCCGCCGGCCCAGCCGGCCGAGCCCCCACCCGTATCCCGTGACCGAGGTCCGGAGGAGCGCACATGACCCGCACATCCCGCGGGCGCCGGGCCGCCGCGCTGCTGCTCGCGTCGGCCACGCCGCTCCTGCTCGCGGCCGGCTGCCGGATCCCCGGCACCGGTGTCGTGGAGGTCGGCGAACCGGCTACCGGCGCGCGTCCCGTCCTCGTGGTCCACCTGGTCAAGGACGGGGCCCTGTATCCGGTGGCGCGCTCCGAGGGGGTCACCTCCTTCGATGTGACCACCGCCGTCAACCTCGCGTTCCGCGGCCCCGACCCCGCCGAGGAGCTCGGCGGGGTGACCACCGCACTGCCGGCGCCGCAGTCCGGCCGCCGGTCCCGGGTCACCGTGGACGGCGACCGGGTCCTGGTCGAGCTGGCGCGACAGGACCGTCTCCCGCAGCTCGGCGTGGACCAGCTGGTCTGCACCGTGGCCGCCGCCCGGGCGCTGGAGACACCCGCCCCGGCCCCGGCCGAGTTGACCGTCGTGGACGGGTCCGGCCGGCGTACGGTCCAGGCCACCGAGGCCGACTGCCCGGACGAGGCCGACCCTGCTCCCGAGCCCGTCGACGGGATCGGCTTCGTCGGCGGGGCCGGGGGCGGCCAGCCGCCGCCCGCCGACCTCGAATCGGTGTTCCCGGAGTGAGGCGGGCTCGGTGAGGTGAATGTCCACGAGCGGGTCGAGTACCTTCCGGGGGTGCGCCCACGTCGGTCCTCGTCCATCCCGTTCGGTCGTCGTGCGGTTCGAAGGAAGAAAGACGAACCCGACGAACCCGGGCAACGGTACGGACCGTCCCACGGCCCGTACCGGCCGGACCACCACCGTTACCGAGGAGCGGACGCATGCCCCGACCCGACCTCTCCGTCGACACCCTGATCGACCGTTTCGGACTGCGGCCCCTGCCCGCCGAGGGCGGCTACTTCCACGCCACCTGGACGTCACCGGACAGTGCCGACCAGGCTGGGAGCCGTCCCGCGGGTACCGCGATCATCGCGCTGCTCACGGCGCGGGACGAGCAGTTCTCCGCGATGCACCGGCTCCCGGCCGACGAGATCTGGCACTTCTATCTCGGTGACCCCGTCGAACTGCTGCTGCTGGACGGGGAAGGCAACGACCGCACGGTCCTGCTGGGGCACGACGTGTGCGCCGGGCAGCACGTGCAGTTCGTCGTCCCCGCGGGGACGTGGATGGGCGGCAGCGTGGCCGAGGGCGGGGAGTGGTCCCTGTTCGGGTGCACCCTGGCGCCCGGCTTCCTCCCCGCCGACTACGAGGGAGGGGACGCGGAACAACTCCGCGCCCGGTACCCGCGGGCGGCCGAACGGATCAGCCGGCTCTGCCGCCCCGGCGCCCCTCTCCGCATGGCCGGGGACGCGGCGCCGGACACACTCCCCGCCTCGGAGGAGGACCGGTCATGAGCGCCGAGAAGCCGTACCCCGGAAGCACACTGCCCGACCTGAGCGACCACGCGGTCCTGGTGACCGGGGCGAGCGGGGCCGTCGGGCACGGCATCGCCCGGCAGTTCGCCCGCGCCGGCGCCTCCGTGATCGCCCACTACCGTACGGGCGAAGGCCGGGCCGAGTCCCTCGCCGAGGCGATCCGGGCCGAGGGCGGCCGGGCCCTCGCCCTGGCCGCGCACCTCACCGACGAGGCCGAGTGCCGGAATCTGATCGAGCGGTCGGCCGAGTGGGCAGGGCGCCTCACAGCACTGGTCAACAACGCGGGGATCCAGCCGGTCCAGCCCCTGGAGACCATGACGGTCACCGGATGGCGCCAGGTCGTCGACACCAATCTGACGACGGCCTTCGCCTGTACCCAGGCCGCGGCCGAGGTCATGGGCCGCGCCGGGGGCGGGACCGTCACGCATGTCGCGTCCATCGAAGGCAGCCGGCCCGCCAGGCTGCACGCCCACTACAGCGCCTCCAAGGCCGCCCTGATCATGCACGCCCGGGCGGCGGCGCTGGAGTACGGCCCGCTGGGCATCCGCGTCAACACCGTGTCACCCGGGCTGGTGCACCGGCCCGGGCTGGAGGAGGACTGGCCGGACGGCGTACGCCGCTGGGAGCGGGCCGCGCCGCTGCCCCGGAAGGGCGACGCGGAGGACGTCGGCAATGCCTGCGTGTTCCTGGCCTCGTCCCTGGCCGGCTGGGTGACCGGGCACGATCTCGTCGTCGACGGCGGCATGTCCTGCGCCCCCGCCTGGTGAGCCGCGCGACCTCTACGGACCCAGCAGGGTGTTCATCCGGGTGATCTCGGCGGTCTGCGACGCGACGATGGCGCCGGCCATCCTCCTGGCGCCCTGGTGGGCGCCGCGCGACCGCTCGGACCTGGCCATCTCGACGGCGCCCTCATGGTGCTCGACCATCATCCGCAGGAATGCGGTGTCGAACGCCTTCCCGGACGCCCGCGACAGCTCCGCCATCGCGTCGCCGGACATCATCCCGGACATGGAGTGCCCGGAGTGCTCCGCGCCGTCGGCCGCGGACGCGTCCCGCGCGGGTACGTCCTCGCCCCAGGCCGTGAGCCACTCCGACAGGGTCCTGATCTCCGGGTCCTGGGCCTTCTTGATCTCGGAGGCGAGCATCCTCACCTCGGCGGACGAGGCCCGGCCCGCGGCCAGATCGGCCATCTCCACCGCCTGCCGGTGGTGCGGGATCATGGCCTGGGCGAAGGACACATCGGTGCCGTTGTGCGCCGAGGCGGACGGTGAGGCGGACGAGTCCCCGCCGTGGTCCGCGTGCCCGCCGGTGGACGCGTCCCGCCCGCCGCAGGCCGCGAGGACCAGGACGGCGCCGAGAACGACGGCGGCGGCCCGGCGGCGGGCCGTGAAACGGTAAGAGGTCATACGGAAACGACTCCTGCGCGTGAAGGGGAACAGAGGCGTGCCGGGCTCGGGCAGGCCTATATGTGCAGGAGGCGCGTCACGGCGCCATCGTAGACACACCCCGGCTGGCGCCGGCCGACGACGCACCCCGGCGGCGTGCCGCGTCCGGCGGCCCGCCGGACGCCGTGTCACGCCGCCGTGTCACGCGGACCGGGCGGTCTTCTTCTCCCGCGACAGCAGCCACAGGAGATACACCCCGCCGAGGGCCCCGGTGACCAGTCCCACCGGGATCTGGAACGGGGCGAGCACCCGCTGCGCCAGCAGATCGGCGGTCGCCAGGATCAGCGCCCCCGTCAGCATCGCCGAGCCGATCGGGGCACCGGCGGAGCGGGTGATCCTGCGGGCGAGTTGCGGGGCCGCCAGGGCGAGGAAGCCGATGGGGCCCGCGACGGCGATGGCCGTGCCCGCGAGGGCGACCCCCAGCAGCAGGCAGAGGGTCCGCACCCGGGCGATGTCGACGCCCAGCGCGCCCGCCGTGTCGTCGCCCATCTCCATGAGGCGCAGCGGCCGGCCCAGCGCGAGCGTCGCCACCGCGAGCACCGGCAACGCGACGGCCAGAGGGGTCACCTGAGGCCAGGAGACGGCGTTGAGGCTGCCGAACGTCCACGCCTTCGCGCTCTCCGCGGACTCCAGATCGGCACGGGTGAGCAGGAAGTCGTTGACTGAGGAGAGCATCGCGCCGACGGCGATCCCGGCGAGCACCAGCCGGTTGCCGGAGACCCCGCGCGACGCGGTGAACGCGTACACCGCCACCGCCGTGCACAGCCCGCCGAGCACGGAACCCGCGCCGACCCCCACCCCGGCCGAGCCGCCGCCCGCCAGGATGACGACGAGCGCGCCGCTGGTGGAGCCGGTGGTGAACCCGATGACGTCCGGGCTGCCGAGCGGGTTGCGCGACAGGCTCTGGAAGAGCGCACCGGACAGCCCGAGCGCCGCCCCGACGAGCAGCGCCGCACAGACCCGCGGCAGCCGCTGGCCGACCACGATGAACCGGTCGGTCGCGGAGCCGCCCCCGGCGAACAGCACATCGGCGACGTGCCCGGCGCCGATCCGGTACGTGCCGGTGAACAGGGTCACCGCCCACACCGCCGCGCAGCACCCGAGCAGCACGGCCGTCACGGCGGCGGCCCGCCCCGAGTAGCGCAGGGTGATCCCACGGGGCAGCCGCACCACCCGCGTCGCCGCGCTCACGCGCCGGCCTCCCGGCGCCGTACGACCAGCCACAGCAGCACCGGAGCACCGATGAACGCGGTGACGATGCCCACCTCCAGCTCCCCGGGCGGCGCGATCACCCGTCCCGCGATGTCGCTGACCAGCAGCAGGATCGCGCCACCGGGCAGGGCGAAGGCCAGCAGCCAGCGCAGATCGGGCCCGAGCAGCAGCCGCAGCACATGCGGTACGACCAGTCCGACGAAGCCGATCGGCCCCGCCGCGGCGGTCGCGGCACCGCACAGCAGCATGACGGAGACGAAGCCGGCGGCCCGTACCCACGGCACCCGCAGCCCGAGCGCCGCGCCCGCCTCGTCCCCGAGCGCCAGCGCGTTGAGGGAGGGGCCGAGCACCAGCGCGACGACGGTGCCCGCCAGCACGAAGGGGACGGCGGCGGTCAGCGCCTCCGTACCGCGGTTCTCCAGCGACCCGACCACCCAGAAGCGGTACGAGTCGAACGCCGAGGAGTCGAACATGGTGAGGATGCCGGTGCAGGCCCCCAGGCTCGCCGACAGCGCCGCCCCCGCCAGCACGAGGCGGGTGTGGTGGCCGCTCCGGGTGGCGCCCGAGGTGAGCGCGTGGACGAGCAGCGAGGCCAGCACCGCGCCCGCGAAGGCGAACCAGACGTAGCCGGACACGCTCGTCACATGGAACGCGGCGATGGCGGTCACCACGGCGAACGAGGCACCCGCGTTGACGCCCACGATGCCCGGTTCCGCCAGCGGATTACGGGTGATGGCCTGCATGACGACACCGGCGAGGGCCAGCGCGGCGCCGACGGTGACCGCCAGCGCGGTACGGGGGAGCCGCAACTGCCGCACGATGATGGCGTCCGGGCCGCCGTCGTCGTGCAGCAGCACACGCCACACCGTCTCCAGCGGGACACCGCGCGCGCCGACCCCCAGGCTCACCAGGAGCAGCAGGACGACGAGGCCGAGACAGACCACCAGCGCCACGAGGCGCCGACCGCACCGGGCGCCCCCGCTCCGCGCGGGGCGTGCCCCACCGGCCGGCGCCGGAGCCGTCCGTACCGCACCGGTCCGTACCGCATCACCGGTCCGTTCCCCGCCTTCCGGCATGTGATCCATCGCATGACTGCCGTCCCTACTCATTCGCACTTAGGAGAGCCTAAGCTAAGTGCTCGTGTACCGCTTCCGTGATCTCCCTCTCACCCGCCTGATCAGCGGCGTTGCCCTGTCGGGCGCCCTGCTGCTCACCGGCTGTTCCACCGACTCGACCGTCTCTTCGGAGAGCGGCCCGGCCGCCGAGCCGTCGGCCGCCGCCACCCACACCGCTCCCCGCTCCGTGCCCAAGGGCATGGGAAGCGGCAAACCGGACGGCGAATTCCCGCGTACGGTCGGCCACTTCGAGGGCAGGACGACCATCGCGGCCGCGCCGAAGAAGGTCGTGGTCATCTCCACCGGACAGGCCGACGCGCTGCTCACGCTCGGTACGGTCCCGGCCGGCTCGACCCGGGGTGACGGCGCCGATCTCGTACCCCGGTACCTGAAGGACGACTTCCCCGAGGACGCCGCCGCGCTGGCGAAGGTCGTCGACGTGGGCTCGCGCGTGGATCCGAACCTGGAGACCATCGCGAACATCAAGCCCGACCTGGTCCTGATGAACATCGCGGGCAAGAACGCCGGGAATCTCTACAAGGCGCTGAGCGCGGTGGCGCCCACCGTCGCCACCCAGGGCACCGGGCTCTACTGGAAGCAGGACTTCCTGCTCGTCGCCGACGGGCTCGGCAAGGCCGATCAGGCGCGCACGTACCTGGACCGCTTCCACACCGACGCCGCCGCGCTGGGCGCCTCGCTCGACAAGCCGGTGACGGTCTCGTTCCTGCGGCTGAACGGGGACCGCCTGCGGGTCTTCGGCGTACCGTCGTTCACCGGCAGCATCGCGGAGGACGCCGGGCTCGGCCGGCCCACGAGCCAGCGGTTCGACAAGACCTCGCAGAACATCAGCAACGAACAGCTCGACCGGGCCGACGCCGACTGGCTGTTCTACGGGGTCCAGGGCGACGCGGCGAAGGCCGCCGAGCTGACCGGGGCGCCGCTGTGGCCGACGCTCTCCGCCGTCGCCGGCAGGACAGCGGTCCCGGTCGACGACGACGTCTTCTACCTCAACACCGGCCCCACGGCCGCCCGAGACGTGCTCACCGTGCTCAAGGAGCGCCTGACCTGACCTCGCGGACCTCTCGGGACCTCGTGGGAAGGGCCCGGTCCCGTCGGTACGCGCCGACGGGACCGGGCCCTTCAACGTCGGCGGACGTCAGCCCACGAAGATCTCGGTCACGGACCAGATGGCCAGGCCGAGCATGCACAGACCGCCGATGCGCTGCACGGTCTTCAGCGGGACGCGGGTGGCGATGAACCGGCCCGCGAGCAGGGCGAGCGCGGAGACGGACATCAGCGCGGCGGCCGAGCCGATGGCGGTGGACCAGGTGCCGTTGCTCGCGGCGAGGTTGGCCGTGGTGATCTGGGTCAGATCGCCCCACTCGCTGATGAAGACGGCCATGAAGGCGGTGGAGTAGACCGGCCAGAACCCGGTCACGGTCCTGGTCTCCGTCTCCTCCTCCCCGTCGTCGCCCCCGCCGCGCAGCAGCATGAAGGCGCCGAAGGCGAAGAGCGCGGCCGAGACGAGCTTGACGATCCAGTCGGGCAGCAGCCCGATGAGGCTGCCCGCCCCGATCGCGATGGCGACGTGCACGATGAACGCGGTCGACGTGCCGAACCACACATAGAGCGGACGCATCCGCGTCCCCATGGCGAGGGACGCGAACATGGTCTTGTCGGGGAGCTCCGCGAGGAAGATCAGTCCGAAGGCGGTGAGGATCGCCAGGGGATCGAGAGACATTCCGGGTGGCTTTCTCTGGGGGCCGGGCCCGGATCTTCGCGAAGCACCTTGTCGGCGCCAGGAGGACCACTCGGCCCGGCACGACGGTGTTGTCGCCCACGCCATGGGACGTGGGCCTGTCAGTGCCTGACCGAAGGTCTCGCCCGCCCGCCTCGTCGGCGGGCCCGGCCACCGGGAACCCGGGGGTTCCAGTGTGTCGACGACCGGTTCGCGGGGCTACTCCCCTTCGCAGCTCTCCACGGTACCCCACCCGTGGCGCGGCGCGGGCCCCGGGGGAGGGGCCGGGCGGGACTGCCACGCGGGCCCCCGCGCCGCGCGGCATGCACACGAACGGCGCGGCGTACGTGTGAACCGTGCGGCTCACGGGCCCCCGAACGGCCCTGTCCGCTGGCCCCGGTACAGGGGCTGCCGTCTAGTGGGTGCTGCGGTCGCGTTCGAGCGGGCGCCGTGCTGCCCTTCGGGCGGCCTGATCCGAGGAGTTTCGAATGAAGAGCAACACCAGGGCAGTCACCGCGATGGCCGCGGCCGCACTCTGCGCGGTCGCCCTCGCAGGTTGCTCCGGCAGCGACAGCGCGTCGGAGTCTGCCCGGGAAGAGGCGCCCGCGGAGGCGGCCGCCTCCGCGTCGATGTCCATGAGCACCTCGCCATCGGCGCTGCCCACCGAGCTCGAGGGCAAGGTGAACGCGAAGGAACTGGCGCCGTACGGGAAGATCCTCGTCAACGGCCGTAAGCGGACGCTCTACCTCTTCGCGGCGGACAAGACGAAGGAGTCCACCTGCATGGGGGACTGCGCGAAGGTCTGGCGCCCCGTGCTGGTCACCAGCGGTGTCGAGCCGAAGGCGGGCACCGGCGGGGTCAAGCAGAGCCTGCTGTCGACCATCACCCGTACCGACAACACCAAGCAGGTCACCTACAACGGCCACCCGCTCTACACCTACAAGGCCGACAACGTGCCGGGGGAGGCCCGCGGCCAGGACCTGACCGAGTTCGGCGCCAAGTGGTATGTGGTCGACACCGCCGGCAACAAGGTCACCACCCCGCCGCCGAGCGCGAGCCCCACCGGGACCATGAGCCCCACCGCGGGCATGACCGGCACCCCCAGCCCCGGCGCCAGTTACTGATCCCGTCTGATCCGTCTGACCCGTCTGACCCGTCCGATCCCGCAGGGTCGGACAGCTCGGAGAAGCCATGCCGTTCCCGGGCGCCCGCAGCCGCTCACCGCGCGCCGTCCTCCTCGCCGCCGTCCTCGTGACGATGCTCGCCGGCTGTTCCGGCGGGGGCGGTGGTGGATCCTCGTCGCCCGCGCCGTCGCCGTCCCCGTCCGCCTCGGCGGGCGGAGCGGCGCAGGTGACGATCGACAACTTCACCTTCACGCCCGCGGCCCTGACGGTCGCTCCGGGCACCGAGGTCACCGTGGTCAACAAGGACTCGGTGGCCCACACCCTGACCGCCGCACAGGGCAAGGCGTTCGACACCGGCACCATCGGCCCGGGGAAGACGGCCACCTTCAAGGCACCGGGCAAGGCCGGCTCCTACCCGTACGTCTGCACCATCCACCCCTTCATGAAGGGGACGCTCACGGTCCGCTGAGCGCGACCGGCCGACGACAGCCCCCGCCCACCGCGCGCACGCGGTGAACGGGGGCTCGGTGCTGCCGGGGGTGCTGTCCGGGACGGGCGGACGGTGCGACGGTGCGGGGACAGGTCAGCGGCCCTGGCCGCGCCTGCCGCCGCGCATGCCCCTCTCGTCCTGGTCCGTGTCGTACTCGATCTGCTCCTTGCGGACCTCCGCCGAGACCTCCCGCTGCTCGGTGACCCGCTCCGTGTCCAGGCGGACGCGTTCGACGGGGACGGACTCCTTGCTGATCACCGGCTGGTCGGCGTGGAGCGTGACCTCGGTCTGGGCCTCACCGATCCGTGTGGCGCGGAGCGCGCCGCGGTCCTCGGGCGAGATCGCCTCGTGGACCACGCGCACCTCCTCGTGGCTGAGCGGTACGGAGGTGGTGACGTTCTCCGTCACGACGACCTTGCGCAGCCGCGCGTGGCCGATCTCGCGCTCCTCGGTGGTGACGTGGAGCTCCTCCTCGGAGCGGATGAGTTCCTCACCGTGCTTCTCGCCCGTGCGCATGTCGCCCAGGTCGGCGCCGCGTGTCGCGGACCCGGCCATGGCCGGTCCCCGCGTCCCCTCCGGGGTGGCGGCGCGGCCGGTGGACATCCCCGACTCCGCCGGCATACCGGCTCCGGCCCGGGACCTGCCGCCGGTGGCGGCACCGGCTGCTGTGCCCATGCTCGCGGCGGTGCCGATACCGCCCGCTCCGGTGAGTCCGTAGTGGTGGTAGAGCTGCTTCTCCTGGCCGGGGTCAAGGTGTTCGTCGGCTTCGAGGCGCGGCGCCTCCTTGACCGTGTCCTTGGCGTACGGGACGTGGATGTCCTCGCCGGCGCGCCGGGCGCCGGACAGCGGTACGAGGCTCTCCTTCATCCCGAACAGACCGGTCCTGACGGTGACCCATTCCGGGCGGCCCGTGCGGTCACCGACATAGACCTGGCCGATGCTGCCGATCTTGTCACCGTCCCTGTCGTACACGCTCCTGCCGTTCAGACTGCTCGGGTTGTTGAACACGCCTTCGGCTGACATCTGCGATCACTCCTCGCGTGGGGGAAGCGCGTCTGCGGGATGAGGCCCCTCACGGCCAGGCGCGCACGACTCCATCGCGCATCCGTACGGGGCCTTCGGCAACCGGGGGAGGCCGGCCCGCCGGTGGCGGCACCGCCGGGTGCCCAGTGCGGACCGCGTTCCCCGGGGGCGGCGGCCGGTCCGAACTATCCGCCATTCGGGTGAATGTGAGGTGGGGCGCGCGGACGGGAGGCAGCGGCCGCGCGCTCCGTCCGCGCGCGCTCCGCCCGCCCCCTCCGTCATCCTGGAACCGATGGCCGACGCGCCGACCGGACGCCGTGCCGGCCGGACCTACGGAGAGCGGGCCCATGGCTGTGGAACGTATCGGTCTCGTGGTCCACCAGGGCCGCCCGGCATCGGTGGAGGCGGCACGTACCGTCCACGCCTGGTGCGACGCGCACGGTGTCCCCTGCAAGGAGATCGATGTGTGGCGGGACCACGAACCCCGCCACGGCGGCCAGGAGGAGGCGTCCGCCGCGGGCAACCCCGACCTGGTGGTGACCCTGGGCGGCGACGGGACGTTCCTGCGCGGGGCGCGCATCGCGGCCAAGAGCGACGCCGCCGTCCTCGGCGTCGACCTCGGGCACGTCGGCTTCCTGACGGAGGTCCCCGCGGACCGGATCACCCGTGCCCTGGACGCCGTCCACGAGGGCCGGGCCGCCATCGAGGAGCGCATGACGCTCACCATGCGCGCCTCGCGCGTGCTGGAGATGCCCTCGGAGATCACGGCGCTCCTGCGCCACGGCCGGGGGCCGACGCTGCCGCCGCCCCATGTGCGGCCCGGGGCCACCGGGGAGGGATGGGGCGTACCCCTGGACGTGATCGCGCTCAACGACGTCGTGCTGGAGAAACTCGCCCGGGACCGGCAGGTCGCCCTGGGGGTCTATGTCGCGGGCCGGCTGCTCGCCTCGTACTCCGCCGACGCGGTCATCGTCGCCACCCCGACCGGTTCCACCGCCTACAGCTTCGCGGCCGGCGGGCCCGTGCTCTCCCCGCACATGGACGCCGTGGTCTTCACCCCGGTGGCGCCGCACATGACGTTCGACCGTACGGTCGTCGCCGCTCCCGACGAGCCCGTCGCGCTGCGGATCCAGCCGCACTCCGGGGAGGTGGCGATCAGCATCGACGGCCAGTTGCGCGGGGCGCTGGAGCCGGGGGACTGGGTCGGCGTCTACGGGGCCACGTACCGGCTGCGGCTGGTCCGGCTCGGGCCCACCGACTTCTACACCCGGCTGCGTGAGCGGTTCCGCCTCACCGACGCGCCCGCCACCGCGGCGGACGGTCAGGCGGCCCCGCTGTTCCGCCCGGACAGCCCGGTGCCGGACGACCTGGCCCACCTCCGACTGCCGCCGCCACCGGGGGAGGGGGCGGGACACGGGAGCTGACGACCGGGTGGCCGTACGGGATCCGTACGGGATCCGTACGAGGCCGTCCGGTCCCGACTCCGGCCGGGCGGGCGTCAGTCGAGCCAGTGGCGGCGGCCGAGGGCGATCAGCCTGAGCCGGCGGCGCGCCGCGGACACCACCCGCGCCTCCGCCTCCGCCGCGGCCGGCGCGTGTTCCCCCTCCGGTGCGTGCTCCGTCTCCGGACGGCGCTCCGCCGCGTCGAGGAAGGCGGACGCCGTCATCACCATCTGGTCGACATAGACATCGGCCAGCATCCGCAGCTCGTCCCGGCTCCATCCGGCCGAGACCGGCTCGGCGGCGAGCGCGGCGGCCACCTCCTCGGAGAAACGGCGCAGTTGGGCGGCGATGGCCTCCCGCACCGACCGGACGCCCCCGTGCCGCTCGCGGGCGATGAACCGGACATGGGCGGGGTACGCGCGGACGTACTCCGCCATCGCCCGGACGGTGCGGTCGATCCGTTCCTCGTCGCCGTCCGTGGCGGTGAGGATGGCGCCGATCGTCCCGTGCAGACTGTCCAGCGCCTGCTCGACGAGGGCCACCCCGAGGTCGGCCGGATCCCGGAAGTGCCGGTAGAAGGCCGTCGGGGCCACGCCCGCCGCCCGGGTCACCTCCCGCAGCCCGAGGCCGCTGAGGCTCTGCTCCTCCAGGAGCAGCAGCGCCGCGTCCAGCAGCGCCTGACGGGTCTTCTGTTTCCGGACCTGCCGGATGCCCTGGGTGTGACTCATGCCATTCAGTAAACAACTGTTCTCCGGAGAAGGGGAACCTAGACTGGCCAGTCAGTGCACAAGTGTTCTCGCAATGCTGGTTCGCGCCCGCGTGTCCGCGTGTCCGCGCATCCGTCCGGATCTCCTCGCACGGAGGCAATTCATGATCTTCCTCGTCGCGGCTCTCCTTCTGATGGGGGTGGTGCTCGGCACGGTGGCGCACATCCCCCTCCCCGTCACCCTGGCCGCCGCCGCGTTCATCGGCTGCTGGCTCCTGGTCTTCGCCGCCCGCGAGTTCCACGCCCGCGGCGGGCGTCGCTGATGCCCGCGGTGCGGCAGGGGCAGGAGGAACGAGGCGACGACATGGCCGTCGCCTCGTTCGTCCTGGGGCTCCTCGGTCTGCTCGCGTTCAACCTCGTCCTCGGCCCCATGGCGATCGTCCTGGCGGCCCTCGCCCTGGCGCGCGGCACCGGGCGTCGGGGCAGGGCCGCCCTCGGGCTCTTCCTCGGCGTCGCCGACCTGGTCGTTCTCGCCGTACTGGCCGGCGTGGACTCCGCGCTGTCCTGGGGGCTCGCCGGCTGACGCTCCTTGCTGTCGCGCGGGTGCCACCTCCGTCCGTGGACCGGTCCGGCCGAGGTGCGTGGATTCACCCGACAAATAAATCCCTATGGACAAAAATAATTGTCGGTGGGATGGTGGAGCCATGTGGGACGTGACCGTGATCGAGGACCCGGCGGCGGCAGCCGCCTCGCTGGACCCCATGCGAGCCCGGCTGCTCGCCGAGCTGGCCGCGGGGCCCGCGTCGGCGACGATGCTGGCCGGCCGGGTCGGACTGCCCCGGCAGAAGGTGAACTACCATCTCAAGGCCCTGGAGCGGCACGGACTGGTCGAGCTGGCCGACGAACGCAGACGCGGCAATGTCACCGAGCGGATGATGCGGGCCACGGCGGCCTCGTACGTGATCTCGCCGCTCGCGCTGGCGGCGGTCCAGCCGGACCCGGCCCGCTTCCGTGACCAGCTCTCCGCGCGCTGGCTGCTCGCGGTCGCCGCCCGGCTCGTACGGGACGTCGGCAGCCTGATCACCGGCGCCGCCCGGGCGCGCAAGCGCCTCGCGACATACGCGCTCGACGGCGAGGTGCGCTTCGCGAGCGCCGCCGACCGGGCCGCGTTCGTCGAGGAGCTGACCCTGGGCGTCACCGCGCTGATGGCCAAGTACCACGTGGAGCAGGCCGGGAGCGGCCGTGACCACCGGATCGTGGTCGCGCTCCACCCCACCGTCAAGGCCACCGGGCCGGACCCGGCCCAGCCCGATTCCGAGTCCGGCGCCGCGTCCGGCCCGGCCCGCCCCGCACCGATCGGGGAGGCTTCATGAGCGAGAAGGAGTACGCCACCATGTCCAAGGAATTCGAGATCGTCCGCGAGTTCGAGACCGACGCGAGCCCCGAAGAGGTCTGGCAGGCCGTCACCACCGGTACGGCGGCGTGGCTGTGGCCCATGGAGTACGAACCGCGCGAGGGCGGCGCCGCGCCGTTCGGCGGCACGATCACCGCCTGGGAACCGGGGAAGCGGCTGACCGCCCGGGTCGAGGACGTCGACGGGATCCCGCAGCAGACCCGCAACCAGCTCGACCATGTCATCGAGCCACGTGAGGGCGGCGGATCCTGGGTGCGCTACGTGCACAGCGGCATCTTCGTCGACGACTGGGACAACCAGTACGACGGCGCCGCCCGGCACAACACCTTCTACATCCACACCCTGGGCCAGTACCTGCGCCACTTCACCGGACGCGCCGCCGTCTTCTCGGCCGCCGACGGACCCGCGGCCGCCGGGGCGCCGGACGCGCTCGACACGGCGGGCCGGGCGCTCGGACTGGCGGACGACGCCCCGGCGGGCACGGCCGTACGGGTCGACCTGCCGGGTGTGGGCCCGGTCGACGCGGTCGTCGACTACCGGGACCCGTACTTCATCGGGCTCCGCACCGACACCGCGATGTACCGGTTCTTCGGCAGGAACCACTTCGGCGCGACGGTCGGTGTGAGCGTCCACGACTTCGCCGCCGGCGCCGACGCCGAGCGGACCGGACAGGCCTGGCAGAGCTGGCTGGACGGCGTCTACGCGTAGGCCCGTACGGGACGGGGCGGCGGCATGGGCGGCGGTCGGCCCGTACGCCTCACCCCCGCGCCGGGGCGCGCCGGGTCCGGGTCCACTCGCGCAGCCCCTCGGCCGTCCAGGTGTTGACGACCCGCTCCGCCGGGACACCGCACTCCTCGGCCCGGGCGCAGCCCAGAAGCTGCCAGTCGAGCTGCCCGGGCGCGTGCGCGTCGGTGTCGACGGCGAAGAGGACCCCGGCCCTGACCGCCTCGCGCAGCAGCCGCCGGGGCGGGTCGAGCCGCTCGGGCCGGCTGTTGATCTCCACCGCCGTGCCGGTCCCGGCGCAGGCGTCGAACACCGCCCGCGCGTCGAACTCCGACTCGGGCCGGCTGCCGCCCGTACCGCGGTCCCGGCGGCTCCGGCCGATGACCAGACGCCCCGTGCAGTGGCCCAGCACGTCGGTGCGCGGATCGCGTACGGCGGCGATCATCCGCCGGGTCATCGAGGCGGCGTCCATCCGCAGCTTCGAGTGGACGGACGCCACCACCAGGTCCAGCCGGTCGAGGAGTTCCGGATCCTGGTCGAGCGAGCCGTCGGGCAGGATGTCGCACTCGATGCCGGTCAGCAGCCGGAACGGCGCCCACCCCCGGTTCAGCTCCGCGATCACGTCGAGCTGTTCACGCAGCCGTCCGGCCGACAGGCCGTTCGCCACGGTGAGCCCGGGGGAGTGGTCGGTGAGTACGGCCCACTCGTGGCCGAGCGCCGCCGCCGTACGCCCCATCGCCTCGACGGAACTGCCGCCGTCGGACCAGTCGGAGTGCAGATGGCAGTCGCCGCGCAGCGCGCTCCGCAGCGCGTGCCCGCCCGCCGCGAGCGGCGCTTCGGCCTCCCGCTCCAGACGCTCCAGATACTCGGGTACGGAGCCGGCCACCACGGCCCGGACCACCTGGGAGGTCCTGGGCCCGATGCCGCGCACCCGGTCGAGCGTGCCGGCCGCGGCGCGTCGGGCGACCTCGTCCGGATCCATGGCGGCCACGGTCGCGGAGGCGGCGCGGAACGCCTTGACCCGGTAGGTGTCCGCCCGCGAGCGCTCCAGCAGGAAGGCGATCCTGTCCAGCGCCTCCACCGGATCCATGGGCGCCCCAGACTGTCGGCGGTGGTCCGTCCGTTCCGCGCCCGGATCCCCTCCGTACGCGCGCCTTCATTGTCGGCGCGCCGGGCGCGCCGCGCATCCCGCCCGGCAGCGCGGCGCCCCGCGCCCGCGGGGACGGAGAGGGGACAGGGGTGAGGCCCCGCGGACGGGGAGCGTCGCGGGGCCTCACGGGGGCCGGTCCTGGCCGGAGCCCCGCACGCACCGCGGAGCGGTGCGGCGGCGCACGGCCCCCGCCGTACGGTCCATGCCTTCGGCCGGGTGTCCGGCGTCCTGGCGCGCCGCGTGGCGGCGGTGCGGGACGCCCGCCCGGCAGGGCGGCGGGGGCGGGCCGACCGGTCAGGACGGCGGGTGGTGCGGATGGTGCGGTCCTGCAGTGGTGCGGTCACGCGGGTGGTGCGGTGGTGCGGGTGAGACCTCGGGTCAGCCCTGTGCGGAACGGCGCTTGCGCGAGGCCCACATGATGCCCGCTCCGGCGACCAGCACGACACCCGCGGCGCCGGCGATCAGCGGGGTGGAGCTGGACGCACCGGTCTCGGCGAGATCGTCACCGGCGGGGCTCGGCTCCGAGGACGGGACCGCGGCGGCCGAGGTGCTCGCCTCGCCCGCAGGGGTCGGCGCCTCGGACGCGGGCGTGTCCTCGCTGGGCGTCGCCTCGGGGGTCTCCTCCGGAGCGCTCGGCTCCGGCGCGGACTCCTGCGGCGGGGTGGGCTCCGGAGGCGTCTCCTCGCCCTCGCAGACCGGGGCGGTCTTCGTCTCGTCCTTGTTGAACTGGTCGCCGTCGGCGGCCTTCACGACAAGACGGACCGTCACCTCGCTCTTGTGCGCCGGCAGGTCGAGCTTCTTGCTGAAGTTGTTACGGAAATTCTCCGTGGGCAGCAGGTCCTTGCCGTCCACGGTGACCGTCACGGTGTTCTTGTCGCTGTTGCCGTAGGCGGTCAGGTTCAGGCTCACCTCGGAGCACGTCACCGACCAGTTCGGCGTGTGCGCGAACGCGGGAGCCGCCGACAGGCCGACACCGAGGGCGCCGGTCGCCGCGACCGCTATGAAGGCGCTGGCGCGCCGCCACGATCTGCTGAATTGGGTCACAAAATCCTCCGCTATAACCGCGCCGCCGACGATGACGGCGCGCGCGCACAGTACCGCCATCGGTATGTCCGCCAACAATCGGCCCACCCAACTCGCCCTCCCCGCACGCCCCGTGGACCTGCGCAGACGCCGAGGAGCGGCCGGGAACCCCGGGCCGGGGCGAGCCGGGGACGGGCGCGCGACGACCATGATCACAAACCGGAGAGATGGCCCGATCATGCCGTCATCACTGCTTTCGCCCGTCATTACGGGGGTGTGAACCGGCGCGCAAGCGCTTCCCCCGGGCCCATTCACCACGGACTGCCACAGCGCTGGTAAATATTCCGTCAATAATCGGCCGGTAGTTTTCCGTTGCGCCGGAATCCGGCGAATCCCACCGCGCCGACGACCGATTGAAGCCGGCCTCCGCGCATTCCCGCCCACCCCGTTCGCGTACGGCTCTCTAGCGTCCGCGCCGCGTGAACTTTCGCCGTACCCATTGCCAGGCCGCCGTCAGCCGGGGATGACGTTCACGCTGTTCCCGGGAGGCCCGGTCCAGTTCCTCCATCAGCCGCCGGGAACGGTGCTCCAGGTCCAGCTCGTCGAGGATCCGGTCCAGCTCGGCCAGGAGCGCGCCGTGGAGCTGCCACTGCTCCGGGGCGCGCCGTACCTCCGCGAGCAGCAGCCCCGCCAGTCGCTCCCGGCTCGCCCGCGCCGCGTCCAGATCCTCGGCGAGCCGCGCCTCCGCCGTCTCGGCGCTCCGGGTGACGTCCGTGGTCACCATGACGGCGAAGCTCACCACCGCGTCGGCGACCAGGCCGAGCAGTTCCTGCAGCGCCGCTCCGACCTCCGGGGCGAACAGCGCCTCCCGCTCGCGCTCCTTGGCGAGGTCGGTGAGGGTTCTGGCCAGCACCCGCAGCACCACGGTGCAGATCTCCAGGGTGTCCAGGCCCGTCCGCAGCACCACCCGGTGCAGCAGCCCCTCCTTCACCCGGGGGTTGAGCCGGACACTGTCCTCCGCCTGGCGCAGTGCCGCGTCCACCTCGCTGATGTCGTGATCGAGCCGGCGCGCCTCGTGCAGCCGTGAGGCGGCGTGCTCCACCGGGATGGACTCCGTCAGCCCCTCCCCGATCCGCAGCAGGAGCTGGCGCATCCGGCGGGCGAGGCCGTCCACGGACTCACCCGCGGTGGCGACCCACACCGGTGGCGCCAGCAGGAAGTTGAACAGCAGCCCCACCACCGCGCCGATCAGCGTCTCCAGCACCCGGTCCCACGCGGTGGACGCCACCCGGGGCACCCCGAGCACGAGCATGGCGCTGATCGCGACCTCCGGCACGAACTCGCTCACCCGCACGATCCGTCCGACGACGAGCGAGGCGAGAATGATCAGCCCCAGGCTCCACCAGGTCAGCCCGACCAGCACACTGAAGGCGCTGGCGACGAGCACACCGGCCACCACGGCGTTCACCCTGCGGATACCGGTGGTCAGGGTGGAGTACAGCGTCACCTGTACGACGAGCAGCGCGGTCAGCGGCGCGGTGAGCGGCGCGGGCTCGCTGCTCAGCCGCACCGCGACCACGTACGAGATGGTCGCGGCGGCGGTCGAGCGCAGCGTCTGGGTGACGACGGGCTCCCGGCCCCGCTTCACGAACTCCGCCACCGGCGCGCTCAGGACGACTCTGACATCACGCACGCTCACTCCCTTCCCGCGCGGGCCCGCCCGGACCCCCGCGAGGCCCCCGGATGGGCCGGTCGGGTCACCCCGCCCGTCGGCCGTCCGTCCATGACCGCAGGGCGTCGGCCGCCTTCCCGTCGACGGGGAAGACGATCCGGTAGTACTTCAGCCCCTCGTCCTCCGCGACCAGCCGCATTCCCACCGCCGTCATGACCCGCTGCGACGCGATGTTGTCGTGATCGGTGTCCCCCCGCACACGGCTGACCCCACCGGCCCGCGCGAACCGCAGCAGTCCGCGCAGTGCCTCGGACGCGTACCCCTGGCCGTGGACGGACGGGATCAGCCCGTAGCCGATCGTGACGGCGAGATCCGCGTCCGGGACGGAGTGGAAGCCGAGGCCGCCGATCGCGTGCCCGTCCGCGCGGCGGCGGATCTCGTACGCGCCGAAGGGCCCCGGATCGCCGGTGATCGAACACGTCGTCAGGAAGCGCCCCGCCCCCACCATGTCCCCGTCGGAGGGGTACCCGGGTGCCCACAGATCCCCGTCCCCGGGCTCGCCCGCCACCACCCGCTCGGCTTCGAGCACGCTCAGCGGATGGAGCACCAGCCGCTCCGTCACAAGATCGTCCATATCGGCAGGCGTATCACGGGTGCCGTACGCCCCACAGCCGTTTCACGCGATGTGCATGCGCCGGCCGGGCGGACTTCGCGCTGGTTCGGCCGGCCCGCCGCCGCGGGTGCCGCAAGGGTGTGTGGGCGCGTCAAGGGCGCGTCAAGCTCCCCCGGCTCCGCGGCAGGGCTCCGTCAAGGCCCCGGCGGGCCCCCGCCCCACCGGATCCGGCGGGCGCACGCTGGAGTGGAGGGCCGCCGGCCGGCGGCCCCGGTGGCGCCGGACCTGTGCACCGGTACAGCGAGGTGGACCATGCGCTTCTCACCGCGTGACCGCGTCGCGCTGGTCGCGGCGCCGCTCGCGCCCCTGGCGGCCGCCGGGGCGCTGGTGCCGCTGCGTACGGGAGTGGCGGGTACGAACCTGGCGCTGATCCTCGTCGTGGTCGTCGTGGCGGTAGCCGCGCTCGGCAACCGTGTCGCGGGCGCGGTCGCCGCGCTCTCCGCCGCGGTCTGGTTCGACTTCTTCCTCGTCCAGCCGTACGAACGCTTCGCCGTGACCGGCGCCAACGACCTCACCACGGCCGTCCTGCTGCTGGCCGTGGGGCTCGCGGTCTCCCAACTCGCCGCGCGGGCACGGCGGCTGCGGGTCATGACCGTGGTCGACGCGGGGCTCCTCGCCCGTATCCACGACACCGCCCGGCTGGCCCAGCGCCACGGTTCCTCCGCCGCCGTGGTCGACCAGGTCGGCCGTCACCTGGTCGACATCCTGCGGCTGCGGAGCTGCCGGTTCGAGTACGGGAGCCTGCTCGGGCACCCGGCGCGGCTGGAGCAGGACGGCACCGTCGTCGTGGACCGTGAACCCTGGGACCTGGAGGGACGGGGCTGGCCGGACGGCGAGATCGAACTCAGGGCAGCCGCCAACGGGCACTACCAGGGCCGCTACATGTTGCTGCCGACGCCCGGGGCCGTCCCCTCCCGGCAGATCCGGGAGGTCGCGGTCACCCTCGCCGACGATGTCGGCGCGGCGCTCGACACGGCGGGCCCGGTGCCGGAGAACTGACGTGGCTCAGCGGGTGGCCGCCGGGGTCCGGTCCACCGGCCGGGACACGGCCGGTGACGCCCTGAGCGCGGCGTGGTCGGCCCTGTTCCGGCCGGTGTAGCGCAGGGCGAACTCCGCCACGGCGTGGTCGAAGGTGTCCGCCCCGCCGAGGTAGTGCGCGATGGCGATCCGGTCCCCGGAGCGGGCGTGCGCCCGGGCCAGTGCCCGGCCGCACAGCTTCGCGTAGTCGCGCAGCAGGGCCGGCGGCATGCCGTCGATGACGGCCGACCCCCTCATGTCCCGGAGCCCGCGCCAGTAGAAGTGGTGCCCCTCGGGACCGGTGGCCCAGCCGAGGAAGATGTCGCCCGCCGCCTGGAGCAGCCGCTGCCCCGCGACCACCCGGTGGCCCTGGTGGGGGTAGACGCTGGGCCGGAGATGCGGTTCGAGCACGGACCGCTCGGCCTCCTTGATCTGGAGGAGGAGCGGATCGCCCGCGTCGCGCCCTTCCAGCCGTACGACGAAGCAGCGGGTGCCGACGCTCCCCACCCCCACCACCTTGCGCGCCACGTCGACGAACCTGAACCGGTCGAGGAGCATCCGCCGCTCCTCGGGGAGTGTGCTGCGGTACCCGATGAAGATCCGCCGGAGCATCGCCCTGTCGAGGGGACCGACCGGTTCGAGCCGCGGCGGATCGTGGCTGATCCGGTGCCGTCCCTCCGCCCTGTCGGTCAGCTTCGCGAGCAGCCCGGCGGTGTCGATCCGCTCGTACCAGACGTCCAGTTCGCGCAGGCGCGCCAGCCGGCGCATCGACCGGCGGTACGCCCCGGCGGCGGCCCGCGCCCCGTCCCGGGCGTCCGCCGCCGAGCCGCCCTGGTCGAGGACGGCGACCGCGACGCTGGTCGCGAGGCGTTTCACATCCCATTCGAACGGGCCGGGAAGGGTCTCGTCGAAGTTGTCGAGATCGAAGAGCAGGGCGCGGTCGGGCGAGGCGAAGACGCCGAAGTTCAGCAGGTGGGCGTCGCCGCAGAGCTGGACGGTCAGCTCGGTGTCCGGCTGGGTCGCCAGATCGGCGGCCATCACGGCGGCGGCGCCGCGCAGATAGGCGAACGGGGACGCGGCCATCCGCTCGTAGCGCAGCGGCACCAGTTCGGGGACCCGGCGCGCGGCCTGCCGGGCCAGAACGGCGAGCGGGTCGGGCCGGTCGACGCCCGGGATCCACAACCCGTGCGAGGACCGGGACGCCTTCCTGCGGGCCGTCCTGCCGCGCTCCGCCCGTTCGGCGGGAGTGGTCATGACGCTCCCTCTCGCCGTGATCGGTGCCGTGGCACGGCCGGTCACTACGAGCATCCCGCTCCGGCGGCCCGGCAGCCCGGTGCGCCGACCATCCGAGTGATCCGGCGGCGCGCGAGCGCTCCCGTACGGTGAAAAACCCGGCCAGGTGTACGGGTGGACGGTCCGTGCACGTACGCGGAAACGGTCCGTCGCGTCGGACATTTTTGCGGTTTCGCGCGCATTCGTGGAACGTGGCGTGTCGGCCCGTGGCGCGTGGCATGCTCGACAAGCGCTCCTACCGGTGACAACACCGTGTGTTCCCAGGGCGATTCGGGGAGGTCGGATGGATCCGTGCCGGAATTCCGCGGACACGACGGCGTCGTCATCGCACGCCCGTACGAGAGCCAAGGAGACCCGCGCGGACCAGGACCGCGTGGGCCAGGACCGTTCGGGAGCGGACCGCACGGGAGCGGACCGCACGGGGCAGGAGCGCAGGGCCCTTCGCCGCGAGCGGCTGCTGGCGACCGCCACCGACCTGTTCACCACCCGCGGCTATCCGGCCACCTCCATCGAGCGGATCTGCGCCACCGCCCACGTCTCGATCCGCGCGTTCTACGAGGAGTTCGAGGGCCGTGAGGCGCTGCTCATCGCGCTCCACAACGATGTCGCGCGCGCCGGCATGGAGGCCGCGCTGACGGTCCTCAGCGACCCCGGGATGGAGTCGGCCGGGGCCCGGGGCCGCATCACGGCGCTGACCCGCTCCTATCTGGACGCCGTCACCGCGGAGCCCGCCGCCACCCGGATCGCGTTCGTCGAGGTGATCGGCGCCGGCCGCGCGGTCGAGGAGCACCGGCTGCTGTGGCGGAGCCTGTGGTCCGACTTCCTCAGCGGAGAGGCGGAGCGCGCCGTCGAACGGGGCGAGTCCGCGCCCCGCGACTACTCCCTCGCCATCGTGGCGCTCATCGGGGCCATCAACGAACTGGTGGCCCACTGGGCCCGCGACGCCACCGCGTTCTCCCGGGAACTGCTGGCCGACGAACTCGTCCCGCACGCCCTCGCCACGCTCGGGATCCCCACCGAAGACGTCCCCACCGAAGACGTCCCCGCCACAGACATACCCGCCGACGGCACACCCGCCGATGGCACATCAGCCGACAGCCTTCCCACCGACGGCACGTCCCCTGACGCCACCCCCGCCGACGCCACCCCCACGGACGAAGGGAAATGACGCGATGACCGGACTCTGGCACCAAGTGCTCCACACCATGTCCCAGCCCGGGGCGTCCCCGGACGACGATCTCCTGGCCCAGGCCGCCGCGGACATCGCCCTGCGCGATCACCCGCGCCCGCCGGCCGATGCCGACGTGGTCCTGGAGATCGCCCGTACGGAGTTCGCCGCGGTCCTCAGCGTCGGCCAGGCCCAGGCGGCCCTGGACCGGGCCCGGGGACTCTCCTCCCAGGACCGGGCCGACCGGGCCGCCACCTGACCGGGGCGGGATCCCGGCCGGTCACGCGGGCCGCGCGCGGCGCACGGCCCGCTCCCGGGCGGATAGCCTGAGGGCACGATGAACCGTTTGACGACACCCTGGGGCGAGTTCGGCCTCACCCGATTTCCCGAGCATCCCCGCGAGACGCTCCGCGCGTGGGACGCCGCCGACGAGTACCTGCTGCGCCACCTCGCGGAAGCAGGGGCAGACGAGCTCTCCGGCACCGTCGTGATCGTCGGGGACCGGTGGGGCGCGCTGACCACCGCGCTCGCCGGACACCAGGAGCGGGCCGCCGGCGATCTCGTGCAGATCAGCGACTCGTACCTCACCCAGCAGGCCACCCGCGCCAATCTGCGCCGCGCCGGTCTCGGCCCGGACGCCGGGCGGCTGCTGTCCACCCTGGACACGCCACCGGAGCGGATCGACGTCCTGCTGGTCCGCGTTCCCAAGAGCCTGGCCATGCTGGAGGACCAGCTCCACCGGCTGGCGCCCGCCGTGCACCCCGGGACCGTCGTCATCGGCACGGGCCGGGTGACGGAGATCCACACGTCCACCCTGAAGCTGTTCGACCAGATCCTCGGCCCCACGAAGACCTCCCTCGCCGTCAAGAAGGCGCGGCTCATCTTCTGCGCCCCCGCGGCGGGGCGGTCCAGGACCACCAGCCCCTGGCCGCACAGCTACGCGCTGCCCGAAGGACTCGGCTCCGTGTCGGGCCGTACGGTCGTCAACCACGCCGGGATCTTCTGCGCGGAACGGCTCGACATCGGTACCCGGTTCCTGCTGCGGCACCTCCCGCGGCGCCACGGGCCCGAGCGGGTAATCGACCTGGGCTGCGGCAACGGCGTCATCGGCACCGCCGTGGCGCTGGGCAACCCGGACGCCACCGTGACCTTCGTCGACGAGTCGTACGCGGCCGTCGCCTCGGCCGAGGCGACCTTCCGCAAGAACGCCGACGCCGCGACGGCGGCGGAGTTCGTCCTCGGCGACAGCCTGACCGGCGTACCGGCGGAGTCGGCCGACCTCGTCCTGACCAATCCGCCGTTCCACACGCACCAGTCGACCACCGACGCGACGGCGTGGCGGATGTTCACCGGGGCGCGCGCGGTGCTGCGGACCGGGGGAGAGCTGTGGGTCATCGGCAACCGACACCTCGGCTACCACACCAAGTTGCGTCGGATCTTCGGCAACTGCGAGACCGTGACGAGCGATCCGAAGTTCGTGATCCTGCGGGCCGTCAAGCGCTGAGACGGCCGTTCAGCCGTGTCGGGCGTAGCGGTGCATCGGCGCGTCCGTGATCGGTGTATCCACGCATCTGCTAGGGCATTTCATCTGAAGAATTGTAAATGCTAGGCGCTCCGGCCTATCTTGTCGCACATGCAGTCGTACACCATCGGCCAGGCGGCCCGGCTCCTCGGCGTGAGTCCCGACACGGCCCGCCGCTGGGCCGACGCGGGCCGGGTCGCCACCCATCGCGACGAGGGCGGACGGCGTCTCATCGACGGCCGCGCGCTGGCCGCGTTCTCCGTCGAGGTCGCCCAGAACGGACCGGACGGGGAGGACGTCTCGTACACCTCGGCCCGCAACGCGTTCCCCGGCATCGTCACAGCCGTCACCCTCGGCGATGTCGCGGCCCAGGTGGAGATCCAGGCGGGGCCGCACCGGCTGGTCTCGCTGCTCACCCGGGAAGCGGTCGAGGAACTGGGGCTGGAGGTCGGCGTGGAGGCCACCGCCCGTGTGAAGGCCACCAGCGTGCACATCGACCGCGTCTGAACCTTCCGGCCGCGTCTGAACCCTCCCGGCCGCGTTCCTCTCCGCCGCCGTCCCACCGCCAAGGAGCCTCCTCATGTCCCTCGCCCTCACCCGCCGCCGCGCCGCCACCGCGTTCGTGACCGCCGCTCTTCTCCTGCCGCTGGCGGCCTGCGGTGGCAAGGACGACGCGAAGGACACCGGCACCGGTGCCAAGGACGGCGCCTCGCCGGGCGGCGCCCCCAAGGCCCAGCTCACCGTGCTCGCCGCCGCCTCGCTCACCGACGTCTTCAGGACGGCGGGCGCCGCGTACGAGAAGGCCAACCCGGGCACCCGGCTCACGTTCTCCTTCGCCGGTTCGCAGGAACTGGCCGCGCAGGTCGAGCAGGGCGCGCCGGCCGACGCGCTGGTCACCGCCGACACCAAGACCATGGACGGGTTGCGGGGCGACACCGGCACCCCGACGGTCATCGCCAAGAACCGCCTGGTCATCGCCGTCGGCGAGGGCAACCCGGACAGGATCGAGAACCTGAAGGGTCTCGCCGACCCGAAGCTGAAGGTCGTCCTGGCCGCTCCCGA
The DNA here is from genome assembly GCF_040685895.1 of Streptomyces sp. NPDC088124. Taxonomy (NCBI): domain Bacteria; kingdom Bacillati; phylum Actinomycetota; class Actinomycetes; order Kitasatosporales; family Streptomycetaceae; genus Streptomyces; species Streptomyces sp. NPDC088124. The sequence goes on along the minus strand of NZ_JBFBJB010000076.1, from coordinate 12,128 downwards.
GGTGCCCGTGGGCCGCTACAGCAAGCAGGTGCTGGACGCGCAGAAGGTCACCGTGAAGCCGGTCTCGCAGGAGCCGAACGTCCGCGCCGTGCTGAGCAAGGTCGAGCTGGGCGAGGCCGACGCCGGCATCGTCTACAAGACCGACGCCGCCACCGCGACGGACAAGGTCGACGCCGTCGAGATCCCCGACGCGCAGAACGCGATCGCCCAGTACCCGGCCGCCACGCTCAAGACGTCCGAGAACGCCGACGCCGCCGCCGCGTTCGTCAGCTGGCTCAGCGGCCCGGAGGCGCAGAAGATCCTCCAGGCGGCCGGTTTCCAGCAGCCGTAACCGGGGCCCCGATGAGCCACTCCCGCGTACGGGGGCTCCGCGCCCCCGTCGCCCTGGCACTGCCCGCGCTGCTCGCCGTCGCCTTCCTGCTGCTGCCCCTGATCGGCATTCTCGCCCGGACCACCTGGGGCGAGCTGGGCACCCATCTCACCAGCCCCGGCGTGGTCCAGGCGCTGAAACTGTCCCTGCTCGTCTCCTTCTGGTCGCTCGCGCTCTCGCTGCTGCTCGGCGTGCCACTCGCCTGGCTGCTGGCCCGGGTGGACTTCCCGGGCAAGACCCTCGTCCGCACCCTTGTCCTGCTGCCGATGGTGCTGCCCCCGACCGTCGGCGGTGTGGCGCTGCTGCTCGGTTTCGGCCGGCGCGGGCTGCTCGGGCCCTGGCTGGAGGACACCTTCGGCATCACCCTGCCGTTCCACACCTCGGGCGCCGTGGTCGCCTCGACCTTCGTCGCCATGCCGTTCCTCATCATCAGTCTCGAAGGCACCCTCGCCGGGCTGCGGCCCGCGTACGAGGAGACGGCCGCGTCGCTGGGCGCCTCGCCCGTACGGGTCTTCCGCACCGTCACCCTGCCGATGGTCGCGCCCGGGCTCGCCGCGGGCGCCGCGCTGACCTGGGCGCGCGCGCTCGGCGAGTTCGGCGCCACGATCACCTTCGCCGGGAACCTGCCCGGCACCACGCAGACCCTGCCGCTCCAGGTCTATCTGCTGCTCCAGGACTCGCCGGAGGCCGCCACCTCCGTCTCCCTGCTGCTGCTCGCCATCGCCATGGCCGTGCTGATCGCCCTGCGGGGCCGCTGGACGGGCCAGGCGCCGGACCGCTCGCGGGGGCGCGGACCACTGCCGGGCGGCGAGGGTACGGGAGAGTCCCGGGCGGCCCCGGCCGCCACCGCCGCGTCGGCCGCCCCGGCCGACGGCAAGGCCGCCGCGCCCGGAGAGCCCCCGGAGCGGTGGCGGCTGCACGCCGAGGTGAGCGGCTTCAACCAGCTCGCACTGGACGCCGAACCCGGCACCACCATCGCCGTCGTCGGACCCAACGGCGCCGGCAAGACCACCCTGCTGCGCGCACTCCTCGGCCTCACCCCCCGCGCCCACGCGGAGCTGCGCCTCGGTGAACTGGACGTCACCGCCCTGCCGCCGCACCGCCGGGGTGTCGCCTGGGTCCCGCAGGACGGCGCGCTCTTCCCGCACCTCAGCGCCCTCGCCAACACGGCGTACGGGCTGCGCGCCCGCGGCATACCCCGCGCGGAGGCCCGCCGTACCGCACAGCACTGGCTCGACCGCCTCGGCGTCGGGCACCTCGCCGGCCGCAAGCCCCACCAGGTCTCCGGCGGCCAGGCGCAGCGCGTCGCGCTCGCCCGCGCGCTGGCCACCCGGCCCCGGCTGCTGCTCCTGGACGAACCGCTGGCCGCGCTCGACCAGACCACCCGGGCCCAGGTACGGCACACCCTGCGCGGCCATCTCGACGGCTTCGGCGGGGTCTGTCTGATCGTCACGCACGATCCGGTCGAGGCGGTCTCCCTCGCCGACCGGGTCCTCGTACTCGACGAGGGGCGCGTCCTCCAGGACGCCCCGCCCGCCGAGGTGACCCGGCACCCCCGGTCGCCCTGGGTGGCCCGGATGCTCGGCCGCAACGCCTGGCCCGGCGCCTTCGGGCCGGACGGCCTCACCCTCGACGCGGGGGGCCGGCTGGTGGTCGCCGAGCCGTCGCCGGCCGGCTCGCGGGCCCTGGCGATCATCGCCCCGGAGGCCGTCTCCGTCCACCGGCAGCGACCCGGCGGCAGCCCGCGCAACGTCTGGCCCGGCACGGTCCGGGAGATCACCGCCCTCGGCAGCAGGCTACGCGTCCTGATCTCCTCGGACGAGGCCCCCGACCTGGTCGCCGAGATCACCCCCGAGGCGGCGGCCGAACTCGGCCTGGCCGACGGTGCCTCGGTCTGGACCGGCGTCAAGGCCACGGAAGTCACCCTCGTACCGCTGTGACCCGGCCCCCGGGCCCGTCGCCGCGCCGTGCCCCGGGCGCCGCCGGGCCCGCGGCGCCCGTCAGCGCCGTTCCTCCGGCGCCCGGGACCTGACAGAGTGAGGGCGGGGCGTACGAGCAGGGGAGCGAGCGGTGTTGCTGCGTCAGCTGGAGTATCTGGTCGCCCTCGCCAGGGAACGCCACTTCGCGCGCGCCGCGGCGGCCTGCTACGTCTCCCAGCCCTCGCTCTCCGCCGCCATCCGCAAGCTCGAACACGAACTGGACGTGCCCATCGTCCGCCGGGGCCGCCGCTTCGAGGGGCTCACCCCCGAGGGCGAACGGGTGCTGCTCTGGGCGCACCGCATCCTCGCCGAGCGCGACGCCCTGCGCCATGAACTCTCCGCGATGCGCGGCGGCCTCGCCGGCACCCTGCGCCTGGGCGCCATCCCCACCGCGCTCACCGCCGCCTCCCTGCTCACCACCCCCTTCGTCGAACGCCATCCACGCGCCCGGGTCTCGCTCGACTCGCTCTCCTCGCGGGACATCGCCCGGAAACTGGCCGCGTTCGAACTCGACATCGCCCTCACCTATCTGGACGACGACAGCCTCGGGCAGGTCCGCAGGACCCCGCTGTACGAGGAGCGGTATCTGCTGCTCACCCCGCACGACGGCCCCCTGTCCGGCCACTCGCTCGTCCGCTGGGCGAGCATCGCGGAGCAGCCGCTGTGCCTGCTCTCCCCGCAGATGCGCAACCGCCGCATCATGGACGAGTACTTCGCCGCCGACGGGGTGCCCGCCGTGGCCCCCGCCATCGAGACCGACTCCGTCGCCGGGCTGTACGCGCACCTCACGGCCGGCCGCTGGTCCAGCGTCATCTCGCACGCCTGGCTGCACATGTTCGGCGTCCCCGAGGGGATGCGGGTGATCCCGCTGGAGCACCCGGCGCACGGCCCCCGCGTCGGCCTCGTCATCGCCGACCGCACCCCCGAACCCGTCCTCGCCAGGGCCCTGCTGGACACCGCCCGGGAGGCGGGCGTACGGGAAGCGCTCGACCGGCTGCTGGACACCTATCTGCACCCCGCCGGCCGGTCGGCCCGGTCACCGGGGGACACTCCGCCCGGACAGCCGTGGCGACAGGCGGGACAGGCGGGACAGGCGGGACAGGCGGGATAGGACAGGGCTATCCCGGCATAGGAAAGTTCGCTTTGACGGTGCTCCCGGGGCCCGGGATGGTGAAGACACCTTCCCGCTGCAACGGATGAGGAGCCGCAGTCATGGCAAAGGTGCTGTGTGTGCTGTACGACGACCCGGTGGACGGCCCGCCGAAGTCCTACGCGCGGGACGGCCTTCCCCGCATCGACCACTACCCCGGCGGCCAGACCGCGCCCACCCCCCGGTCCATCGACTTCACCCCGGGCGAACTGCTCGGCAGTGTCTCCGGCGAACTGGGGCTGCGCGGCTATCTGGAGTCCCAGGGCCACACTCTGGTCGTCACGTCGGACAAGGACCGGGACGGGTCCGTCTTCGACCGGGAACTGGTCGACGCCGACGTGGTCATCTCGCAGCCCTTCTGGCCCGCCTATCTGACGGCCGAACGCATCGCGAAGGCCGAGAAGCTGAAACTCGCCGTCACCGCCGGCATCGGCTCCGACCACGTCGACCTCGACGCCGCCATCGCCAAGGGCATCACCGTCGCCGAGGTCACGTACTGCAACAGCATCAGCGTCGCCGAGCACGTGGTGATGATGACGCTCTCCCTCGTACGGAACTACCTCCCCTCCCACCAGTGGGTCCTGGACGGCGGCTGGAACATCGCCGACTGCGTCGCCCGCTCGTACGATCTGGAGGGCATGCAGGTCGGCACCGTCGCCGCGGGCCGCATCGGACTCGCCGTCCTGCGCCGCCTCGCCCCCTTCGACGTGGGGCTCCACTACACCGACCGGCACCGGCTGCCCGAATCCGTCGAGCGGGAGCTGGGCCTCACCTGGCACGCGAGCGCGGCCGACATGGTGCCGCACTGCGACGTCGTCACCATCAACGCGCCCCTCCACCCCGAGACCGAGGGGCTGTTCGGCGACGAGATGATCGCCACCATGAAGCGCGGCGCCTATCTCATCAACACCGCCCGCGCGAAGATCGCCGACCGGGACGCCGTCGACCGCGCGCTGCGCGGCGGACAGCTCGCCGGGTACGCCGGAGACGTGTGGTACCCGCAGCCCGCCCCCGCCGACCACCCCTGGCGGACCATGCCGCACCACGGCATGACCCCGCACATCTCCGGCTCCTCGCTCTCGGCGCAGGCCCGTTACGCCGCGGGCACCCGGGAGATCCTGGAGTCCTGGTTCGCGGGCACACCGCTGCGCGACGAGTACCTGATCGTCGACCAGGGCGCGCTGGCCGGGGCGGGGGCACACTCCTACTCCGTCACCGGGACCTGAGACCGGGGAAGCCTGACGGCCAACTGGACCGGACGTACCATCAGCAATGCGCGGGACGACGTGATGTGACCCGGAATCAGCCGTCCCGGCCGCGCCCCCGGCCGGGACGGCTGTGCTCCTCCCGAACACGGGCGCGGCACACTGGTGCGGTGCCCACACTTCCTCACCAGGTACCCCACGGCTCCGCGGCGGGCCACATGATCGTCTGCGGCGACGACACCCTTGTCCACCGGCTGGCGGGCGAGCTGCGCCACGTCTACGGCGAACAGGTCACCCTGGTCGTGCCGCCCGTACGGGCCTCCCGCCTGCCGCCCGCCCCGGTCGCCGGACTCGGCAGGGCCTCGGCCTTCTTCGGCCGGATGTCGGCGGCCATGGCCCGTACGGCGGCGACCCTGCCGGACCCGGCGGACGACGGCCCCGGCGGGGCTTCGAGCGGGCCGCGGGTCCTGGAGATCCCGGAACTCGACGAGGACGCCCTGGAGGAGGCCGGGGTGACGGAGGCGGCGGCCCTCGCCCTCGTCCATGACGACGACGAGATCAACATCCGGGCCGCACTCGCCGCCCGCCGTCTCAACCCCCAACTGCGCCTGGTCATCCGGCTCTACAACCGCAAGCTCGGTCAGCACCTCGAAGAACTCCTCGACCAGGCCGCCGCCGTCGCGGTCCCCGGCCTCGACCCGGCGGCGCTCGACGCGACCACCACGGTCCTCTCCGACGCCGACACGGCCGCGCCCGCGCTGGCGGCCACCGCGGTCGCGGGCACCAGCAAGGTCATCCGCGCCGACGGCCTGCTGCTGCGTGCCGTGGAGCGCAACCCGCCGGGCCCCGGCCGGGTCGCCGACCCCGGACTCTGCACCCTCGCCCTCCTCTCGGCCACCACCAACGATCCGGCGGGTACCGAAGGCTCGGAGAACAGCGGCCAGGAAGCGCCCCAGCTGCTGCCCGACGACGCGAGCGCCGCCGCCGCCACCGGGCGCGGCACGGTCGTCCTGGAGGCGGTGTCCCACGCCGGACCCGATCTGCCGCCGCGCCGGCTCGGCCGCCGGGGCGCCCCGCTCTCCTCGCTCTTCTCCCGTCGGCTGCGCTGGTCGTTCGCCGGGATCATCGCCGCGGTGCTGGCGCTGGCCGTCGCCTCGTGGATCGCCACCGGCGTCCGGCCGCTGGGCGCCCTCTACCTCACGCTGCTCGACCTCTTCGCCATCGGTGACCCCGCGGTCGGCGAGCCGGTGAACCGGCAGGTCATGCAGCTCCTCGCCATGGTCACCGGGATTCTGCTGCTGCCCGTGGTGCTCGCCGCGGTCCTGGAGGCGCTCGGCACGTTCCGTACGGCCTCGTCGCTGCGCCGCCCGCCCCGCGGCCTCTCCGGCCATGTCGTCCTGCTCGGCCTCGGCAAGGTCGGCACCCGCGTCCTCGTCGGCCTGCGCGAGCTGGGCATCCCCGTGGTCTGTGTGGAGGAGGACCCCGAGGCGCGCGGCATCGCCCTCGCCCGCAGCCTGCGGATCCCGACCGTGCTGGGCGACGTGACCCAGGAAGGTGTGCTGGAAGCCGCCAAGATCGAGCGCGCGCACGCCCTGCTCGCCCTCACCAGCGTCGACACCACCAACCTGGAGGCCACGCTCTACGCCCGCTCCGTCGCCCCCGACCTGCGAGTGGCCCTGCGGCTGTACGACGACGACTTCGCGACCGCCGTCTACCGCACCCTGCGCGCGGCCCACCCCCGGGCGCTCACCCGCAGCCGCAGCGTCTCCACCCTGGCCGCCCCGGCCTTCGCCATCGCGATGATGGGACGCCAGATCCTCGGGGCGATCCCGGTCGAGCGCCGGGTGCTGCTGGTGGCCGCCATCGACGTCGCGGGCCACCCCCGGCTGGAGGGGCGCACGGTCGCGGAGGTGTTCCGGCCCGGCGCCTGGCGGGTCATCGCGCTCGACACGGCGGACCCGGGGGACCGGGTGCCGGACCTCGCGGACACCCGGCCCGGGCCCGAGGGGCGGCGGCCGCCGGGGCTGGTCTGGGATCTGCACCCCGGATACGTGCTGCACGCCAGGGACCGGGTGGTCCTCGCCGCCACCCGGCGCGGCCTCGCCGAACTGCTCGGGCGCCGGCACACGGCACGGGCCCGGCCCGCGCCGGACCCCGGGCAGCCGGGCTGACCGGGGGCGGCCGGGCTGACCGGGGGCGGCCGGGCTGACCGGGGATGCGGCCGGGCCCGGAGCGCACGACAATGGCCCCACCGGACGAACGAGGAGGCGGCATGAAGGAAGAGTCCGCTGCGCAGCCCGAGATCCCGTTCGAGATCGAGAGCGCGACCCCGGACCGGCTGCTGCACACCGGTGCCGGTGACGAGGTGACGGCCGAGGATCTCGTGCTCGCCTCGGGCCGCGATCTGACCCCGGAGAGTCTCGCCTGGGCCCGGCGCAAGCTGGCCGAGCGGGGACGGGCGGCCATCGAGGAGCAGCTTCCGTAACGACGGGCCGGCCGCTCCGGTGCGTACGTGAGCGAGCCCTGAGCCCTGAACCCTGAGCCCTGAGCCCCGAGCGGTGGGCGGTGGGCCCTGGGCTCCGAGACGTGTGCCGTGCGGCAGCCGTACCGTGCGGCACCCACCCCGCCACGCGCCCATCACCCCGGCGCGCCCCACCGCGACGGCGCGGCGGGGCGCGCCGTCGCGTGCGGCCGGTGTCGCCGCCCGCCACACCGCCGCGTAGCCCCGCCGCGTCACACCACCTTGCCGCACTGCCGGCGCCACACCGTCCGTCGCCCCGGCGATCGTGTCCGTAGGCCCGATGTCCTCCCGCACGTCACCGAACTCCCTTACGCTCCCTCTCTGTTGACATGCCCAAGACATGCATGCCGAGAGGAACCAGGGATATGGCCAAGCTCCTCCGTACGACCCTGGCGGCCGGTGCCGCCGCCGTGCTCGCCCTCGTCGCCACACCGGCCGGCGCCGTCGGCACCGACCAGCTGCCCTACCCCTCCGGCACCGGGGTCGGTGTCCACAACGCCTACGAGAAGGCCACGTTCCCGTACTTCGCGGACGCGCTGGACTCCGGCGCCGGAATGCTCGAACTCGACGTGTGGACCAACGTGTACGGCGCCTCCTGGCGTGTGTCGCACTCCAACCCGATCGGCAACGACAACAACTGCGTCAACGCGGCCAACACCGGCGAACTGCGGACCAGGACGCGCAACCGCGACCTGCCGGGCTGCCTGGCCGACATCAAGGTCTGGCACGACGCCAACCCGGGCCACCGCCCGATCGTGCTCAAGCTGGAGATGAAGGACGGATTCCAGGGCCAGGGCGGCCGGGGCCCCGCCGCCCTCGACGCGCTGCTGACGAGCAGGCTCGGCGACGCGCTCTACCGTCCCGCCGATCTGGCGGGCGGCCACGCCGATCTCGACCAGGCGGCCCAGGCCGGTGCCTGGCCGACGCGCGCGCAGCTCGCGGGGAAGTTCATCGTCGAACTCATCCCGGGCACCGTGGAGGAGCAGAACCCGCTGGACACCCTGTGGACCGACCGGGAGTACGCCATGTACCTGCGCGACCTCAAGGCGGCCGGCCGGCTGGGCGAGGCCGCGGCCTTCCCGGCCGTCCACAAGGCCGCGGCGGGAGATCCCCGTACCCGGTACGCGGACGTGACGCTCAGGCCCTGGTTCGTCTTCTTCGACGGCGACGCGGCCGCGTACGCGGCGGGCACCATCGACACCTCCTGGTACAGCCGGCGCAACTACTTCCTGCTGATGACGGACGCGCACAACGTGGCGCCCGCCATCGACGGCACCAACCCCACCGAGCAGCAGGCCCGCGACCGGCTGGCGCTGCTGGCGCAGCGCGACGCGAGCCTGATCTCGGCGGACTGGCGCGCGCTGCCGTCCGTACTCGCGTCGGTGGTCCCGCGCGGCACGGCGGACCGGTAGGCACCCCGTCGGGGCGGTCGCCCGCGCGAACCGGGCCGCCCAGCCCGGCCGGACCGGTTCCCGAGGCCGCCCGGCCGCGGCGCCCGCCCGGCCGCTCAGTCCGGCCGGCGCGGGGACCGGCCGTGGGCCGCCAGCACCGCCCCGACCGTGTCCGCCTGCTCCGCCGTCTTGTCCTCCCGGTAGCGCACCACCCGCGCGAAGCGCAGCGTCACCCCGGCCGGGTAGCGGGACGACCGCTGCAGCCCGTCGTAGGCGATCTCCACGACCAGTTCCGGACGTACGGTCACGGTGAACCCGTCGTCCCGCAGCGCCAGTTCCCGCAGCCGGTCCGTCTGCCACTCCAGCATCGCGTCCGTCAGTCCCTTGAACGTCTTGCCCAGCATCACGAACGAGCCGTCGTCCCGCCGCGCGCCGAGATGGAGGTTGGAGAGCCGCCCGGTCCGTCTGCCGTGGCCCCACTCGGCGGCCAGCACCACGAGATCCAGGGTGTGCACCGGCTTCACCTTCAGCCAGCCGGCGCCCCTGCGGCCCGCGCTGTACGGGGCGTCGAGCGCCTTCACCACCACGCCCTCGTGCCCCCGGTCCAGGGTCTCCCGGAGGAACTCCTCCCCGGCGCCCGCGTCAAGGGGCGCCCCGCCGCCGCCCGGGACGACCAGCCGCCGTACCCGCATCGGCTCGGGCACCAGCCGTGCCAGCACCTCGTACCGGTCCGCGCACGGCAGATCGAGCAGATCCTCGCCGTCGGCCGCGAGGACGTCGAAGAAGACCGGCGACAGCGGCACCGCCGCCGCGGCCGACGTGACGTCCGTACGCGACCCGACCCGGCCCGCGACCTCCTGGAACGGCCTCGGCCTGCCCCGCTCGTCCAGCGCGATCACCTCCCCGTCCAGCACGAACCGGTCGCCGTCCAGTCCCAGCGCCGCCGTGCTCACCTCCGGCAGCCGGCCGGTGATCTCGTCGAGCGTGCGCGTGAAGATCCGTACGGTGGACCCGCTCCGGTGCACCTGTACCCGGATCCCGTCGAGCTTCTCCTCCACCACGCACTCCCCGAGCCGGTCGACCGCCTCCGTCACGCTCGTCGCGCTCTGGGCGAGCATCGGCAGGACGGGGCGGCCCACCGTCAGCAGGAACTCCTCCAGTACGTGCGGACCCTCGGCCAGCAGCCGCTCGGCCACCGGCTGCAGCGAGCCCGCCAGCATCACCGCCCGCCGTACGGCCGCCGGGGAGGCGCCCGCCGTCTGCGCGAGCGCCTCGACGGCGACCGCGTCCAGCGCGCCCTGACGCACCTCGCCGGAGATCAGCCCCACGAGGAACCGCTGTTCCTCCTCGGTGGCCGCCCCCAGCAGCTCCCGTACCAGCCGCCGTCGCTCTCCCTGGGCCCCGGCCCCGGCGACGGCCGCGAGCTCGGTGAACACGGCGTCGGTCCCGTGCACGGTCAGCGTGGCCCGGCCCGCGGGCGGCGGCGGGTCCTTCAGCGCGTTCCAGCCGACCCCGATCCGTCCCTGGGGCAGACGGCCCGCCAGATACGGGATGACGACGGGCACGTCCCCCGGACCGGCCGTCCGGAAGACGCCGGCCAGCAGCGAGATCTTCCGGGTCCGCGCCGAACTCTCGGCGACCTCCCGGGAGACACGGGCGAGCGGTGCCAGCAGCATGCTGCCATCCTGCAACGCCGGACGCGGCTCCGCCCGTCAGGAGAGGTCCGCCGTTCCTGACGGGCGGAGCACGGTGCGGCGGGCGCACCCCTCGCGCGGCGATAACCTGGGCGCACCGTCGGCGGATCACCGTGGCGGCACCACGGCGCAGGGGAGGCGACGGCCATGAGCGGGACCGGGACGGCGGCGCGGCGCGGGCCCGACACATGCCCCGACCCGTACACACTCCAGGCCAGGGCCGCCATACTGGACGGGCCGGGGAGGGCGCAGCGAGAGTGACGGGGGGCCACAGCACGCGATGGCGGACAGCATGCTGATCCAGGGCCGTTACCGGCTGCTCGATCTCATCGGACGCGGCGGGATGGGCGAGGTCTGGCGGGCACGCGACGAGTCGCTCGGTCGGCAGGTCGCGGTCAAATGCCTCAAACCGCTCGGCCCGCAGCGCGACGACTCCTTCACCCGCATCATGCGCGAGCGGTTCCGCCGCGAGGCCCGGGTCGCCGCCGCGCTCCAGCACCGGGGCGTCACCGTCGTCCATGACTTCGGCGAGTACGACGGCGTCCTCTACCTCGTCATGGAGTTGCTGGAGGGCCGCAACCTCAGCCAGCTCCTGACGGAGCACGGCAACCCGCTGCCGGTGCCCGATGTCGTCGACATCGCCGAGCAGGTCGCGGACGCGCTCGCGTACACCCATGAACAGGGCATCGTCCACCGCGATCTGAAGCCCGCCAACATCATGCGGCTCACCAGCGGCGCCGTGAAGATCTGCGACTTCGGCATCGCGCGCCTCGGCCGTGACATCGGCTTCACCTCGCGCCTCACCGGCACGGGCATCGCCATGGGGACCCCGCACTACATGTCGCCCGAGCAGATCGCCGGCGGCCAGGTCGACCACCGCAGCGATCTCTATTCGCTCGGGTGCGTGCTCTACGAGATCGCCACCGGCGCCCCGCCGTTCGACCTGGAGGACGCGTGGTCGGTGCTGGTCGGCCACCGCGACACCGTCCCCGAGGCGCCCAGCGGCCACCGCTCGGAACTGCCCGCGTTCTTCGACGGGATCGTCCTCGACCTGCTGGCCAAGACCCCCGAGGAGCGCCCGGCCGACGCGGGCGACCTCCGCCGCCGGATCAGCGCCGCCCGGGCCGGTTCCGGGCTCGGCCCGGAACCGGGCGGTTACGGCTCCCCCGCGCTCGGCGGCCCCGGCGCGGGCACGGCCGCCCACCCCGTGGGCGGGCACGGGACGACGCGCCCCGACGGAGCGCCCCTGCCGTCCTGGTCCCGTGCCATGACCACGGGACACAAGGCGATCGGCCTCGCCGACCTGCGGCCCACCCCGCCCGACCACACCGCCGGGCTGACCGGCGAGTGGACCACCGCGACCGGCCCGCGCGCCGGGGACCCCGGACCCGGGCCGTCCGCCACCGGACGGCCCACCCCGCCGCCGGCCCAGCTCGCCGTTCTGACCAGCAGACACAACGCCGGTCTCAGCCTCGGCCGGCTGGGCCGCTGGGAGGAGGCGGGGGAGGTGCACCGCGCGGTCGCCGCCGAACGCGAGCACACGCTCGGCCCGGACCACCCGGACACCCTCGGCAGCCGTTACGAGGTCGGCTTCACCCTCAGCAGGACCGGCCGCACCGCGGACGCGCTGCGCGAGTTCACCCGCGTCGCGGAGGGCCGCGAGCGGACCCTCGGCCCCGACCACCCGGAGACGCTCGCCGCGCGCCAGGAGACGGCGTACGTGCTCGGCCAGCTCGGCCGGTACTTCGAGGCCCACGAGGTGTTCACGGCGGTCCTCGCCGCCCGGGAGCGCACCATCGGCCCCGACCACGCCGACAC
>NZ_JBFBJB010000075.1:0-42291 GCF_040685895.1 Streptomyces sp. NPDC088124 | reverse complement strand
TTTTTTGGGGGGGTGGGGCCGGTGCGCGGGGGTTGGGGTAGGGGGGCGGGGGGGCGCCCGCGGACGCCGCCCGGCGCGTCGGTAAGGCCATTCGGCGGTAGCGGTCGCGACGTGCGACGATGTGCGGCATGTCGCAGCAGCCCCCCATCCGGAGCACCGCTTCTCCGCCCGCGCGTCCTGACGCGTCGATGTCGCTGCTGAACAGTGTGATGGACCACAGCCTCGACGAGGGGTACGCGGAGGCGGCGGCCCGCAGGACGGCGGAGGACGGCGGGCTGCCGCGCACGCTCAGGGCCAAACTGGGCCTTGCCGCGGGGCTGGTGCTGGCCGCTCTGGTGGTCACTGTGGGTGCCGCCCAGGCGCGTATCTCCGCCCCGGTGGTGGCCAAGGAGCGCGAGGAACTCATCGACCGGATCAACGCGGAGACGTCGACCGCCGACGGGCTGGAGCGCTCGGTGGAGGCGCTCCGCAAGGAGGTCGGCGACCGGCAGCGCGCCGCGCTGCGGATCCGGGGCGGGGACCAGGGCGAGGTGGTGGCGCTGCTGGCCGGTGCGACGCCCGTACACGGGCCCGGGGTGAAACTGGTCGTCGACGACGCCAAGGACGCCTCGTCCGGTGGTGGCGGCGGTCCCCGGGAGAGCAGTGGTTTCTCCGACACGGGCCGGGTGCGCGACCGGGACATGCAACGGGTCGTCAACGGCTTGTGGGAGTCGGGCGCCGAGGCGATCGCCATCAACGACCAGCGGCTGACCTCGCTGTCGGCGATCCGGGCCGCCGGTGACGCCATACTGGTCGACAACAGGCCACTCGTGCCGCCGTACACGGTGCTCGCGGTGGGGGACGGAAAGAAGCTGAGCACCGCGTTCCAGGACAGCGCCGATGGCCAGTATCTGCACTCCTTGCAGGAGAACTTCGGCATCCGCACCAGCATTTCGGATCAGCGGGAGGTGCGTCTTCCTGCCGCGCCCAGCCTGATCGTACGTACAGCAGAGCCGGAGACCGCCGACGCCGGGAAGGGCACCGGGCAGGACGCGGCCGACATGGGGAAGGGCACATCGTGATCGCCGTATTGGGCCTCGTCGTGGGAGTCGTGGTCGGGCTGTTGGTCCGGCCCGAGGTGCCGGCTGTGGTCGAGCCGTATCTTCCGATCGCCGTCGTCGCCGCTCTGGACGCGGTCTTCGGCGGGCTGCGGGCCATGCTCGACGGGATCTTCGTCGACAAGGTGTTCGTGGTCTCCTTCCTGTCGAACGTGGTGGTCGCCGCGCTCATCGTCTTCCTCGGCGACAAGCTGGGTGTGGGCGCGCAGTTGTCGACCGGCGTGGTCGTCGTCTTCGGTATCCGGATCTTCTCCAACGCTGCCGCGATCCGCCGGCACGTGTTCCGGGCGTGACGCCGATGAGCAGCGAGGAGAACCCCCAGGAGCCCGGGAAGCCGCACGAGCCCGGGAAGCCGCACGGCGCCGGGAAGTCCGCGGGGGCCGGCGGGCCGCGGGGCCCGGAGCGGCCTCAGGGTGCCGGGGAGAGCTCCGGCGCCGCCGACGGGAGCCCCACGGCAGGCGCGGCGTCGGAGGACACCGCCGGGAACGCCGCAGGGCCTTCCGGGGCCCAACAGCTCACCGGGCGCCAGCGGTTGGCGGCGGGGCTGTGGCCGCCGCGGGTGACCCGGGCACAGCTCATTGTCGCCGTCCTGCTGTTCGGGCTCGGGCTCGGGCTCGCCATCCAGGTCACGTCGAACAACGACGACAGCGCGCTGCGGGGCGCCCGCCAGGAGGACCTGGTGCGGATCCTGGACGAGCTGGACAACCGGACGCAGCGGCTGGAGGACGAGAAGCAGCGTCTCGACGCGCAGCGCACCGAGTTGGAGACCAGTTCGGACCAGGCCGAGGAAGCCCGTAAGCAGACCAGGGAGAAGGAGCAGCAGCTCGGTATCCTGGCCGGTACGGTCGCCGCTCAGGGGCCCGGTATCACGCTGACGATCCGGGACATCAGCGGCACGGTCGAGCCGGACATGCTGCTCGACGCGATCCAGGAGCTGCGGGCGGCCGGCGCGGAGGCCATTCAGATCAACGATGTCCGTGTCGTCGCCGATACGTACTTCTCGGGTACGGGGGGTGATGTGCGCGTGGATGGCAACGCGGTGTCCTCTCCGTACGTCTTCAAGGTCATCGGCAAGCCGCAGGACCTGGAGCCCGCCCTGAACATTCCGGGCGGGGTGGTCCAGACACTGGAGAAGGAGCAGGCCACGGCCACGGTGGCACGGGCTGAGAAGATCATTGTGAATGCCTTGCGACCCGCGAAGCGCCCTGACTACGCTCGGTCGTCATCGCGGTGAGGCGGAGGTGCATGCGAGCCGTCGCACGGGGGCATGAGGTTGCGGGGGGTCGGCGCACGAACAGTGCGGTGAGTGGTGGAAACTGTCCGGTGGATACGGACGTTGTCAAGATGTCCGGGTCGGCAGGTGTGTTCATTCAGGGTTCGTCCTGCCCCACGGGCGGGTCTGTTTCGGTCAAGGGGAATCGCCCGTGAAGTTGTTTGGGAAGTTGTTCGGCAAAAGCGCACGCGAGGACGGCGGCGGGCGCTCCCGTCATCGTGCCTCGCGCCAAGGCGGAAGCGAGGAGCAGGGCGGCGAACGTCCGCTCTTCCGCGACCAGGTGGGCGGTGACGCCACCGGCGCGTCGTCTGTTGACCCTGCCGGTCCCGGCCGCATAGGTTTCGGGGAATCATCGGCCCCCGGGGGGCCGTCGCGGCAGGAGGATCCCTCTATGGCGGCCTTGCCGGTTTGTACGAGGTGCGGGCACCGCAATGCCGAGGCCAGTCGGTTCTGCTCCAACTGCGGGGCGCCGCTGCGGGGCGGAGTGCCGCCGGAGCGCGCCTCGGAGACGACGTCGACGATCTCGATCTCGGGTCTTGAGGCGTACGACTCCGAGGTGACGGGTCAGACGGCGCTGCCGTCGCTCACGCCGGAGGCGCAGGCCGCCGTCGACGCCCTGCCGCTCGGCTCGGCGCTCCTGGTGGTGCGGCGCGGCCCGAACTCGGGCAGCCGCTTCCTGCTGGACGGCGAGCTGACGACGGCGGGACGCCACCCCGAGAGCGACATCTTCCTGGACGACGTGACCGTGTCGCGCCGCCATGTGGAGTTCCGCAGGGGCGGCGACGGCCACTTCACCGTCTCGGACGTGGGCAGCCTGAACGGTACGTACGTCAATCGTGAGCGGATCGACTCGGTCCTGCTGGCGAACGGCGACGAGGTCCAGATCGGAAAGTACCGGCTGGTCTTCTACGCGAGTCAGCGGGGCGTGTGACAAGCCCCTGAGGAAGGTCCATGCCGCGTACACCGACGGGCGGTGCCGGAGACGGCGCCGCCCCCTCCGGCACCGCGCTGATGAGCATCGGCGCGGTCCTGGGCAGGCTGCGGGACGAGTTTCCCGAGGTCTCCATCTCCAAGATCCGGTTTCTGGAGGCCGAGGGGCTCGTCGAGCCCTGCAGGACCCCCTCCGGGTACCGGAAATTCAGCGCGGAGGACGTCGAGCGGCTCGCTCGTGTCCTGCGGATGCAGCGGGACCACTATCTGCCGTTGAAAGTGATCAAGGGGCACCTGGACGCGCTGGAGCGCGGTGAGGATGTCCCTCTTCCCGGCTCTCGGCGGGCCCTGCCGGGCCCGCGGAGCGACGCGGAGTCCGGTCCACCGGCCGCGGCGCGGATCGGCCGTGAGGAGCTGCTGGCGGCGGCCGGGGCCGACGCGGGCGCGCTCGCCGAGTGGGAGGCGTACGGCCTGGTCGCCCCGACGCCGGACGGCGGGTACGGCGCGGAGTCGGTGACGGTGGCGAAACTCGTCTCGGACCTGGGCAGATTCGGCCTGGAGCCCCGGCACCTGCGCGCCATGAAGGCGGCGGCCGAGCGGGACGCCGGACTGGTCGAGCAGGTCGTGGCCCCGCTGCGGCTGCACCGTAATCCGCAGACCAGGGCCCATGCCGAGGCGACCACGCGAGAGTTGTCGGCACTCTGCGTGGAGCTCCACGCGGCCCTGCTCCGTACGGCTCTCGGGACGGATCCGCACTGATCATGGGGGAGTCCGACTACCCAAACCTGCCGGGCACGTCCTAGGGTTGCTGTGTGAACGAGCTCGACGTTGTGGGTGTCCGGGTGGAAATGCCCTCCAACCAACCGATCGTGCTCCTGCGTGAAGTGGGAGGCGACCGGTACCTCCCCATTTGGATCGGACCGGGGGAGGCGACCGCCATTGCCTTCGCCCAGCAGGGCATGGCCCCGGCCCGGCCGCTGACCCATGATCTCTTCAAGGACGTGCTGGAAGCGGTGGGCCAGGAGCTCACCGAAGTCCGGATCACGGACCTGCGTGAAGGGGTCTTCTACGCGGAGCTGGTCTTCGCGAGCGGGGTCGAGGTGAGCGCGAGGCCGAGCGATGCCATAGCGCTCGCTCTGCGCACGGGTACGCCGATCTACGGCAGTGACGGGGTTCTGGACGATGCCGGCATCGCCATCCCGGATGAGCAGGAGGACGAGGTGGAGAAGTTCCGCGAGTTCCTCGACCAGATCTCTCCGGAGGACTTCGGGACCAACAGCCAGTGAGCGGCGGGTGAGCGCTGTGCCGGGCTCTGTCAGCACATTCGGTCAGCCTTTCCCGAAATGGGGCACGGGAAACCACTCTCAGGGTGATTATCACTCGGCGTGGCGAGTGTGGCGATCGTTGACGCACCCCGGGTGACTGCCTACCTTCGACAGGGCAGGTCAAGGACGGAGGGTCGGCGTGAGAAGCAGCGGCGACGGTAGGGCGGCGGGCGGTCCGTATCCGCTTCACAGCAGGGCGCCCGACCTCGGAGCGGACACGGTCGGATACCGGGGGCCGACGGCGTGCGCGGCGGCGGGTATCACGTACCGCCAGTTGGACTACTGGGCACGTACGGGGCTGGTCGAACCGAGTGTGCGGCCGGCGTACGGGTCGGGCACCCAGCGGCTCTACAGCTTCCGGGACGTGGTCGTCCTCAAGATCGTGAAGCGGTTCCTGGACACCGGGGTCGCGCTCCAGAACATCCGGGCGGCGGTCCAGCACCTGCGGGACCGGGGCTTCCGGGATCTGGACCGCATGACGCTGATGAGCGATGGTGCGACGGTGTACGAGTGCTCCTCGCCCGACGAGGTGGTGAGCCTGCTCCAGGGGGGCCAGGGCATCTTCGGGATCGCGGTCGGCGTGGTGTGGCGGGACGTCGAGGCCGCGCTCTCCCAGCTCCACGGGGAGCGGATCGACACCGGCGAGACGCTGATCGGGAACAACCCCGCCGACGAACTGGCGCGCAGGCGCCGCGACCGGGCCGTCTGAGCGGCCCCGTCCCGCGGAACGGGGGGCAGGGCGGCAGCGTCCCGGGCCGATTGTCAGTGGCGTGAGGCAGCATCGGTGGTGTGAGAACCGCGCCGACCGTGCTGCATCTGGACATGGATGCCTTCTTCGCCGCCGCAGAGCAGGCGGCGAAGCCCAGTCTGCGTGGAAAACCGGTGGTCGTCGGGGGTTTGGGGCCGCGTGGTGTGGTCTCGACGGCCTCGTACGAAGCGCGGCGGTTCGGGGTGCACTCCGCGATGCCGATGGCCCAGGCACGGCGCCTCGCGCCGAACGCGGCGTATCTCGTGCCGCGCTTCACGCTCTACCGCGCGGTCAGCGAGCAGGTGATGGAGCTGCTGGGCAGGCTCTCGCCGCTGGTGGAGCCGCTCAGCCTGGACGAGGCGTTCGTGGACCTGGAGGCGGGCGGCTCGGCCCATGACACGGCCTCGGCGCTGGCCGCGGGGGAGCGGCTGCGCCGGGACATCAGGGCGCGGACCGGGCTCAGCGGCTCGGTGGGGCTCGCCGGGTCCAAGATGCTCGCGAAGATCGGCTCCGAGCAGGCCAAGCCGGACGGGCTGGTCCTGATAGAGCCCGGCACGGAGCGTGAGCTGCTGGGGCCCATGTCCGTACGGACCCTGCCCGGTGTGGGGCCCGCGACGGGCGAGCATCTGCGGCGGGCCGGCATGACGACGGTCGCCGATCTCGCCGAGGCGGGCGAGGACGAGCTGGTACGGCTGCTGGGCAGAGCGCACGGCACCTCGCTGCACCGGATGGCGCTCGGCCACGACGACCGGCCCGTGGTGTCCGAGCGGGAGGCCAAGTCCGTCTCGGTCGAGGACACCTTCGACACCGATCTCCACGACCGGGTGCGGGTGCGTACGGAGGTGGACCGGCTCGCCGAGCGGTGCGTGCGCCGGCTCCGGGCGTCCGGGCACTCCGGGCGCACGGTCGTCCTCAAGGTGCGCAGGTACGACTTCTCCACCCTGACCCGCTCGGAGACGCTCAGAGGCCCCACGGACGACCCGGGAGTGGTACGGGAGGCGGCCGGGCGCCTCCTGGAGTCCGTGGACACCACAGGGGGCGTACGGCTGCTCGGGGTGGGGGTGACCGGGCTCGCCGACTTCACGCAGGAGGACCTCTTCGCGCAGGCCGCGGCCCGGGAGCGCGCGGCGGAGGAGGAGCCCGGGGCGGCCGCTGCGGCCCCCGGCGGGCCGGAGGAGGGGCAGGGCGACGCCGTGGCCGGCGGCGGGGCGGGGCAGGGAAACTCCCCGGCGCAGGGGGCGGCGGACACGGGGGACGGGCCGCCGTCGCCGGCCGGGACGTCCGGCCCGGCCGGGGAGCGGCGGTTCCCGGCCGGACACGATGTGCGCCACGCTGAGTTCGGGCCGGGCTGGGTGCAGGGCAGCGGGCTGCGGAGGGTCACCGTACGGTTCGAGGAGCCCGGATCCGCACCGGGGTGGGTGCGGACGTTCTGGGCCGACGATCCCGCTCTGGAACTCTCCGAGCCGCTGCCCCTCGTACCCGGGACCGGTCGGTCGCCGGGTCAGTCGTCGTGGCCCGCCAGCCGCCCGAAGTCACGCTCGTTGTCACGGCCGGAGAGGCCCGCGGGCCCCTCCGGGGGTTCCGGGGACGGCAGGGCGAGACCGTAGTGGTGGTAGAGCTGAAGCTCCTGGTCGGGGGAGAGATGGCGACCGACACCGAAATCGGGGGCGTCCTTGATCAACGCGCGTTCGAAAGGGACCCGCAGCCCCTCCTCGGCCAGGGTGCTGGGGGCGAGGGGGACGAAGGCGTCACGGCTGAAGAGTCCGGTGCGCACGGCGGCCCATTCGGGCGTCCCCGTGGCGTCGTCGAGATAGACCTCGTCGACCGTGCCGAACTTACGGCCCTCACGGTCGTAGGCCTTGCGTCCTATCAGGCTGCGCGGATCGATATGGGTCTCCACGGTCCCTCCAGCGGGTCGCAACTGCTCCTGAACACTACGAAAGTGCAGAACCGGTGGGACGGCCACTCGAAAGTTGTCCGGAAGACCCCGCTGGTAGGCTGGCAAGCGGCTGCTGACCCCGTGCGGGAGAGTCCTCCGGTGAGCCCACCGGAGGCGCCGAAGGAGCAAATCCTCCCCGGAATCTCTCAGGCCCCCGTACCGCGCGGACGAGGTCACTCTGGAAAGCAGGGCGGGCGCCGTACCGTACGGCATCCGCTCTCACCGACGGTGAAAGCCGGACCGCCGCACGGCGGGCCGGTGAAGCTCTCAGGTCGAGATGACAGAGGGGGAGGCCGTTTAGGGCACCCGCGCCTTGGTGCCCCCGCAGGTCGTGGCAGACCAGGAGGCCTCCGTACATGAACGCCCACCGCACGCCGCTCGCCCAGCTGGAGCGAGGCACCCCCTTCGAACAGCGCCACATCGGCCCCGACGCGGGGGCGCAGGCGAAGATGCTCGCGCAGGTCGGTTACGGCTCGCTCGACGAGCTGACCGCCGCCGCGGTGCCCGACGCGATCAAGAGCGCGGAGGCCCTCGACCTCCCGGACGCCCGCACCGAGGCCGAGGTCCTCGCCGAGCTGCGCTCCCTCGCCGACCGGAACCAGGTGCTCGCGCCGATGATCGGGCTCGGCTACTACGGCACCTTCACACCGCCGGTGATCCTCCGCAACGTCATGGAGAACCCGGCCTGGTACACCGCGTACACGCCGTACCAGCCCGAGATCTCCCAGGGCCGGCTGGAGGCCCTGCTCAACTTCCAGACCGTCGTGGCCGAGCTGACGGGGCTGCCCACCTCCGGCGCCTCCCTGCTGGACGAGTCCACGGCCGCCGCCGAGGCCATGGCGCTCTCCCGCCGCGTCGGCAAGGTCAAGGGCGGTGTCTTCCTCGTGGACGCCGACACGCTGCCGCAGACGATCGAGGTGATCCGAACCCGCGCCGAGCCGACCGGTGTCGAGGTCGTCGTCACCGACCTCGGCGAGGGCATCCCCGCCGAGGCCGCCGAGCGCGGTGTCTTCGGGGTGCTGCTCCAGTACCCGGGCGCCTCCGGGGCCGTACGGGACATCAGGACCGTGATCGAGCGGGCGCACGACCTCGGCGCGGTCGTCACCGTCGCCGCCGATCTCCTCGCGCTCACGCTCCTCACCCCGCCCGGTGAGCTGGGCGCCGACATCGCGGTCGGCACCACCCAGCGCTTCGGCGTTCCCATGGGCTTCGGCGGACCGCACGCCGGCTTCATGGCCGTGCGCGAGAAGCTCGCGCGCAGCCTGCCGGGACGGCTCGTCGGGGTCTCCGTGGACGCCGACGGCAACAAGGCGTACCGGCTCGCGCTCCAGACCCGCGAGCAGCACATCCGCCGTGAGAAGGCCACCAGCAACATCTGCACCGCACAGGTGCTCCTCGCCGTCATGGCCGGGATGTACGCGGTCTACCACGGCCCCGACGGTCTGCGCGCCATCGCGCGGCGCACGCACCGGTACGCGGCGGTGCTCGCCGCGGGACTGCGCGCCGGCGGGGTGGAGACCGTGCACGACACGTACTTCGACACGCTCACGCTCCGCGTGCCGGGCCGCGCCGCCGAGATCGTCGCCGCCGCGCGGGAGGGCGGCGTCAACCTCCACCAGAGCGACGCCGACCACGTCTCCGTGGCCTGCGACGAGACCACCGGCCGCGCCCAGCTCGCCGCCGTGTGGACCGCCTTCGGCGTCCAGGGCGACATCGAGGCGCTGGACGCGGCCACCGACGACGTACTCCCCGGCCAACTGCTGCGCACCGACGACTATCTGACGCACCCCGTCTTCCACCAGCACCGCTCCGAGACCGCGATGCTGCGCTACCTGCGCCGGCTCGCCGACCGTGACTACGCGCTGGACCGCGGCATGATCCCGCTCGGCTCCTGCACCATGAAGCTGAACGCGACCACCGAGATGGAGCCGGTCACCTGGCCCGAGTTCGGCGCGCTGCACCCCTTCGCCCCGGCCGAGCAGGCCCAGGGGTATCTGACGCTGATCCGCGAGCTGGAGGAGCGGCTCGCCGAGGTCACCGGGTACGACGCGGTCTCCCTCCAGCCCAACGCCGGTTCGCAGGGCGAGCTGGCCGGACTGCTCGCCGTACGGGCGTACCACCGGGCCAACGGCGAGACCGGGCGCACCGTCTGCCTCATCCCGTCCTCCGCGCACGGCACGAACGCGGCGAGCGCGGTCATGGCCGGGATGCGGGTCGTCGTCGTCAAGACGCGCGAGGACGGCGACGTCGACGTCGAGGACCTGCGGGCGAAGATCGAGCAGTACGGCGCGGAGCTGGCCGTCCTGATGGTCACCTACCCGTCCACGCACGGGGTGTTCGAGGAGCACATCGGCGACATCTGCGCGGCGGTGCACGACGCGGGCGGCCAGGTGTACGTCGACGGCGCAAACCTGAACGCCCTGGTCGGTCTGGCGAAGCCGGGCCGGTTCGGCTCCGACGTCTCGCACCTGAACCTGCACAAGACCTTCTGCATCCCGCACGGCGGCGGCGGCCCCGGCGTCGGCCCCGTCGGCGTCCGGGCCCACCTCGCCCCGTACCTGCCCAACCACCCGCTCCAGCCGGCCGCCGGGCCCGAGACGGGCGTCGGTCCGATCTCCGCGGCGCCGTGGGGCTCGGCGGGCATCCTGCCGATCTCCTGGGCGTACGTACGGCTGATGGGCGGCGAGGGCCTCAAGCGTGCGACGCAGGTCGCCGTGCTGGCCGCCAACTACATCGCCAAGCGGCTGGAGCCGCATTACCCGGTGCTCTACACCGGCCCGAACGGGCTGGTGGCGCACGAGTGCATCGTGGATCTGCGGCCGCTCTCCAAGGCCACCGGTGTCAGCGTCGACGACATCGCGAAGCGGCTGATCGACTACGGCTTCCACGCGCCGACCATGTCGTTCCCCGTGGCGGGCACACTGATGATCGAGCCCACCGAGAGCGAGGACCTGCAGGAGATCGACCGCTTCTGCGAGGCGATGATCGCGATCCGTGCGGAGATCGAGCGGGTCGCGTCGGGCGAGTGGCCCGCGGACGACAATCCGCTGCGCCACGCCCCGCACACGGCCGCGGCGCTGGGCGGTGAGTGGGAACACGCCTACAGCAGGTCCGAGGCGGTCTTCCCGGCCGGGGTCTCGGCCGCGGACAAGTACTGGCCGCCGGTCCGCCGGATCGACGGCGCGTTCGGTGACCGTAACCTGGTCTGCTCCTGCCCGCCGGTGGACGCGTACGACGACTGACGCGGACGGCAGCTGACGGGGCGTCAGGTGGTGTAAGGGCGTTCGCTGTCATGCGTCGGGGCCGGTGCGGAGTGATCTCCGGGCCGGCCCCCGTTCTTCTGTTCGTTCTCCCGCCGGCTGCCGGGCGCCGTGCGGGCCGCGGGCTGCCGGGTGGCGCCGAGGGCTCAGGCCGCCGTGGCGACCTGTTCCGTGCGCAGCGGCCGGTGCGGAGCGATGATCTGTCCGTCGGGCAGCAGCTCTCCGGTGTCCTCGAAGAGCAGCACGCCGTTGCACAGCAGGCTCCAGCCCTGCTCCGGATGGTGCGCGATCAGCCGCGCCGCGTCACGGTCGGCGGAGTCGGCTGTCGGACAGGCTGGCTGATGCTGGCACATGGGTGGATTCTTTCGCTGAGTCGTCGTGAGTGTCCTGCGGCTCGATGTACTCATGGCCGCTCCCCCGTATCTGTCTGGTCCAGTCCTAGTGTTGCCCCGCGGACGGCGATCCGCAGGTATTTCGCGGCAGTGCTTCCTTCTGCTTAAGGACGTCTCACCCACGCGGACGGTTCAGCTCATTCGGGCTGTCCTTTCGGGTGGTTCGAGGGGGCCCGGGAGGACTACGCCGGATGGGCAGCGAAGTACCCCGCGACCGGCAGGGCCGCGGGGCACGGGCGCGGGACGCGCGTTCAGGCCGGGGTGCGGAGCAGTGGAGGCGCCGGGGCCGCCGCCGGAGCGGGGGCGAGCGGCGGGGCCGGTGTGAGCCGTAGCCCGATCACCGGCAGCAACTCGGCGACCCGGTGCGGGCGGTGCGCCGCGATGCCCGGCGGCGCGGGCGCGAGCGGTACGAGGATGTCGGTGGGCGCGGGCGCACCGGCGCCGGGGTCGGCCTCCGTGTCGCCGTGCAGCCAGAGCGTGAGCATGTACAGCTCGGGCACGGAGAGCAGCCGGGGCTGGTAGGCCGTCGTGAGGCTCTCGGCCTGGCGCAGTGCCCGCTCGGTGGAGGGCAGGTACGGGCCCTCGAAGAAGCGGGAGAAGGCCCAGCCGTCCGCGGTGAGCATGGTGTCGGCGGCGGCCACGGAGCGGTCGCCGCTGCGGATCAGGAAGCGCCAGCCGGTCAGCCTGGTCCGTGGCGCACCGCTGCCCGGTGGGGTGGTCCGGTCCTCCTGGGTGACGTGGTCGGGACCGCCGGGACCGCCGGGACCGCCGAGAGTGTGGACGGGGAGCGGGAGTTCGGGGCTCAGCGGTCCCTGGACGGACTGCAGAGCGGGGGTGCGGGCATCGCGCACGGCGGTGGGGGAACTGAGTGCCGCGAGAACGCTGCGCAGGGCGGGCGCCGGGGCCGGGGGTACATGCAGCGGCATGGTGGGTTGCCTCTCATTCAGGAGACAGGGTGACGCGTGAAATGGAGCGTGGGCGGGTGCGGACGTCGCTGTCGGCATGCGGGGTCAGAGGTGGGGCACCGGGCCGTACGGCCGGGCGCCGACTCTCTGCCTCGTGGGCAGAGTTTATACGACGCGTGTTCACGCCATGTTTCCGCTAGCCGTACTGGATATTGCGGGCAAGGCACTATTAAGTCCATCTCCCACGCGATTTCAGTTGATAAATCGTGAAGGGAGGGCGTCTGGCCTGGGGTGATTCGCCGGATGGGGTCGGCTGAAAATGGTCGGCGATTTCGGCGCCCGTTCGGGCAGCGGAAACGAAAATCCACTCCCTGTCACCCTGTTATGCCGAGGGAATGTGCCGGATGCCTCGGCGGCCGGACACCACCCTACCGGGCGCCGGGGGCGGACGGGGGCGTTACGGATCACTCTGTGTGGGCATTATCGATCGTGACGCGAGCGGCCCCAGCCGCCGGGCGCCCAGTCGAGGAGGGACACTTCGATGGGGGAGAAGGTCGAAGCGGGCGGTTCCGACCTGTCCGATCGGCAGAAATACCGCAGGAAGCTCCAGCAGTGCCTGACGGTGCTGGAGCGGCTCCTGGCGGAGGAGCGGTTCGACCGGCCCAAGAATCTGATGGGCCTGGAGATCGAGCTGAATCTGGCGGGCTCCGACGGGATGCCCCGCATGATGAATGCGGAGGTACTGAAGCGCATCGCGAGTGGTGATTTCCAGACCGAACTCGGAATGTTCAACCTGGAAGTGAACGTGGCTCCGCACCGGCTGGACGGGCGCGTTCTCGACCAGCTGGCCGAGGAACTGCGCACGGGCCTCGGATATGCCCACCGCAAAGCGAGTGAGGTCGACGCGGGGATCGTGATGATCGGAATTCTGCCGACCCTCACACAGCACGACGTGGTCTCCGCGAACCTTTCCGACGTGGATCGCTACACACTTCTCAACGATCAGATGGTCGCGGCCCGCGGCGAGGATTTCACCCTCGACATCGAGGGCGTGGAACGGCTCACCTGTACGTCGGCCTCGATCACCCCGGAGGCGGCCTGCACCTCCGTACAACTGCATCTCCAGGTCACCCCCGACCGGTTCGCCGACGTGTGGAACGCGGCCCAGTCGGTGGCGTCCGTGCAGGTGGCACTGGGTGCCAACGCGCCGTTCCTGTTCGGCCGGGAGCTGTGGCGCGAATCCCGGCCGCCCCTCTTCGAACAGGCCACCGACACCCGGCCGCCGGAGCTGAAGGCGCAGGGGGTACGCCCCAGGACCTGGTTCGGCGAGCGCTGGATCAGCTCCGCCTACGACCTGTTCGAGGAGAACCTGCGTTACTTCCCGCCGCTGCTGCCGATCTGCGACGACGAGGACCCGATGCGGGTGCTCGACGCGGGCGGCATGCCCGACCTCCAGGAGCTGGCACTGCACAACGGCACGGTCTACCGCTGGAACCGGCCGGTGTACGAGGTCGCCGACGGCGCCCCGCACCTGCGGGTGGAGAACCGGGTGCTGCCCGCGGGGCCGACGGTCACCGACGTCATCGCGAACGTCGCGTTCTACTACGGGCTCGTGCGGGCGCTCGCCGAGGACGCGCGGCCGGTGTGGCGCCGGCTCCCCTTCGCGGACGCCGCCAGGAACTTCGAGGAGGCGTGCCGCCACGGCATCGACGCGGAGCTGCGCTGGCCGCGCCCGGGCCGGGCCGGCGGGATCACGACCGTACCGGCGGTCAAGCTCGTGCGCGACGAACTGCTGCCGCTCGCGGCGGCCGGGCTCGACGCGTGGCAGATCTCGCCGGTGGACCGGGACTTCTACCTCGGGGTCATCGAGGAGCGGTGCAAGCGGCGGGTGAACGGCGCCTCCTGGCAGGTGGAGACCTTCCACCGGGCGCTGGAGGCCGGCCTGGAGCGGGACGCGGCGCTCGCGGCGACCACCCGCCGCTACTGCGAGCTGATGCACCGCGGGGAGCCGGTGCACACCTGGCCGACGGGGTTCCCCGCGCCCTCCGGCGGGCGGCGGCCGGACCTGGGAGGGCCGGGCCGGGGACCGGCCGACCCCGGCGACTGCGACGCGGGGCCGTTCGGCAGCGGGAGGGGGTGACCCGGCCGGGGCCGGGCGGAGAGGAGGAAAGGGGCGAGGGCGTGCGGGCCCGGCCCGCCGTCCGGCGGCGGGCCGGGTCAGGGGCGGGCCGCGGTGGTGTCGGCGGTGGCGTCCGCCGCGGACTCGCTCGCCGACAGCATGATCGCCCGCAGGATCACGGACTGGATGTCGGCCGGGTCACTCACCTCGTACGCGGCGCCGCCGGTGGCCCGGGCGATCGCGTCGAGTTCCTTGCGGTCCGCGTCGGGCCCCACCGCGACGCCGATCAGCGGCACGGGGCGCTCGGGGTCCGCGAGTTCCTTGAGCTGTTCGACGAGTTTGCCGCGCGAAACGCTGTCGTCGTCCTTGTTGGAGCCGTCCGTGAGGATGATGAGCGCGTTGAACTTCCCGGGCACATAACTCGCCCGAGCCTCCCGGTAGGAGGCGAGCGCCGTGTCGTACAGCCCTGTGTCGCCGTCGGGGACGGGCTTCAGCGCGGTGAACGCGTCGGAGAGCCGCTCGCGGTGGGTGCCACCGCCCTTGGCGGGCTCACCGAGCGGCGCCGTCTTCTCCAGCTTGCGGTAGTCCTTGGCACCGTCCAGCCGGGTGCTGAACTCCCACAGGCCCAGCTCGTCCTCGGCGGTGAACTGGGCGAGGACCCGCAGCAGCGACGCCTTGGTGACATCCATCCGGCTCTGGCCGCCGCGTCCGGGTACGGACTCCTCCATCGACCCCGAGGCGTCCACGACGGTGGTCAGCCGGGCGCTGCGCACGGACATCGTCCACAGACCGAGGGCCCGCTCCACGGCCTCCGCGGACGGTGGCCGGGCGTCCGCCCCGGTGTACGGCTGGGGAGAGCGGCCTCCGGCGGTGAGGAGCACGTCGTCGTGGACGGGCGTGTTCGCGACCCGGAAACCGTGTTCCGCCAGGGTGCGGTACGAGCTGTCCTCGCTGAGCAGTGCCATGAACCGCATGGCGGCGCGGCTCTCGTCCGTACTGAGCGCGCTCTGGTTGACCAGGCTGTATGGATAGTCGAGCGCGGGCGCGCCGTCGGTGGGGTAGAAGAGGTCGAGTTTCGCGGAGCCGCCGTTCTCGGAGTTGTGCCGGAACGCGGCCTGTTCGGAGAGGAGCACCGCCTCGTTGCTCCGGGGGTCGTTGAGCCCGGCGCCCGCGTCGTCCCGGGCCAGGCTCTCCAGCACGCGGCTGTCCGACTCCGAGACCCGCTGGGTGAGCAGCCGCGCGGTGGCGGCGGCCCGGGTGCCGCCGGCCCCTTCCTGGTCCTCGGTCTTCGTCCTGCCGTCCGCGCCCTGCTTGCCGTCCGCACCGCCCTGCCCGGCTCCGGTCTGCCGCGGGTCGCCGCCCTGCCGCTCGGACTCCAGCCGCTCCGACTCCGCGATGCTGCTGAGCGCGAGCAGCCCGGTGGCGCTGCGCGACGGATCGGCGGCGCCCAGGCGCACGGTGTCGGTGTTGCCGGTCGCCGCGGCCAGCGCGGCCCAGGTGTAGGTCTTCGCGGGCCAGCCCAGCGCCTGCGCGGACGTCGGCAGCGCGGCCAGCGCCACCGGGGAGAGGGCCACATTGCCCGCCGGGGTCAGGGCGACCCCGTCCCCGGCCCCCGTGGCGCGCTCCACCCAGAGGTCCGAGTCCGGTACCCAGATCTGGTAGTCGGGCGCGACGGAGCTGGTGGCGAGCGTGTTCGCGACCTCGGCGTTCTCCCGCGCGGTGACCCGGATGTCGATACAGCGGCCGTCGGAGGTGACATGGTCGCGCCGGGCTCGGTCGGCCACGGCGCGCAGGGCGGGGGCGATGTCCGGGGACGCGACGAGATCCAGCCGTACGGGCGTGTTGTCACAGGAGGTCTCCGAGAGGGAGAGCAGGCCGCTGCCCGCCGCGATTCCCGTTCCGGCGGCCACCGACACCACGACCGCCGCGGCGATCGTGACCGTGCGACGGCGCGGTGACCGGGCCCTGCGCGCTCCCGCCGATCGTGCGTCGGGCAAGCTGTGACGTCCCATGACGGTGACGCCCCTCCTTCGTGAAGGGTGAACAAGGGCTGGAAGAGTGGACGGGCCCGGAGATGCGGGCCCGGACGCCGGACGCCGGACGGCGCCGGTCTTCCGGCCTGTCGCGAGCGATCTTCGTACCCGCATTCGAGACCCTAGCGGCACCGTGAGAGGCATGAGGCGGGATTACCCAACTGGAGGCTGGTGTGCAGGCGGAGGCGGGGCGGGTGGACGGCTCTTACCCCCAAGAGGCCCTCTCATCGAGGACGTTGAGGTCCGAGACGATGCTCGTGCTGGCGCTCTCGCTCGGCGCGAGCGCGGTGTCGGCGCTCATCAGTTTCATCGGCTCGCTGACCAGGCCCGAGGCGCTGGGCGACCAGGCGGCCCGGCTCAACGCCTCGGCCGCGCCCGGGCGGCCGTGGCTCGATCTCGCCTGGCAGCTCTTCGGGATCAGTACGGCGCTGGTCCCGGTCGCGCTCGTCGCGCACCTCCTGCTGAGGGAGGGCAGCGGGCTGCGCGACATCGGCTTCGACGGCCGCAGGCCCTGGCAGGACCTGGGACGCGGCACGCTGGTGGCGGCCGGGATCGGCAGCACCGGGCTGGCGTTCTACCTGGCGATGCAGGCGGCCGGATTCAATCTGACGGTGCAGCCGGAGTCGCTGCCCTCCGTGTGGTGGAAGTTCCCGGTGCTGATCCTGTCGGCGGTGCAGAACTCCGTGGTGGAGGAGGTCATCGTCGTCGGGTATCTGCTGCGCAGGCTCGGGCAGCTCGGCTGGACGCCGATGGGCGCGCTGGTGGCGAGTTCCGTGCTGCGTGGTTCGTACCACCTGTACCAGGGGATCGGCGGCTTCATCGGCAACATGGTGATGGGCGTGGTGTTCGTCCTGCTCTACCGGCGCTGGGGGCGGGTCGGCCCGCTGGTCGTCGCCCACGCGCTGCTGGACATCGGGGCGTTCGTCGGATACGCGCTGCTGGCGGGCCACGTTTCCTGGCTGCCGACCGTGTGACGGGGATCCGCGCGCGAGCGTCGCGGGCGTCGCGGGTGGGGATGCCGGGGGCGTCGCGGACACCGGGGCCGAGGGGCGTGCGGGGAGACCCGTACGCCCCTCGGCCGTTTCAGGGCGCGCTGTGCAGTTCGCCGTCGATGACCGTGACGGCCCGTCCGGTGAGCAGGGTCCGGTCGCCGCGCAGCGAGGTGCGGACGAGCCCGGTGCGGGCGGAGACCTGGAGCCCGGTCAGTTCCGTACGGCCCAGCCGCGCCGACCAGAACGGGGCGAGCGCGGTGTGCGCGCTGCCGGTCACCGGGTCCTCGTCGATCCCGGCGTTGGGGAAGAAGCCCCGCGAGACGAAGTCGTATCCGCCGTCCGGCTCGTCTGCGGGCGCGGTGACGATCACGCCGCGCTCGGAGAACGCCCTGAGCGCCGTGAAGTCCGGGGTGAGGCTCCGTACGGTCCGCTCGTCGGCCAGCTCCACCAGCAGGTCCCCGATGTGCTCCGAGGTGTCGTGGACGGAGAGCGGCTCCGCGCCCAGGGCGTCCGGGACGCCGTCGGGGACGGTGACCGGCGTCAGCGGGGAGGTCGGGAAGTCCAGGGTGAGTGAGCCGTCCTCGTGCGCGGTGGCGCCGAGGATCCCGGGGCGGGCGGCGAAGCGCAGGGCGCCGCTCGCGCGTCCCGTGCTGTGCAGTACATGAGCCGTGGCCAGGGTGGCATGGCCGCACATGCCCACCTCGGTGACCGGGGTGAACCAGCGCAGCGCCCAGTCGGCGCCGCCGCCGGGCGGCAGGGGGTGGGCGAAGGCGGTCTCCGAGAGGTTCACCTCGGCGGCCACCCGCTGGAGCCAGTCGGCGTCCGGGAAGCCGTCGGAGTCGAGGAGCAGCACCCCGGCGGGATTGCCCTTGAAGGGGCGGTCGGTGAAGGCGTCGACGATTCGAATGCGCATGGCGCGAGCGTAGGAGCCGCGTGGATCCGCTGCCCAAGGCCAATTCCGTACCGGTGGACCGAAGAAGTGGACCGAAGAAGCCGCCGGACGGATCGCCGGACGGATCGCCGGGAGCGCGGCGCTCGTCACGCGACCTGGGCCTGTGATCGCAGCAGCCTCCACCTCGCTCAGCTAACAGGGCGTCCCGAAACGCGCCAGGTAGTGCCACACCTTCTTGACCGCCTGAGGGTCATAGCGGCCGGCGCGGGCAGCATCTCCGACGATCCGAGGGTCAAGCACGTCGTCGACAGCGATTTGCGTGCCCAAGTCGACGTATTCCTGGCCGCGGTAGCCGGGGTGACGGCGGAGTTCCCCGACAGTGAGACGGAAACCTGGGTGCCACTCCACCCGGCACCCCAGACGCAGGGCCGCGTCTTCAACAGCCGTGCCTTGGTAGCAGGGGTCCAGGACCAGCGCCTCCACATGGCGGTGCGGTCTCACCGGCCCGTGCACCTGTGCCTCGATGTAGTCGTCAAGATCGTCCTGCCGGTCGGCGAGGGCGAGCTCGATGAGCCCCATGCGGTCCGCGATACCGAAGGCCGCAGGTTCAAGGAAACTGTCCGGGTAGCAGAACGTCGTCCGCGCCAGCGTCTCGGCAGTCAGCCGGAAGTGCGCGGAGCCGAACCGCGGTGCCCCGCCGACCGGCTTGCGGCGGAAGTCCAACGCCCCGTAGACCGGCCGCTCATGAGCAGGTGCTTCGTCGTACGCCTTATGGAAGATCCGGCTCTCCCAGCCCCACCGGTCGCCGCCGGGATACGCAGTCAGTCCACCGTTACTGCTCCCGGTGACGAACTGTGAGTAGTAGGCGCCCGCTTCGGCCATGGCGTCCAGGATGGGCCGGCCCTGGAGCAGGCGGTCCGGGTGGAAGTTGAGGGTCACGCGCAGCGACGGGTCCACCGGCGGGCCCGAAGATAGTCCCGCGACATGGCGAAGGGCCCGCTCCTGCGATGTCAGGGATACTGCGGAGCTCATCGGCACAGTGTTCCCCATGCTGATCAACCAGTGCACGCGGGTTATCCGGCAACAGCCCGTTCCGCCTGACGGCCGGGAGTATGGATCGCCAATCGAGCCGACCTCTAACGATCGAAAGTCATATGCGGCGCGGTACGGCTCCGTCCTGCCGGCGGTAGAGGTCGCGCAGCAGGGAAATCTCGGCGCCGTGATGGATCAGCTCCCTGTTGACGTGCAGGACCCTGTTCTCCATGGGAAACCGCTCGGGACCCACCGTGGGCGGATTGTCCAGGTCGGCGTCCGAGAGCTCGCGGACCCCCGCGTTCCATCTCCCATACATCTCATCGAGCTGTTTCAGCGCCTCGTCAGCGGTCCCCGCGTAGGCGAATGTCTGGGAGTCGACGTCCTGGCCGCCGAAGTACCAGCCGACCCGATAGCCCAGGCACGAGACGATGATGTGCGCCAGCCGCCAGGCAATCGTGGTCACCGGTGCCGGCACCGGGGCAGGGGACGCGGAGTCCATCGTCCATTCCCCCGAGCCTTCCAACATCGGTGCGGCCGACGTGCCACGTGGGCGGATGCTCCAGCAGCCGCGCACCGGCTCCCAGAAGTACTCCTCGTCGGTAAGACCGTCCAGCCGCGGCCGCAGGTTCTTGCGCCAGTACCAGTCCAACTGCTCCGCGAGCCGCTCGCTTCTTGTCATCGCCGCACACTACAGACCCGTCGAGCAGAGTGATTGACCTGTCTCAACTAGGATTCCGCGATTCTCAGCGAAGGTGAACGGATGCCCGTTAGTCTCACCGAAGGTTAAGCACCGGCTCGGCCTTCGGGGCTGGGGGTGTGGTGGAAGCTCTGTCGCGTGCGTACGGCGACGAGGCGTTAGCAGCGTTTGAGCTGGACTTTCTCAGCGGCGGAGAGCGTCGCAGGCTCCCTCTGGGGGCGAGTTGGCAGGTTTCCTTCGAGGCGGTCGAACCTGTCCGGCCGTTCCGCTGGGACAAGGACACGCCGGGCTTCGCCGGCTGGTACTACTCGGTGACCGCGCGGGATCACGTGGGCTATGAGTCGTGGCTGGAGTGAGACCGGTTGATCCTGCTCGACCGTGATCCGCAGGTGACGGCGATATCGTCACAGCCCTTCTGGCTGCACTGGGACGACGGCAGAAGACAGCGCCGCCACGCTCCCGACTACTTCGTCCGGCTGGCTGCGGGGCAGGCCCGGGTCGTGGATGTCCGTGCTGAGGACGACATGGACGAGGGGACGCGGGAGGCCTTCGCGGCGACCGAGCGCGCTTGCGAGGCCGTGGGCTGGGAGTTCGAGTGGGCCGGCCGTCCTGATGCGGTGCTCATGGCGAACATTCGGTGGCTGTCGCGGTATCGCCGGGCACGCTCGGGTCGGCCGGCGGCTTTGGCTGAGCGTCTCCTGGAGGTGTTCAGCGAGCCGAGGGGCTTATGGGAGGGCGCCGGGGTGGTCGGCGACCGGCTCCAGGTTCTGCCGGTGCTGTTCCACCTGCTGTGGTCGGGGACGTTGACGGTGGATCTGTCGGGAGGGCTGATGGAGACCGGGAGCCTGGTCTGGGCGAAGGGGCGGCGATGGGCCGGCTGACACGTCCGCCGACCTTGGTGGTCGGTGAGAGAGTCCGGTTCGACGGGCAGGTCCGGGGGGTGCTTGAGGTGACTGCCCAGGCCGCGGTCCTGGAGGACACCGAGGATCCCTACCGGGTGGTGGCCTTGATCGAGCTGTTCGAGGCGGTGGACTTCGAGGTCTTGTTCCGCCCGGAGCGGATGCCGCTGCCGGCCTCGTCCGTCCTGGAGGCGCTCCCGGAGGCGGCGGTCAAACAGGCACTGTGGTGGGAGAGCCACATCCTGGAAGTGGTGCACGGACTGCCGCCGGCCGCGGAGCCCGGCATGGAGCCGCGCGAGGAGTACGGGCCGGGCACGTCGCTGACCGCGCGGGAGAAGGCCAAGGCCTCGGAACTTTCGAGGGCTGGGCACACGGTGACGGCCAGCACGGTCGCCCGACTGCGTCGCCGCTATCTGAAGGACGGGGTTGCCGGGCTGGCTGATGGCCGCGCGGTCCGCAAGCGGCCGGAGTTCGGGACGGTGGACCCCGGGGTGGTGGACGCGATGCGTCAGGCCATCAAGGAAGGAGTCGACGCCTCCACCCGGACCGCGTCCTACCTGATCTGGAGGACGAAGGAGATCCTCAAGCAGACCGAGGAAGGGCAGGCGGCTCCGTGGCCGTCCAGGGCCACGCTATACCGGTTGGTGGAGAAACTGACGGCGGGCACTCACGCGACGGGCTCGGCCGTGACACGCCGGTCGAAGGCCCACACGGCGGCTGTCCCGTTCGGGGAACTGACGGTGAGTGCTCCGGGCGAGGTCATGCAGATCGACTCCATCCCGCTCGATGTGATGGTCCGGCTGGACAACGGGGTCGTCGGCAAGGTCGAACTCACGGCGGTGATCGACGTCGCGACCCGGACCCCGACAGCGGTCGTTCTCCGGCCGTCGACGAAGTCGGTTGATGCCAGCGTGCTGCTGGCCAGGACTGTTACTCCGGAGCTGATGCGTCCGGGCTGGGTGGACGCGCTGAAGATGTCCCGCTCCGTTCTGCCGCACCGGCGGCTGCTGACCCTGGACGAGCGCCTTGAGCACGCGGCCGCCAGGCCGGTGATCGTCCCGGAAATGATCGTCTGCGATCACGGGAAGGCGTTCATCTCACGCAACTTCCGGGCCTCCTGCCGGTTCCTGGAGATCGACTTCCAGCCGACCCACAAGGGCTCGCCCTTCGAGAAGGGACACATCGAGAAGATGCTGGGCTCGGTCGCCACGATGTTCGCGCAGTTCCTCCCCGGCCACACCGGGCGCAACACCGACCACCGCGGCCGGCACCCGGAGAAGGAAAACCTGTGGTCACTGCCCGAATTGCAGGAACTGCTCGATGAATGGGTCGTCGCCAGGTGGTTGAACCGCCCCCATGAAGGACTGCGCGACCCCGACCATCCTGGCCGTCTGTTCACGCCGAACCAGAAGTACGCCGCGCTGATCGAGTCCTGCGGCTATGTCCCGGTCGCTCTGAGCGGCCAGGACTACATTGAGCTCCTGCCCGCGGCCTGGCGGGTCGTCAACGCCTACGGCATCCGGATCAACAACCGCACCTACGACGCCCCGGAACTCGGGCCGATGCGGCGGCACCAATCAGGTGTCACCGCCAAGCGAGGTCTTTGGGAGGTCCACCGTGACCCCTACGACGTCTCCCGGGTCTGGGTACGCGACCACCGTGGAGACGGCGGATGGGTCCAGGCGACCTGGAAATACTTGAACCGGGCGCCTGTCCCCTTCGGCGACCTGGCCTGGGACCACGTCAGCCACCAGCTGCCCAAGGCCACCGAGGAAGAACTCGCCGAGGCCGTGGCCGCTCTGCTGACCCGCGCACACGCCGGCCCCGCCCAGCCGACGGCGAAGAAGGGCAGGAAGGCCAAGCAGGCCAAGGGCGATCGCCGTGTCGCAGCCCGGACCAGGGCCACCACGCCGGCAGCAGCCGCGGCTCCGCCGCCACCCGAGACGCAGCAGAACAAGCCCGCGCCGGAACCGCCGGCGGAGGACGAGGACACGATGGCCGACGTGATCCCGCTGGGCCTGTTCGACCCGCGCGAGGACCCCTGGAGACGTTCGTGACCACGCCTCACCTCCTGCCCTCCGAAGCGGACCGGCACCTGAGTACGCGCCCGGGCTGGCGCGAGTTCACACAGGACCCGCCGGCTTTGCCGGTCATGCTGTCCGAGGACGCGTACGCGGCGCTGAGCGAGGCCGACCGCGCCCGCGACACCGAGGACCGACTGGACCACCACACGCGCCTGCGGGTAGTGGCCACCTCCACGGTCCGCCACACCGTCACCACCGGCCGTCGGTGCGGGATTCCGGTGATGGCGCACATCGGGTTCACTCCGCAGGCCGAGCACAGCCTCGGGGTGAGGATGCGCAGCGGCTGGTGTCGGCGGCGAAGTCGCTGGAGGCGGCCGGTGCGTTCGCCGTCCTGATCGAGATGGTGCCCGAGGACGTCGGCACGGAGATCACGCGCAGCGTGGCGGTGCCGACCGTCGGTATCGGCGCGGGGAACGGGTGCGACGCGCAGGTGCTGGTCTGGCAGGACATGGCGGGCCTGCGGAGGCGGCGGCTGCCGCGGTTCGTGAAGCAGTACGCCGACGTGCACGGTGTACTGCGCGAGGCGGCCCGGGACTTCGCGGCCGACGTGGCGGCGGGAACTTACCCGGCACCGGAGCACACCTTCTGACCGGAGCGTGCAGATAGAGGGCGGGCGAGCAGCTGGAGCCGCTCACCCGCCCTCGATCCCCCACGTGTCAGCGCGGCTCGGTCGCGGGCCAGGCTCGTGGGTAGGGCGCGCGCATCGCCTCGGGCACCACAGGCGTGTGGTCGGCGGCGGCGTGGATGCGGCCGTCGCGGAGGACTATGGCGCCGCTGCGGAGCATGGTGGTGACCAGTTCGCCGGCGAGGACCTCGGGGTGCGCGTCCAGGAGGCGGGCGGCGTCTGCCAGCCAGGCACGAGCGTGGAGGTACGTCTCGACCTCGTCGGCCGGGATGCCGCCACGGATCATCAGGGCGAAGGCGAGGATCCGGCGGGCGCCGTACCAGACCGCTCCGTCGGGGTCGTCGACGAGGCGTTGGGCGCGGCGCAGGGCGACGGCGAACGCGGCTGCGGGGTCGGCGGGGATCGGGCCGTGGGAGGGCAGGATCACCCGGGGGTCGAGGTCGGCCATCCGCTTGAGGGAGGCGAGCGCGGTGGTGGCCGCGTCGGGGCCGTCGAGCGCGAGGTTGACCCAGCCGACGTCGTAGTCCGACAACGCGTCACCGACGACGAGGAGCCGCTCATCAGGCTGCCACAGTGCGAGGTGGCCCGGGGTGTGCCCGGGGGTTCGTACGACCTCCCAGTCGCTGTCCCCGAGGCGGAGGACTTGTCCGTCGTCGAGTGGGACGTCCACGGTGTACGGGGCGACCGGCTGGTCGAGGTACTCGGCCGCGCAGCAGCCGGGGTCTCGGCGGGTGATCGCCTCGGCCTCCGGGGTTCCGGCGGCGATGGCGGCGCCAAGGGCCTGGAGGAGGGCGTTGCCGCCGACGTGGTCGGAGTGTCAGTGGGTGTTGACGACCAGGTTGACGGTGCCGGCGTGCGCGTGGGCCCAGGCGGCGGTCTCGTCGGCGTGGCCGACGAAGCCGGTGTCGACCAGGGCAGGTTGCCGTCCGGGCAGCAGGAGGGTGTTGGCGTCGGGGAAGGGGCGCTGCCACCACGTGAGCCAGGACGGCAGGGCCGGAGTGGACGGCTGGGGGTTCATGCGGTGGGCCTGTTCACGCGGATCAGGGTCTGCTGCCCGTTGGCGACGAGCTTCCGCGCGCCGTCGGCCTGGACGCCGTAGACCTCCAGCTGGCAGACGGTCAGGGTGCGTCGGGGCTTGAGGACGGTGCCGATCGCTTCGAGGTGGTCGCCGGCGGCGGGCGCGAGGAGGTTGATCTTGTACTCGACGGTGAGGACCTCGCAATCCTCGTCGAACAGGGTGAGCGCGGCATAGCCACCGGCGCTGTCCGCGATGGCGCTGGTAGCACCGGCGTGAACGTAGCCGTGCTGCTGGGTCACCTCAGGGCGAGCCGGGAGCACGATGTGTACGCGGCCGGGGCCGATGTGAGCGAGGCGCGCGCCGAGATGGGACATCAGGCCCTGCAGGTTGAAGCTGTCCTGGACGCGCTTGTGCACCGCGGGGCTCGCCTGTTCCTGCTGCATCCGGTCTTCCACGTGCGTGCTCTCCTTCGGGGCCGTGACGGGTGGAGCGGGACGGGTTTCTCAGCCGGCCAGGCGTTCCACCAGCAGGAAGGCGCCGATGGCGATCATCATGGCACCGCTGATGCGGGTGACGACCCGGGCGGCCGAGGGCCTGGTGCTCAGGACCGTGCGGGCCAGGACGCCGACGGCGAGGTAGACGACGGCGCACGCGGTCAGGTGCATCGTGCTGAGCAGCCCGGTCTGCGCGGCGACCGGCCAGCCCGTGGCAGGGTCGATGAACTGCGGGAACAGCGAGAAGTACAGCAGGAGCGCCTTGGGGTTCAGGCCGCTGATCCCGGCCCCCTTGAGCATGACCTGCACGCGGGAGGCGTCCGCGCTCCCTCCAGCGGCCGCCGGAACGGCCGGCTGCCGCAGGACACCCCAGCCCAGCCACAGCAGGTAGCCGGCGCCCGCCACGGTCAGAGCGGTGAGCGCGGCCGGGGAGCTCGCCACGATCACCGCCAGGCCCGCGACGGCCACCAGCGCATAGGCCGCGTGCCCGGCGATCAGCCCTGTGACAGCCGGGACGACCGAGCGTCCCCGCAGTCCGGCGGAGATCGCGTAGGCCCAGTCCGCGCCCGGCGTGAACACCAGCAGCAGGTCCACAGCCAGGAAGGCCGCCAGCGTCGTCGTGTCCATCAACCGTTCCCTCTCGCATGTCTCGCTCTGGAGGGAAGGCTAGGCCGGATACGTCCGAAGGTGTTTGCGTCTTTACCCCATGATCGCGCAATGTGAGGGAGAATCTTCTCCATGGACGCCATGGACCGGAAGATTCTTACCGAGCTGCAGCTCGACGGCCGCCTGACGGTCACCGAGCTGGCCGCCCGCGTGCAGCTCAGCGTTTCACCCTGCCACCGCCGACTGCGCGACCTCGAACGCGAGGGCGCGATCCGCGGCTACCGGGCGGTAGTGGATCCGGCCGCCGTCGGCCTGAACTTCGAGGCCCTCGTCTTCGCCACCCTGCGCTGGGAGGACGCCGACACCGTCACCGCCTTTGAAGAGGCCGTGACCGCCGTCCCGCACGTGCTGCAGGCGCAGCGCCTGTTCGGTGAGCCCGACTACCTTCTACGGGTCGCGACTGCCGACCTGGCCGCGTTCCAGCAGCTCTACGACCAGCAGCTCGCCCGGCTCCCCGGCGTCCAACGCCTGACTTCGACCCTCGTCATGAAGAACGTCGTCCAGGACAGACCGCTGCCCGAATAGCCGCCCCCCCGATCGCCCTCCCTGTCGGCAAACGATGGCACCCTCAAGTGATCAACGCACCGTCCATGGATGATCATGTGATCGTGGAGGCACAGGTGCGTGGCTACGGGTTTTCGCCAGCTCCTCGCCCGCTGCCAGCCCCTCGACGGCAACCAAGGCGCCCCGACCGTCCCGGCACAGCGCAAGGCCCGCCGCGAGTACGAGAACCGCGTCACTGCTCTCCTGGCACCCCAGCCGGACCGTGATCGTTCTCACTGATAACCGCTGTACCGATGTTCCAAGTGGCCGCAATTTCATCAGATGCAACACTGCGGTTGGGGCGCATATCAACAGCCCCTTCCCTCGATGTCCCTGGTCAGCGCCCTATATGAGTTCGGTGCGGACGATTCGCCGGGCCGGTTGAGACGGGGCGAGTGCGGATTGAGATGCCTTCTGAGCTGGGAACTTGCCAGGCGATTACATCTGATGAAAGATTCCTTCGTCTGATGTAGGCGGCGGAGGGTAGTCATTCGTGGGTGGGAACAGGCTCGCGCCGGGGGCTGTCGGGCTGCATCTGGTAGGTGACCTGCCGCTGCTGCGGCCGGACGAGCAGGTGTTCACGGCAATGCTGGACGGCTGGCGCAACCAGCAGCTCGCGCGGAACCTGGCGTTCTCTACGATCGAGGGCCGGGAGAAGGTGGTACGCGCCTTCGTCCGGCACGCGGACACGTTCCCCTGGGCCTGGTCGCCGCAGATGGTCGACGAGTGGCTGGGTGACCTGCGGTCGGTGCAGCACCTGCGCCGTTCCACGCTCCGCAATTACCAGGGATCGGTCCGGTCCTTCTGCTCCTTCATCA
Organism: Streptomyces sp. NPDC088124; assembly: GCF_040685895.1. Classification (NCBI taxonomy): domain Bacteria; kingdom Bacillati; phylum Actinomycetota; class Actinomycetes; order Kitasatosporales; family Streptomycetaceae; genus Streptomyces; species Streptomyces sp. NPDC088124. Next base: position 15,507 of record NZ_JBFBJB010000075.1, on the reverse strand, counting down.
CCGATCCCGCCTATGGATGGGCGGTGACCTGCGAGGAGCGTTTCGGCGCCCATCCGGTTCAGGTGGTGCACGAGTGGAACACCGCGGTGCACGTGGAGGAAGCCGAGGCAGACCCAAGTAAACGGGCTTTCACCCGGCAGGAGTTGCAGGCGTTCTTCGACCACGCCGACGACCAAGTCGGCAGGGTCCGCGGCCGGGGCCGCAAGGGCTGGCTGCCCGCATTCCGCGACGCGATGCTGTTCAAGACCGCATACGCCTTCGGCCTGCGCCGCAACGAGACGCGGATGCTGGACGCGGTTGACTTCGGACGCAACCCCGAAGGCCCCGAGTTCGGCGAGTACGGCGTCCTCTACGTGCGCCACGGGAAGGCGAAGAAGGGCTCGCCGCCCAAGCGCCGCAGCGTGCTGACCGTCTTCGACTGGTCGGCGGAGATCCTCCAGCAGTGGAACGAGGAGGTGCGTCCGCTGTTTCCCACTGCCGGCTCCGGGGCTCTGTGGCCTTCGGAGCGCTCGGCCCGGGTCGGCTTCTCCCAGATGAATACCCGCTTCACCACCTACCGGGACGCCCTCGGCCTGGACGACGGACTCGACTTCCACTCCTTCCGCAGGTCCTACGTCACCCACCTGATCGAGATGGGCATGGACGCCCGGTTCGTCCAGGTTCTCTTGAGTCCTCAGCAGTGTGTCCATGACGTGCAGCACGAGCCTGGGGCGGGCGGCGATCTGTGTGGTGGAGGTGGTTATCTACCGCCGTCCACCAGGCAGTTCTCCGGGAGGTTTGATGCTGGTGCAACGGGTGCTGATGCCCGACTCGTCGCTTGAGTCATGGACGGTCCTCGGCAATGAAGGCGGGATAGTCGAGCCGATCGAGCGTTACCTCGCCTACCTGACCGACATCGAGCGGTCTCCGAACACGATCAAGGCATACGCCCATGATCTGAAGGACTGGTTCGTTTTCCTCGACCGACGCGGTCTGGACTGGCGTGAGGTCCGGCTGGAGAACTTGGGCGAGTTCGTTGCCTGGCTCCGGTTGCCGCCTGCGGGACGGCATGGCGGTGTGACGTTGCTGCCCTCGGCGGAGCATCACTGCGGGGTCACCACGGTCAACCGGAAGCTCTCCGCCGTCAGCGGTCTGTACGTCTTCCACGCACGCCACGGAGTGGACCTCGGCGACCTTGTCACCGAACTGCAGCCGGTCCGCGCCCGCCGCACGGGCTGGAAGCCATTCCTCTACCACCTGGCCGGCGGACAGCCGGAGCGGCGTCGCACGATCAAGCTGAAGACGCCTCGCATGCATCCGACGATCCTGACGGCCGCCCAGGTCCAGGCGATCCTGGACGCCTGCACCCGGCTGCGGGACCGGTTCCTGTTCGCACTGCTGTGGGAGACCGGCGTCCGGATCGGCGAAGCTCTGGGCTTGCGGCACGAGGATCTGGCTGCGGCAGAAGGCGAGTTGACCGTCATACCGCGCGTCAACGACAACCGGGCGAGGGCCAAGTCCGCATCGCCCCGCACCGTTCCCGTCGGCCCCGAGATCGTACGGCTCTACGCCGACTACCTCCACGGTGAGTACGGCGACCTCGACAGCGACTACATGTTCGTCAATCTGTGGGGCGGCTCCTACGGGCGCCCGCTGACCTACGCGTCCGTCTACGATCTCGTCCTGCGACTGCGCCGCGACACCGGCATCGACTTCGACCCCCACTGGCTCCGGCATACCCGAGCGACCTTGCTCCTGCGGCAGGGAGTGCCGATCGAGTGGTCAGCACTTTGCTAGGACATTCCTCGATCGCCACCACGCACGACATCTACGGCCACCTGTCGGTGGAGGACGCCCGCCGTGCTCTGGAGGCCGCAGGATTCCTGACCGGCCGGGAGGTGCGCTGGTGAGCCAGGAGACTTTCGCCCTTCCGTCTCCCGGCGCCGGACTGCTGGGCAAGTTGATGGCTGCCGTCCGGCCGGAGTTCCGGGTGGATGTGTTCATCCCCGAGCCTGGGGAACTGATCTTCGGTCTGGGTGCCTGCCGGGTTCCCGGCTGCCCGCGCCAGCCCCGCACCCGCCAGCTCTGCCGCGGCCACTACTACCGCTGGCAACGCCGCGGGAACCCGGACGTTGAAGCGTTCATCGCCGATCCCGGAGCCGATCCGGTCGGGCGGTCCGAGCTGACCGCCTGCGCCATCGCCGGATGCCGCTTCGGAGCGGCCCGTCAGGGCCTACGCGTGAGCCACAACGGCTTCTGGGAGCGAGCGGGCAAACCCGACAAGAAGATCTGGACCGCGGGTCTCCGAGTGGTCGAAGACGACGGCCGCCGGGTCTGTCGGCTGTCGTTCTGCACCCTGTGGGCTCAGGGGAAGTCGCCGTTCTGCCACAACCACAACTCCCGCTGGCAGGCCGTCGGCCGCCCCGAGATCGAGGAGTTCGTACGCCGCTGCGAGGCAGCGGGCGACGACCGGTTCGACTTCCGACCGTTGGACGGCCAGCGGCAGCTGCGACTGGAGCTGCAGTACGCACTCCAGTGCCGTCACGACGACCGGCAGGTCAACACCCACAGCTCGGCTGTCGCCCCGGTGATCCGACTGGCCGCTGCCAGCGGCACCGCGTCGTTGCTGGAGTGGCCGATGGAGCGGTGGAGCGAGTACTACGCGGCGATGCGAGGTGCCAGCCACAGCCAGAACGGGCAACTGGCCTTCCTGCGCTATGCGTACATGCATCTGGAAGACCTCGTCCACGGCAACGGCTGGGAGAGCGAGTTCCCGCGCGACGTATGGGAACTGCGCCGGCTCGGCATCGAGGGCACCCGGGCACGGCTGCGGTTCGACCGCATCACCCAGCCGTGGCTGCGCGAGCCGGCCAAGCGATTCGTGCGCTGGCGGTTGAGTATCGGCCGCAGCATCAACCAGGCCGTCGTCGACATCCTTGCCCTCAACCGCTTCTCCGGATTCCTGGCCGATCCCCGCGTCGCCGCCGACAAGCTCGCCCGCGTGGACCGGACCGTGCTGGAACGCTATCTCGCCGACCTGGCCCTGGACCCGCGCTCGACCCATTCCCGTAGCCGGGACATCGGCTCGCTCAACGCCTTCTTCAACGCCGTGCGCCGCCACGTCTGGGACCGGAGTCTCCCGGCGAATGCGACCTTCTACCCCGACGACTTCCCCCGCCCCGACAAGCGACTACCCCGGGCGCTGGCCGAGCACGTGATGGCCCAGGTCGAGCAGCCCGCCAACCTCGACCGCTGGCACAACCCCGACGGCCGCGTGCTGACCTTGATCCTCATGCGCTGCGGACTGCGCGTCGGCGACGCCTGCAACCTGGCCTTCGACTGCATCATCCGGGACGCCGACGGCGCCGCCTACGTGCGCTACCTCAACCGGAAGATGAAACGCGAAGCCCTGGTCCCGATCGACGAGGAAGTCGAGAACGAGATCACCACGCAGCAGCAGCGCGTCCTGGACCGCTGGCCCAGTGGCAGCCGGTGGCTGTTCCCGGCACCCCGGATGAACCCCGACGGCACCCGGCCACTGACCACGCACTCCTACCGCGGGCAGCTCGACCTCTGGCTGGAGCGGTGCGACGTCCGCGACGAACAGGGCCGGGCCGTCCATCTGACGCCCCATCAATGGCGCCACACTTTTGGAACCAGACTGATCAACCGAGACGTCCCGCAGGAAGTTGTACGCGTCCTTCTCGATCACTCTTCCGGCGAGATGACAGCCCACTATGCCCGGCTGCACGACACCACGGTCCGCCGGCACTGGGAGAAGGCCCGCAAGGTCAACATCCAGGGTGAAAGCGTCATCGTCGACCCCCAAGGCCCTCTGGCCGAGGCCACATGGGCCAAGCAGCGGCTCGGCCGTGTGACCCAGGCCCTGCCCAACGGCTACTGCGGTCTGCCAGTACAGAAGACCTGTCCGCATGCCAACGCTTGCTTGACATGTCCGATGTTCGTAACGACCCCCGAGTTCCTGCCGCAGCACCGTGAGCAACGGCAGCAACTGCTGCAGATCGTCTCCGCCGCCGAGGCCCGTGGCCAAGCACGCGTGGCCGAGATGAACCGCCAGGTCCTCGGCAACCTGGAGAAGATCATCACCGGTCTGGAGTCCGACCCCGGGCAGTCGGAGGCGACCGCCGATGCGAGCTGACAACAGCCGACACATCGTCGACGCCGCCCGCCGCCGCAGCGAGTACACCCGCGCCAAAGCCATCCAGGCCCTCCGCACCCTCGACGCCGCAGGCGAGCCGGTCACATTCGAGACCGTCGCGAAGCAGGCCGGAGTATCCCGGTCCTGGCTCTATGCCCAGCCGGACCTGCGAGCAGAGATCGAGCGACTGCGGGCAGCACACCGCCGGGAACCCAGATCGCTGGTTCCCGCACGTCAGCGCACTTCCGATGCTTCGCTGCTGCGACGGCTCGAAGCCGCCAACGCGCGCATCCGGCGGCTCACCGAAGAGAACCAGCAACTCCGCGAGCAACTCGCCCGTGCCCTCGGCGAACAACGCGCCGCGACGACCCGTACCAACTCACCACGGGCAGGCGCAAGCAACCCTGTCGACGGTCACCCGGTTCCCCACCGCCAGCGTCAGCTTCCCCGCCCACCCGTTCGAGCTGATCGTGTCGAGTAGACGGGTGCTCGGCGCGGCCCTGTGTATCCGGCTACACCAACGGCAGGAGCGCCAGCGCCTCTTTCAGGTTGTGCTCAGCGATCCCCTGCATGAACGCCCGGTCGGGGAAGTCACCGTCAAGGAGACGCAGTGGACCGGCTACCAGCGACAGACGCATCGCGAGCATATAGAGGTCGAGGCGCTGCGGATCGAGACCGGGCCGGGCCAGGGCGGGGTACCACTCGCCGAAGCGGAGCCGGAGGAAGACGTGCTCCCACTCGACGTCGAAGTACATCAGGCCCTCGATGTCGATCAGGACAGGGTGACCTTCGGCGTCGACCAGGACGTGGTCGGGTCCGAGTTCACCGTGGATCAGTCCGTATTGCGCGCGAGGGCTCACCCGATCAGCCAGTTCCTGCAGACGGTCGCACATTGCCGTGCCGGCTGCCGCGATCCTGCCGTCACGCCCCGCCGCCTCCTCAAGGTCACGCATGGCGCGGTCGAGGACCCGTCGCTCGCACGAGATCTCGGATGCGGAGCCGCCCCGCTCCAACAGGTCCGCCCTGCCGTAGTGCTGGGCCTGGTGCCGGTGCATCACCTCAAGCATCTCGGCGAGGTCCCCGAGGGCTCCCGCAGCGCGCGTGGGATCGGTTTCGAAGAGTGCTTCGAGCGTGCTGCCGGAGGCATCCTCGACCACGGCGACGTCCGCCGGATACTGGCGACGACTGTCATCCGCCAGAAGCACCTGTGGAACCCGCACCCCGAGGCTGTTCAAGCTCCGCTGCGCGGTGAGGAACGGGACCAGCCCGGAGGCGGGCGCGAACGGGTCAGCCAAGTCGCCTTCGTGCGCGCCTGGCCAGAAGTTCTCAGCTTCGGCCCAGCTGTAGATGATCAGACTCGCCGGGTGGCTTCCATCGAGCCGGACCCGGTACACCCCTTTCTTGCTTCCCCCGCGCAACCGGTCCACCGCGACAACGTGGCATCCCGCTCCCAGTGCGTCACGCACGAGCCCCGACAGGTCTTCGATGTCCGCGAATTGCCGCATCCGCAGAACCTACTGAAGAGGCCGCCGCGCGTGCCACTGGATACCTCCTCCGCAGCCTCCGACTGCCGACGAATGGCCGACGCCCGGGAGACCCTCCAAGAGACCATCGACAAGCAATCCCAGGTCGGTAACGATCGGCCCGTGCTGAAAGGCCCCCCAATGCCCTCATCAGCTACGTCACGGACAACGGCCACAACACAAACACGCAGGTCAACAGCCTGCCAGCTCAGCGAACTAAAGATAATCCAGGAACAGGTCGGACACGAACACGCATCCACGACCGCGATCTACACGTGTGTTTCCTCCGACTTCCGCACCCGCACCCTGCGGAGAGCGTTGGACGCGACGATGCAGGCCGCTCTGCGGCCAGCGAGGAGGGCTTGATGAAACGCCAGGTCAGCTACCAGTGGCGACTGCGCGAGGTGATGGCCACCCGCGGCATCTTCGCCGCCTCCGACCTCTCCCCATTGCTCGCCGAACGCGGCATCGAGCTGTCCTCGGTCCAGGTCTGGCGCCTGGTCACCCAGACTCCCGAACGGCTTTCCCTGCCGGTCCTGGCCGCGCTCTGCGACATCCTCGATGTCACTCCCGCCGACCTGATCGCCACCCGGGCCGAGAACGTCGCCCCGCGCCGCACCGCCGCCTCCGGTGGCGCCGACGTCGTGGACCTGGCCAACACCATCCGGCCCAAGCGCGCCCGGATCACCCCCGACTCGTGAGCCCGGCCTACGACAGCCGCGAGAAATACGAGCGGTGGCACATACGCACCTGCGCACGCTGCGGCCGCCGCGCTGCCAAGTCCGCGAACTGGTCAGACGGACCTATCTGCCGCACCTGCTACGAACGGGCCACGCGGGACCGAGGCCGCTGCCCCGACTGCGGAACCGAGCGACTGCTTCCCGGCCGGAACGCGGCGGGAACCGCGGTCTGCCGGGACTGCGCAGGCATCAGCCGCGACTTCTTCTGCGACCGCTGCGGCTTCGAGGGCCTGCTTCTCGGCGGACGGCTCTGCGAACGCTGCACCCTCTCCGACCAGCTCACCGCCCTCCTGGACGACGGCACCGGCCGCATCTACCCGCAGTTGATCCCGCTGCACCAGCTCCTGGTGAGCCTGGACCGCCCGAAGAGCCGGCTGATCTGGCTCCGCAACCCGCAAGTCCCGGCCCTGCTACGAGACCTCGCCACCGGAACAGTGCCGCTCACACACGACGCCATCCAGGCCCTGCCGAACTGGCGGACCGCCGCCTACCTTCGCGACCTGCTCATGGACAGCGGCGTCCTGCCGCACCTCGACCGCCGACTCCTGCTGTTCGAGCGGTGGCTCGCCCAGCGGATCGCCGCCACGGAGGACGTCGAACACGCCCGCATACTCCAGCACTTCGCCACCTGGCACCAGCTCCGCAAGCTCCGCGCCAAGGCGGCCAAGAGCCCGCTGGGCGCCAGCACGACGCAGGAATCCCGTCAGCAGATCACCCAAGCCGGCTCCTCCTGGTCTGGCTCTCCGCCCGGCACGTCACGCTGGACTCCTGCACCCAGACCGATCTCGATGCCTGGCACGCGGAGAAGTACGCCACCCGGCGCCCCGCGCAGACATTCCTACGCTGGTGCATGGGCACCCGCCACATGCCGCGGCTCGCCATCCCGAACCGCCCGACCACCAACCCCCACCCGATGGGCCAACACCAGCGCATCGCCGCCCTGCAACGGGTTCTCGCCGACGACAGCACCTCACCGAGAGTCCGACTCGCCGCCTGCCTCGTCCTGCTGTTCGCACAGCCCGTCAGCCGAATCGTCCGCATGACCACCGACGACGTTGTCCATGACGGCCAGCACGTCACACTCCGGCTCGGCGACCCGCCTACCCCAGTCCCCGAGCCGGTGGCCGACCTCCTGCTCGACTATCTCCAGGCCCTGCCCGCCAACACCCCTGCCATCAACCAGAACTCGCCCTGGCTCTTCCCCGGCCGCCGCCCGAGCCAGCCGGTGAGCCCCGGCACTTTGCGCGACGCGCTGCGGAAACTCGGCGTCCCGGCCGAGAAAGGCCGCACCTCGGCCATCCGCCAGCTCGTCCTCCAGGCCCCGGCGCCCGTCATCGCCCAAGCACTGGGCTACCACGACAAGAGCACCACCCGCATCGCCACCGAAGCCGGAGCCCCCTGGAAGAACTACGCACCCGGCGACCACACCCGATGAAATGTTTCGCGCAAAACCTCACCAGAGGAGACGACAGCCCGATGTCCGCCAAACACTCACTCACGCGCGCGCTCACCGAGCTCACACGGTCCTTTCGAAGCCGCGATGGCCATAAGCCACGTTCGCTTGACCTCTTCCTCCAGGAAGGCACCGCCCCAGAAACAGCGAGGACAGTGGTTGAAGAGGTGATAAGGGAGGTGGCACCTGACGCGGCTTCGACGGACATTGACCTCATTTCCGACCTCCCCTGGCCTCCGGATGCCCAGGCCGCCCTCACCGCCATCGCCGACGCGACGGGCGCCCGGGAAGGGGAGACCGCCGTTGTCCTGGACTTGACGGACGAACGGCAGCGCGAATGGTTCATCACCCTCGTGCCGCACACCATCTCCGCAGAGATCTGGGGGCCGACGGGATCAGGAGTCTCCTTCTCCGCGAGCGACACCGGATCGGCGATCGGGTGGGAGTTGCCCGCTGAGCGGTGGGAGAGGGTCCGCGCGCGGCTACGGCACCAAGGCATCGATCCCGACACCGCAACACAAAGTGCTACCCGAGGCCGCCCCTGACGGAAACTCACAGTAATCGGAGGCAGCCCGAGCCCTCAATTACAGGTCACCTGATCACAGACCCCTACCAGTCCCGAGGCCGTGAGACACCGAAGACACACCAGTAGCCGAAACGATCATCGATCGCCTATTCGGCGCGGCCCACCGAAGCGGTCAACCTTCACTGAGGCAAACCGGTTGCCAGTCACGCTGCCCTTATCGCGGGTAGGCGGTATCGCGAGCGGTCTTCTCCCAGGTGGTGACGTCGGAGCGGACGGCGTCGAGATGGGCGAGGACCGCGTCGACCGCGTCGCTGCCCAGGGGCAGGTGCAGCGGGGTCTGCTCGGCGTCCAGGGCGGCCAGGATCGCCGCCGCGGCCTTGGCTGGGTCGCCCGGTTCCGCGCCGCCGCCGGTCTGGGTCATCCGCCGGGTGGGACCGACCGTCTCGGCGTAGTCTGCGATCTCCTCACTGGCGCTGATGTTGCCCATCAGGCTGGTGCGGAAGGCTCCGGGCTCGACGATCAGTACCTTGATGCCGAGCTGGCGCACCTCGTCGACCAGCGCCTCTGAGAATCCTTCCAGAGCGAACTTGGTGGCGCTGTAGGCGGAGAACCCGGCGAAGGACATCTGGCCGCCCATGCTGCTCATCTGGACGATCGCGCCGCTGCGTCGGGCGCGCATATGCGGGAGCACGGACCGGACCAGTGTGGCGGGTCCGAAGAAGTGCAGGTCGAACAGAGACCGCAATTCGGCGTCGGTGGTCTCCTCGGCGGCGCCGACGTGACTGCGTCCGGCGTTGTTGACCAGTACATCGACCCTGCCGTGACGGTCCGCCACATCCCGCACGGTGGCCTCGATCCCTGCGGTGTCGGTGACGTCGAGCGGCAGCGCCTCCACCTGGTCGGGGTGCGCGGCGACCAGGCCTGCCAGCGCGTCGACGCGGCGCGCGGTTGCCACGACCACGTCCCCGGCGGCGACCGCCGCCTCGGTGATCGCCCGGCCGAAGCCGCTGCTCGCCCCGGTCACCAGCCATACCTTGGTCATCGGACATCCCTTCCCGGAAAGTGCTGCGGACCTTTCGGGTTCAACCCTGCCGGGGGCATCGTTCGCCCGTCCAAGACCCGCTGTGATAACCAATGGTTATGGATGTGCATGGGAGGGATCTTCGGTATTTCGCCGCCGTGGCGGAGGAACTGCATTTCACCCGTGCTGCCGAGCGGCTATTCGTCTCTCAGCCCGCGCTGAGCAAGCAGATCCGGATGCTGGAACGGCAGCTCGGCGCGCCGCTGTTCGAGCGCGACCGGCAGGGTGTCCGGCTCACGCCGGTGGGTGCCGCGCTGCTGCCCCATGCCCACCAGGTGCTCGCCGTCTGGGACGCCGCGCGGGAGGCGGTCGAGGTCGCCAAGGCCGGGCAGCGGACGACACTCCTCGTGGGGATGAGCACCAGCCCGGGCCGCGGCGGTCTGCTGCCAGCGATCAGATCCCGGTTCACCGACGCGCACCCCGACGCCACCGTGAAACTGCGCCAGGTCAGCTGGGAGGACTCGACCGCAGGCCTCTCGGACACCTCCAGCGACCTCGCCTTCGTCTGGCTGCCCCTGCCTGAACTCGACCGTTACACCTGCGTGGTGGTGGCCGAGGAACCACGCCTGGTCGCCATGTCCCAGGAGCATCCACTGGCCGCTCGCGAAGCCGTCGACTTCGCCGACCTGCTGGACGAGCCCTTCCTCGCGCTACCGGAGAGCGCAGGGGCGCTCCGGGATTACTGGCTCGCGCTTGACGCCCGCGGTGGCAGGCCGCCGCGCATCGGGGCTGAGATCGCCAGTACTGACGAGACGTACGAAGCGCTCGTGGACGGACGCGGCGTCTGCCTGCTGGCCAGCGGGAACGCACCACTGATTGCCCTGAGTGGCGTCGTCACCCGCCCGGTGCGTGGTATCTCCCCCAGCCGGCTCGCGCTCGCCTGGCGTGCCGACGACCACCGTCCTCTGGTACTGGACTACGCACGCGCCTGTCGACAGGCGGCCGGGCAACCCTGAACGCACCGCCCATGGGCCGAAACCGACTCCTCCAGCCAGCAGCCGAGCAACCGCCCAACCCAAGCACTCAACCGTCCCGAAGTGCTGTCCGCTCTCATCGACATTCCGCGGTCCCGTGATCAGAAGGCTTCCCAAGGGTCCGCTGTCACCTGACACACGGTGCTTCGCACCCCAAGCGGCCGCCATCGGCCCATCTTCGATGTCACAAGCAAAGCAGTGGCCCACCTTCGTTGACACAAAGTGACCTCGGCTCGACTTCGGTGACAGTCGCCCCAAGATCTCTGTCACAGGTCAGTGATCGTCGCTGTGATTCCCTTGCCATGCGACAGGTTCCGATATATCGTTGACGCATCGCGACAGATCAACGATGAAGGGAGCGTAGCGATGCGTTCACATGGACACGAGCACGGACCGGGATCCGGTCACTGCGGGCCCGGCCACCCCGGCCGGGGTGACTTCGAGGGGCGGCGCGGGGCCTTCGGGCCGTTCGGCCCGCCGTTCGGCGGTCCCTTCGGCGGGGGCGGCAGGGGGCGCGGCGGAGGCCGGGGGAGGGCGCGGCGCGGTGATGTGCGCGCCTCGATCCTGGCGCTGCTGAAGGACCGGCCGATGCACGGTTACGAGATGATCCAGGAGATCGGCGAGCGCAGCGGCGGGGCCTGGCGCCCCAGCCCGGGATCGGTCTACCCGACCCTCCAACTGCTGGAGGACGAGGGGCTGATCGAGAGCCGGAGCGAGGGCGGCAAGAAGCTGTTCACCCTCACTGAGGCCGGTGCGGCCGAGGCTGAGTCGGGGCCCGACGCTCCGTGGGAAGAGGCCGGCCGCGGCATCGACTGGGAGTCGATGAACGAGATACGGCAGGCCGGATTCGGGCTGATGGAAGCCTTCGGACAGGTCTGGAAGACCGGCTCTCCCGAGCAGCGGGAGAAGGCCCTGGCGGTCATCAACGAATCCCGCAAGAAGCTCTATCTGATCCTCGCCGACGAGGACTGACCGCCCGCGCGGCCGACTGCCCGCAAGGCCCCGCGGTGTTCCCGGTGTCCGCCGGGGCGCCGCGGGGCCTCGGCCAAGCGTCTGCTCGGGGATGAGCGCGGAAGGGTCCGGAAGGGCGCATCGGGGAAGTAACAGGGGAATCTCATCCGCAAGGAGGAGGACTCGTCCCGATGTGCCCACCCTCCGTCGGACACGAAGATGCTTCCCGCCGGGGATGCCCCGGGCGCGGGGGACTGATGGGGTGGGAGCGTGCAGAAGCCTTCACCCGTGGTGCCGGTATCACCCGCCCCGGAGCGCGCCGGTGTCACGCCGGTCCGTGCCGCTGCCGAATCCCGGCTCACGGCGGAGCTGGTGTCGGTGCTCGCCGGCGCGCGTCGCAGGGCGCTGCGCGGTGGGGACGCCCAGGTCGACACCGCCCATCTGCTGCACTCCCTGCTGGAGACGGACCCGCTGGTACGGGATGTCTTCGGTGGCGATCAACGTGTGGTCCGGGTGCTCGGCTATCTCGTCCAGCGGAGCATCGGCTACGGGCTGCGCTGGCAGGCCACCGTGGAGGACTCCGGGTCCGTCCCGGCGGTGCCCGTGCCGCGTGACGCCGCCGACCGGGCCGTGACCGGCTGGTCCCCGCAGGCGCTCGCCGCGATGGCGGGCGCCCTGGACCGGGCGGCCCGTAACGGCGAACCGCGGATCAGCGGGCTCGATCTGCTGGCCGCGCTCCTCGCCGACCGGGACTGCCGCGCGGCCGAGGTGCTGGAACGGGCCGGGGCCGACGCCGGAACCCTGGAGCGACGGCTGTCCCGCCTCTCCGGCCGGGCGTGATCCCGGGCCCCCGCCGGGCCACGGTCGTCTCGACAGGTGTCACGCGGATGACGCTCCTGACGCGAGCTGTCATGATGACGCCATGCACGCGTCTCAGGGGAGGAACGTCGGCCTGGCACTGGCCTTGGGCTCGGCGTTCGCGTTCGGTGGTTCGGGGGTCGCGGCCAAGCCGCTGATCGAAGCGGGGCTCGATCCGCTCCATGTGGTCTGGCTACGGGTCACGGGCGCCGCCCTCATCATGCTCCCGGTGGCCTGGCGCCACCGCGCGCTGGTGCGCCGCAGGCCCGCGCTGCTCGCCGGGTTCGGTCTGCTGGCCGTCGCGGGCGTCCAGGCCTGCTACTTCGCCGCGCTCTCCCGGATCCCCGTCGGTGTCGCGCTGCTCATCGAATACCTCGCCCCCGCGCTCGTCCTGCTCTGGGTCCGCTTCGTCCAGCGCCGGCCGGTCACCCGCGCCGCCGCCGTCGGGGTCGTCCTCGCGGTGGGCGGGCTCGCCTGTGTGGTCGAGGTGTGGGCCGGGCTCGGGCTCGACCCGGTCGGGGTGCTCCTCGCGCTCGGCGCGGCCTGCTGCCAGGTCGGCTACTTCGTCCTGTCCGACCAGGGCAGCGACGGGGCGGACGCCCCCGATCCGCTCGGTGTGATCGCGTACGGGCTGATCGTCGGGGCCGTGGTGCTGACCGCCGTGGCCCGCCCGTGGGGCATGGACTGGGCGGTCCTCGGCGGCTCGGTGGACTTCGGCGGCTCGCGGATCGCGGCCGGGCTGCTGCTCGGCTGGATCGTGCTGATCGCGACCGTGCTGGCGTACGTCACCGGAGTGATCTCGGTGCGCAGGCTCTCCCCGCAGGTGGCGGGTGTGGTGGCCTGCCTGGAGGCGGTCGTCGCGACCGTGCTGGCCTGGGTGCTGCTGCGGGAGCATCTCTCCGCCCCGCAGATCCTCGGCGGCGCCGTCGTCCTCGTCGGCGCCTTCATCGCCCAGTCGTCGACGCCCAAGGCGCCGTCGGGACCGGTCGCCGGCGGCGCGGGCGCCCTGGGCGAGATCCCGGCGGCGGAACCGGATCGGGAGGACCCGGTCCGGCCTCAGAGGGCGGAGAGGTAGCCGGGCACCGCGACGGACGGGTCGAGATCGGCGGCCGGTTCGGGGGGGCCGTAGCCGCGTACGAGAGGGACCACCCCCGTCCAGTGCGGGAGGACGGCGTCCTCGGGCTCGTCGTTGGGGCCGCCCGTACGGACCTTGGCGGAGACCTCGTCCAGATCGAGCCGGATCACGGCGGTCGCGGCCAGCTCGCGCGCGTTGGCGGGTCGGGAGTCGGCGGCGCGGCCGGGGACGACCTGGTCCACGATCGCGTCGAGTGCCATGCGCCGCTCCTCGGGGTCGGTGACCTGGTGGGCGGTGCCGTGGACCACCACCGAGCGGTAGTTGATCGAGTGGTGGAAGGCGGAGCGCGCCAGCACCAGACCGTCGACATGGGTCACGGTCAGACAGACCGCGAGGCCGGCGTCCGGCTTCCCGGCCGCCCCCGTGCCGGGGCCGGCGTCCGTGCCGGTGCTCGTGCCGGTGCTTGTGTCCGCGTCGGCTCCGGTCCGGGCGCCGCGCGCCATGCGCAGCGGGCGTGAGCCCGTCGAGCCGTGCACGTACAGCCGCTCGCCCACCCGCGCGTAGAGCGTCGGCAGCACGACCGGGGCGCCGTCGCGGACGAACCCGAGGTGGCAGAGGTACGCCTCGTCGAGGATCCCGTGCACCAGTCCGTGGTCGTACGCGGCCCGCTCCTTGGAACGGGTGGGGACGGTGCGGGCCGTGGGCCGGTAGGCGGTGCTCCCGGTGGTGTTCCCGGTGGGCCGGGCGGTCTGTGCGGTGTCGGTGGTCTCGGGCATTTGCCTTCTCCATTGCACTAGTGCATAGTGTTCTTTGTGCTAGGAGAGTATCGGATTACCGGCCGAGGTGCCGCGGAGATTTCCGCCAGCGTGGAGCGAGGGGTCGGCTCCGGAGAGCTGGCGCCGGGCCAACCGCTGCCCCCGATGCGGGAGTTGGCGGCCGAGCTGGGGGTCAATCCCAATACCGTCGCGGCCGCCTACCGCGCCCTGCGCGACCGGGGGGTGATCGAGACGGCCGGCCGCCGGGGCAGCCGGGTGCGGCCCCGTCCGGCGAGCACCGCCCGCGGCTCCATCCGCGTCGAGGCGCCGCCCGGCGTACGGGACATCTCCGAGGGCAACCCCGACCCGGCCCTGCTGCCCCCGCTGGGCGACGCGCTCGCCGCCGCCGCGCGCCACCACGCCCGCCGTCCCGGGCTGTACGGACAGGAGCCCGTCGACCCGGAGCTGGCGCGCCTCGCCCGCGCGGGGCTGGACGCGGACGGGGTGCCGCCGGGACCGGTCGCCGTCACCTCCGGCTCGCTGGACGCCATCGAACGCGTCCTGGCCGCGCATCTGCGCCCCGGTGACGCCGTCGCCGTGGAGGACCCCGGCTGGGGCAGCCTGCTGGATCTCGTCCCGGCGCTCGGACTGCGGCTCGTCCCCGTCGGGGTGGACGACGAAGGGCCGCTCCCGGACGGCCTGGACCGGGCGCTGCGGGACGGCGTCCGCGCGGTCGTCGTCACCTGCCGCGCGCAGAACCCGACCGGCGCCTCGATGGGCGCCGGTCGGGCCGCGGAGCTGCGCGTCCTCCTCGCGGACCGCCCCGAGGTCCTGCTCATCGAGGACGACCACGGCCACAGCATCGTGGACCTGCCGCTCCATCCGCTGGCCGGGGTCACGGACCGGTGGGCGTTCGTACGGTCGACCGCCAAGGCGTACGGTCCCGATCTGCGGCTCGCGGTGCTCAGCGGGGACGCGCTGACCATCGACCGGGTCCAGGGACGTCAGCGGCTCGGCCCCGGCTGGGTGAGCCGGCTGCTCCAGCGGACCGTCGTCCACCTGTGGACCTCGGGAGCGGTGGACGTACCCGCCGTCGCGCGCGCCTACGGGGAACGGCGGGACGGGCTCGTCACGGCGCTGGCGGACCGGGGCGTCGTGGCGCACGGCCGCAGCGGCATGAACGTCTGGGTTCCGGTGGCCGACGAGACCGGCGCGGTGGCGCGGCTGCTGCACGCGGGGTGGGCGGTCGCCCCCGGCGCGCGCTTCAGGACCGCGGCGCCCCGAGGCGTACGGCTGACGGTGTCGGCCCTCACGGCCGACGACATCGGGCCGCTCGCCGACGCCACCGCGTCGGCGCTGAGCCGCCGGCCGGCTTTTCGTCAGGAGGGCTGGGGCAGGGCGAGGGCTTCGCTGAGGACGAAGGCGGGGTCGAC
>NZ_JBFBJB010000074.1:0-42527 GCF_040685895.1 Streptomyces sp. NPDC088124 | reverse complement strand
ACAGCGCGGTCGCTCCCCGGCCCAGCGCGTCCTCGACCAGTTCCTCCAGATCCGCGCGGCCCCGCTCGCTGGCGAGTGGGCCGATGTCGGTGGACCCGGGCGCGGAAGCCCCCCGTACGGAACGGGCGCTGCAGCAGCCCGGGCCGGATCGCCTGTGCCAGGGCGGCCGCGATCATGCCCTGGTCCAGGGCCAGGACGAAGTCGCTCACCCGGCCCGTGGAGACATTGACGGAGTCACGGAAGCCGTAGCCGTCGTGGTACGCGCCGAAGTCCCGGTCCAGCGCGCGCAGGTTGGCGACCGCCTCGCGGGGCGCGTACGGCAGGGCGAGGAAGGAGGCGTGCGGCGTGACCACTCCGTTGGTGAACGCGGACGGCGGCGGCAGCGGCGCGCCGTCCGTGGTGTATGTCCGGTCGGTGTTGGAGGCGTACCCGTCGACCTGCATGCCGATCGCGTCGACCCCGTACTCCTGGTATCCGCCCTCGGGAATGTTGGCGGGGGAGAAGCCCCAGTAGCCGTACGCCGCCTCCTCCAGGCCGTGTTCGATCTGGCCGCGGACGTACCGGTGGTGGGTGAGGCCCCAGGACCGGGGCGACCACTCCGGCTCCGGGACGAAGAGCGGCACCATCAGCGCCTCGAACATCGAACCGCCCCAGGTCGGAACGAGCGCGCGGCCGCGGTGGGTGTAGTGCCCCTGCCAGACGCGGACCCCGTCCATGACCTCGTACCGGCCCCCCGGGCGCTGCTCCTGCTCGTGTTCCGGGAGCATGGTGCGCAGCATGTGCCAGTAGTGGTCGGAGGGCAGTGAACCGTCCGCGATGCCGAGGTAACTCGCCATGCGGGGCTCGGTGTTGAGGGCCCCGTAGTGGTGTCCCGTCGGCTCCCCGGTGTCAGTCCAGAAGCCGCCGCGCAGCTGCCCCGGTCCGGCGACCGGGTCGGCGGGGTCGTACGGGGTGTAGTAGTACGACCAGTCGGCCGTGGCGAGCAGGCGGGCGATCCGGGGGCGCAGCGCGGGCGCGGCGTCGGCGGCGATGCGCAGCCCGGTGATCAGCCAGGCGTTGTCGACGGAGGAGAGGAAGGGGCGGACCGGGGCGCCCGTCTCCGGCCACTTGGTCAGCACCGAACCGTCGTGCGCGTCGTACCAGTTGAGCCAGAAGCCGTGGTGGCGCTCCAGCTTTTCGACGGCGCCCACGGTGCGTGCCAGGCGGCGCTCCATGGTCCGGTCGTCGATCACGCCGAGGCCGGCGGCGGCGACGGTCGACCAGAGGCCGCAGCCGATGTTGGTCGGCGAGGTCTGGCGGGAGAGTACGGGGCCGCCCGCGGCGCTGAGGTCGATCTTGTCGACGGCGAGACCGAGGTCGGTGGTCATCGCCTCGATGGAGCGGTGGGTGTCGCGGAACCAGCGCAGCAGAGGCGGAGCGGCGGAGTCCCGCGCGGCGGAGGGCGCGGAGGCCGCGGCGAGTGCGGAGGGGGCGGAGGCGGCGCCGAGGGAGAGCGCGGCGGCTCCGCTCCCCGCGGCGGTGAGAAACGTGCGACGGTCCATGACGATCCAGCTCCCGGTGACAGAAGGGGACGGGGGAAGTTCCGTGACGTACGCGGTGCGGTTCAGGGGGTCGAGCGGTGTACGGGGCCCGGTGCCGGTCAGGTGACGCCGGGCCCCGTGCGGTCGGGTGGCGGTCGGGCGGCGCCGGGTCCCGTACGGGCGGGCGGCGGTCGGGCGGCGCCGGGTCCCGTAGGGGCGTGACCGTACGGGCGGCTCCCGGCGGGTCGGGTGGCGCCCGGCAGGTGGGACGGTGGAGGCGTCAGTCGGCCAGGCGGGGGAGTGTGCGGGTGCGGCCCATGGCGCCCAGCCAGGTGGCGGACGGCTTGGGCCGCCGCTCGAAGGTCTCCGGGTCCCAGCCGATCAGGCCGAACGCGGGCTTGTACGAGCCCCACTCGTAGTTGTCCAGCGCGCTCCAGGCGAGGTATCCCTCCACGCGCAGCCCGTCCTGGAGCGCGGCGGCGACCTCGTTCAGCGCGCCGGTGTAGTAGTCGATCCGGCGCTGGTCGTCGTCGGTCGCGATGCCGTTCTCGGTGACGATCAGCGGCATGCCGGGGCCGGCGACCTCGGCGGTGTGGCGCAGCGCGTGGCCCACCGCCTCGGGGTAGTACTCCCACTGCGTGAGGGTGCGCTCGACGCCGTCGGCGGTGGGGATCGGGCCGTCGGGGCCGATCCGGGTCCGGGTGTAGGACTGCACACCGATCCAGTCGTCGCCGCGGGCGGCCTCGATGAAGACGTCCTCGCGGGGGTGCCGGTAGGCCGCCGTGACCGCTTCGGCGCCGGGCAGCGCCTGGTAGACCTGGTTGGCGACGGTCCAGCCGACCCGGATGTCCGGGTTGATGGCGCGGACCTCCTTGACGGCCGCGTGGTGCGCGGCGATCACAGCGTGGGTGGTCTCCTCGTCCGGGGTCGGCAGCCCGGCCGGCGGGAAGCCGATCTCGCCGCGCCGGGCCTGGCCCGCCATGACGGCGATCATGTTGGGCTCGTTGATGGTGCAGACGTGGCCGACGCCCTCCGAGATGACCGGGGCGCAGGCCGCGACGTACCGGGCGAAGAGTTCGGTGGCGCCCTCGGAGGTGAAGCCGCCGCGCTCCTCGAACCACTGCGGCACGGTGAAGTGGTGCAGGGTGACCATCGGGCGCAGGCCGCGTTCGACGGCGCCCTCGACCATGCGGCGGTAGTGGGCGAGTTCGGCGCGCGAGAACCGGCCCTCCGCGGGCTCGATACGCGCCCACTCGATGGAGAAGCGGTAGTCGGTGAAGCCCAGCCCGGCCAGTACGTCCATGTCCTCGCGCCAGCGGTGGTAGCTGTCACAGGCGTCCAGGCTGGGCTCCTGGATGTGGGTGCCCGCGGTGTGTTCCTTGACCCACCAGTCGCTGTTGGTGTTGTTGCCCTCGATCTGGTGGGCGGCCGTGGAGGCGCCCCACAGGAAGCCTTCGGGGAACGGGACGTGGGTGTGCGTCATCACGAGATGTCTTTCCGGTACGTGGAGGGTGGGGAAGGCGGAGCGGTCGGAGGGGTGCGGCCGGCGGGGCGCCGCCACGCGGGGGTTACTTCATGCCCGCCGTGGCGATGCCCTGCGTGAAGTGCCGCTGGAGGGCGATGAACACCACCAGGACGGGCAGCACGATCAGGAAGGAGCCGGCCATGAGCATGCCGTTCGAACCTCCGGCCTGGTTGGGGTCGGTGGCGAACGTGGCCAGGGCGACCGGCAGGGTGTACTTGTCGGGGTCGTTGGTGGCGATGAGCGGCCAGACGAAGTTGTTCCAGGACCCCAGGAACGTGAAGATGGAGAGCGTCGCCAGGGCGGGCTTCACCAGGGGCATCACGATCCGCCAGAAGATGTACCACTCACCGGCGCCGTCCATCCGGGCCGCTTCCAGCAGCTCGTCCGGGATCGACTGCATGAACTGCCGCATCAGGAAGACCCCGAAGGCTCCGGCGGCGAACGGCAGCACCAGACCGGCGTACGAGTCGATCAGGCCCATCCTGCTCATCAGCACGAAGAGCGGGAGCAGCATCAGGTTGCCGGGCACCATCAGGGCGCCGAGCACCAGTCCGAAGATCTTGTCGCGGCCGGCGAAGTTCAGCTTGGCCAGGGCGTACCCGAGCATCGAGCAGAACACCAGGTTCGACACGGTCACGAGGACCGCCACGATCAGCGAGTTCATGAAGTGGAGCGGCAGATCGAGCTTGTCGAGCAGGTCCCGGAAGTTGTCCAGGGTCCACTCGGCCGGGATCCACACCGTCGGACTGGCGGTCAGCTCACCGGGTGTCTTGAAGGCGGACAGAGCCATCCACAGGAACGGCGCCGACATGACGAGCAGGCCGAGCGCGAGCGGCGCGTGGACGAGGATCCACCGGCCCGCGGACCGGGGGCGACGGCCGGAGGACCGGTCCCGCCGGTCCGCACGGCCCGGCCGGGGAGGCCCGGGCTGCCGCGTCGGCGCCGTCACCGCGCCGCCCGGTGTACTGGAGGCGCTCATTTCGTGTTGTCCTTCAGCAGTCGGAGCTGCAGCACCGTGATGGCCATGATCACTACGAAGAGGACATACGCCATGGCGCTCGCATAACCCATGTGGAAGAAGTTGAAGCCCTCGCGGTACATGTTCAGCGACACGGTGAGGGTGGAGTCCGAGGGCCCGCCCTGCGTCATCACGAACGGCTCCTCGAACACGTTGAGGTAGCCGATGGTGGTGATGACCGTGGCGTAGAGCAGCGTGGGGCGCAGCAGCGGAACAGTGATCCGCCGGAACTCCTGCCAGACCCCGGCGCCGTCCAGCCGCGCCGCCTCGCGTACCTCGGTGGGGACGGCCTGGAGCCCGGCGATGAGGAGCACCATGACCGTGCCCAGATTGCGCCAGACCGCCATCGCGATCAGCGAGGGCATGGCCAGGGCCTCCGAGCCGAGGAAGTCCGGTGCGGTGAGCCCCACTTCGGAGAAGAGGCCCGCCACGAGCCCGTCGCTCGGATCGAGCACGAACCGCCAGACCACGGCGACCGCGACGATGGTGGTGACCACCGGGGCGTAGAAGCCGACGCGGAAGAAGGTGCGTGCCCGGTCGATGCCGTTGTTCAGCAGGACCGCGACGACCAGTCCGAGCAGGACCGTCAGCGGGACGCCGACGACGACGAAGTACGCCGTGTTGAAGAGCGAGGTGAGGAACTTGTCGTCCTGGAAGAGCTTGACGTAGTTCCCGAAGCCGATGAACTCCGCGTCCAGCGGGCGCGTGACATTGCGCAGCCCGAAGTCGGTGAAGCTCATCGCCAGCGTGGCGAGGATCGGGACGGCCATGAAGACCAGGAAGAGCACCAGGAAGGGAGTGGAGAACAGCCAGCCGGCCACGTTCTGCACACCCATCGAGGGCTTCCGGCGCCTTCGCGGCCCCCCGGGCCCGCCGGCCGGGGCCGTGACGACGCCCGCACCGGCCCGCACCTGGGCCGTCCCTGCGGCCTTTCCGGTCGTGGTGCTCATGGCTCCTACTTCACGAGCCCTTCGATCTGGGACTGCGCGGTGCCCAGCGCGTCCTCGGCGGACGCCTTGCCCTGCGTCACCTTGGCGATGGCCTGGTCCACCTTGTCGGTGATCTCCGTCCACTCGGCCAGCGACGGGGATGCCTTGGCGGTGTCCATCTGCTTCTTGAAGACCTGGAGGTTCGCGTCACCGGCGAGGTCGCCGGAGGTCCAGGCGGCCGTGTTGGCCGGCAGGTCCTTGGTGCGCTCGTACCAGTCGGCCTGACCCTTGGTGTCGGTCAGGTACGTGATGAACCGGGTCGCCGCGGCCTTGTGCTCACTGTCCTTGGAGATCACCAGCGACGAGCCGCCGGCCATGGAGACGGAGGCCGCGTCGGCGGGCACGTTGGCCACCGCCCACTTGCCCGCGATCTGCGGCTGGCCCTCGTTCAGCAGGGTGACGTGCCAGGGGCCGCCGAAGAACATCGGGACCCGGCCGTTGCCGAAGTCCTTCACCACGTCGTAGCCGGGCTGCACGGACTTGTTCGACAGGCCCTTGTCGAAGTACGCGCCGTACTCCTTGAGCGCCTTGACGGCCTGGGGGCTGTCGATCACCACCTCGCCCTTGTCGTCGACGATCTCGCCGCCCGCCGAGTAGAGGAAGGAGTAGAAGTTCTGCACCGTGTCCAGGCCGCTGGGCTGGATGGACAGGCCCCACTTGGTCCCGGCCTTCTGCTGGTACGCGGTGGCCAGGTCGCGCATCTCCTGCCAGGTGGCCGGAGCCTTGCCGACCCCCGCCTTCTCGGCCAGGTCGGTGCGGTAGTAGAGGACGCGGGTGTCGACGTACCACGGCACGCCGTACGCCTGGCCGTCCACCTCGCCCTGCTGCCAGCCCGCGGGGAAGAAGTCCTTCTTGTCGAAGGTCTTGGTGTCGACCGGCTCCAGCACACCGAGTTCCGCGAACTCGCCCAGGTAGCTGCCTCCCATCTGGGCCACGTCCGGCAGGGTGCCCGCGGCGGCCGCGGAGACCAGCTTCTGGTGGGCGACGTCCCAGCCGACCGGAGTCACCTTGACGGTGATGTTCGGGTTGGCCTCGGTGTACTTCTCGGCCACATCCGTGAGCTTCTCGCCCTCGGCCCCCATGGCCCAGACGGTGATCGTCTGCTTCGCGTCCGCGGCGACGTCGCCGCCGCCCGAGCCGCCGCACGCGGTGATACCGAAGGTGAGGGCGACTGCGATACCGGCCGAAACGGTTCTGGCGGTGCGGGGCATGGAGGGCTCCTCCTTGAGCAATCCGGATGTATGCGCTGCCTGTAAGCGCATACATCACTCTGCGGCAGATGGCTGGAAATACGCAAGAGGATGGTGGGTCACACTCGTGCAACGTGCGGGACACCCCGCGGACACCGGTCACGCCGACGGGCGCGACGGTCACGGCGCGCACGCGCCGCGCACGGTACGTGCCGTCGGGGCACGGCATTCCGACGGCACGTACCGTGCGGACGGGCGGGCAGACGGATGTACGGAGGGACGTACGGAGGGGCGTACGGGCGGGCCTCCGGTGGCCCGTGAGGCGGTGCGGCCGGCCTCAGCCGCCGCAGCCGCAGCTCGCGCGCCGGACGACGGAGACCGGCAGCATCAGCGAGACCGGGGCGCGCTCGCTGTCGCCCAGCCGCTGCACCAGCAACTCCACGGCCTGCTCGCCGAGTTGGCGGATCGGCTGCCGTACGGTGGTCAGCGCCGGTTGTACGATCCGGCTCAACGGGATCCCGTCGAACCCGGTGACGGCGATGTCCTCGGGGACCCGCACGCCCCGTCCGTCCAGTGCGCGCAGCGCGCCCACCGCCATCTGGTCGTTGGCGAAGAGCATCGCCTCCGGCCGGTCGCCCGGCCGGTCGAGCAACTGCTCGGCGGCGCGCGCGCCCTCGGCCCGGGTCATCATCCCGGCCCGCAGGTCGGGCGCGTCCGGCACCGGCAGACCGGCCTCCCGGCACGCCTCCCGGAAGCCGGAGAACCGTGCCTCGGCGTCCGGGGAGTCGGCGTCGCCGCCGACGAACGCGAGCCGGCGCAGCCCGTGGTCCTCGATCAGATGGCGGGCGAGCGCGCGCTCGCCGTCGGCGTTGGCGACCACGACGTGGTCCAGGTGGTCGATCTCGCGGGGCCCGGCGAGCATCACGATCGGCAGCCGGTTCGAGATCACTTCGAGGTCCTCGGTCGGCACGGTCTGCGCGAGGACGGCGAAGCCGTCGACCCGCCCGGCGACCTTCGCGACCAGACTCTCGGGGCCGCCCTCCAGCGACGCGGAGATCAGCAGCGCGTACCCGTGCCGCCGGGCCGCCCGCTCCATGCCGCGGATGATCTGGTCGGAGTACAGCATCACCGCGTCGTCGGCGTCGCCCTCCGCCTCCGCGTCCGCCTCGGCATCGGGATCGGCGTAGTCCGGGAAGCAGAGGCCGAGCACACCGGTGGTGCGGCTGGCCAGGCCCCGGGCGCTCCCGCTGGGGACGTAGCCCAGCGCGCGGGCCGCTTCCAGGACCCGCTCACGCGTCTGCGCGCGGACCGATCCGGGGTTGCGGTAGACCCGCGAGACGGTGGCGATGGAGACGTCCGACCGCTCGGCGACGTCGTATACCGTGGGCGCGCTCACTCGACCGACCGTCCGCTTCTTCCGCCGTACCTGGGTACGCGCTGATGCCTGCCACCGAACCGCTATGAAAGCGCATTCATCCTAGATCGCCGGTCAGGCGCCGAGCAAGACCGCCCTCGCGCGGCGAGCGGGGCCGAAGGCCTCGGCGTGACATCCGGAACCCGCTCAGGGACGGGTCCGGTACGGGGCGGGCGGGGGCCGAGGCGGCAGGCTTCCGCGTCATACGTCCCGGCGTCTCATGACGAGCAGCGTGATGGCCACCGCCGCGGTGGCCCACGCGCCGTAGACGATCCACGCCGCGGTGATGGTCAGCGGTGAAGGTGGACGCGCGGGACCGGGCGCAGTTGGTCATCCTGGCCTACGAGGCGGGGCTGGTGACGCCGACGACGCGAGGGTGGGGGCCATGCCCGTGGCACCGTCCCCTCCTTGATCCGGAGTCACCTTGATCCGGAGGCACCCGGATCCGGAATCAGCCGTGCGCCGCGCCCTCGGTGCTCTCGCGCAGGACGAGGTGGTGCGCCACGACGCGGTCCTGCGGCGACAGGGGCGCGTGCGACGGCTCGTCCGCCGGGTCCCGTGGGCGGTTCGCCTCGTCGATGCGGTGCCGCAGCAGATGCACGGCGGCCGTGGCCACCGCTCCCTTGTCGGGGGCCACGGTGCTCAGGGTCGGTACGCTGTACTGCCCGCCCTCCACGTCGTCGAAGCCCATCACGGCGATGTCCTCGGGCACCCGTACCCCGTGCTCGTGCAGCGTCCGCAACGCCCCCAGGGCGAGCTGGTCGTTGAGGCACAGCAGCGCGTCGGGGTGCCCGTCGCCGCTCAGCGCCCGGGCCGCCGCCTCGGCCCCGTCCGGCATCCGGAAGGCCGCCACGGGGAGCAGCGCCGCCGGGTCGTAGGCGAGACCCGCCGCCGACAGGGCCGCCCGGTACCCGCGCGTGCGCGCCTCCGCCGTGCCCAGCCCCGCGCTGTCGCGGCCCCCGATGACGAGGATCTCGCGCCGCCCGCGGGCGATCAGGTGCTCGGTGGCCTCACGCGCGGCCCGTTCGTTGTCGATCGCCACGTGGTCGGCCCCCTCCTCCAGCAGCTCTCCCAGCAGGACGGTCGGTGGGGATCCCGCGTGTTCGCGCAGATCGTCGGAGGTCAGGGCGAGCGGGCTGAGGATGACGCCGTCGACGAAGTCGGAGCCGAACCCCGCGAGCGCCGCCAGCTCATGGCCCCGGTCCCCGCCGGACTGGTGGACCAGCACGGTCAGCGAGGACTGCTCGGCCGCGCGGATGACGTGCCGGGCCAGTTCGGCGAAGTACGGGACGTCCAGTTCCGGCACGACCAGGGCGATGATCCCGCTGCGCCCGGTGCGCAGATGGCGGCCTGCCAGGTTTACCCGGTAGCCGAGATGGTCGATGGCCTCACGGACCACGCGCCGGGTCCGGTCCGACACATGGACGTAGTCGTTGATGACGTTCGAGACGGTCTTCTCGGACACGCCCGCGTGCCGTGCGACGTCCTTGATCCTGGGTCGTGCCACCACGTCTTCCCCCTGCTCTCGTGCACCGCCGAGTCTATGCCGTACGGGTCAGGAAGGGCGCGCGGACCCTGGTGGGAGCCCCGGCGCGGTCCGGCGGGCCCGTCGTGCAACGGGCAGTGCCACAGCTCTTTACAGCCGTTGTACATCGATGTAAAAACATGGCACCGCACCGGTGGCCGCCGTCAACGGCGCAGCCGACCGGCTGTCGAAAGGTCCGCGATGACTTCTTCTTCCCCACCCGCCCCGGGGCCCCGGCCCGCGTTCACGCCCCCGACGCCGCCGGGCGGCCCGAGCCGCCGGGGGCTCCTGCGCTACGGCCTGGCCGGGGCCGGCGCCGCGCTGCTCGGCTCCGCCGCGCTGACCGGCTGCGCCTCACCCGCCGCCTCGGCGGACGCCTCGGCCCTGCGCGTCTGGGACCTCTTCCAGGGCGGGGACGGCATGCTGATGGACGACATGATCAAGGCCGTGTCCTCCGCCCGCGACGGCTTCACCGTCGACCGCACCATCCTGGACTGGGGGCCGTCCTACTACACCAAGCTCGCCATGTCGGCCGCCGGAGGCCGCGCCTCCGACGTGGCCGTGCTCCACCTCTCGCGGCTGGCCGGATACGCCCCAGGCGGTCTGCTGGACCCCTTCGACCTGGATCTGCTCGCCGAATTCGGCTGCGGCGAGGCCGACTTCACCCCGGCCGTCTGGAAGCGCACACAGCACGAGGAAACCGTCTACGCGGTCCCGCTGGACATCCACCCCTTCATCGTCTTCTACGACCGCGACGCTGCCGACCGGGCCGGACTCCTCGACCCCTCGGGCGAACTCGCCCCGATGGGTTCCCCCGAGGCGCTGCTGGACGCGGGGAAGGCGCTCGCCGAGGCCACCGGCGGTTCGGGCATTCTCTTCGGCCATGTCACCGACACCACGCAGTGCTGGCGGCAGTTCGCGGCCTTCTACGCCCAGACGGGCGCCGAGTTCACCCTGCCCGAGGGCGGCCCGCCCGAGATCGACGTGGACGCCGCCGTGCGGGTCGTCTCGTTCATGCAGCGGCTCTTCGACGGCAGGACCAACCCCAACGACCTCGACTACTACGGTGCGATGGCCGCGTTCCTCGACCGCCGCGGCGGTATGGCCATGCTCGGCGAGTGGGAGCTGCCGACCCTGCGGAAGTCCGGGATCCCGCTGGGCGCCGCGCCCTTCCCGCAGGTCTTCGAACGGCCCGCCGTCTACACCGACTCCCACAGCTTCGTCCTGCCGCGCCAGGCCGACCCCGACCCCGCGCGGCGGCGCGAGGCGCACCGGTACGTGGCGCAGATGGTCAAGGAGAGCCTCACCTGGGCGAGCGCCGGGCACATCCCCGCGTACCAGCCCGTACTGGCCCGACCCGCATACGCGAAGCTCACACCCCAGTCGTCGTACGCGGACGCCGGCGAGGTGGCGGTGCTCGATCCGCCGAACTGGTTCGCCGGAGCCGCCTCCAACTTCCAGAACCGCATGTGCCAGCCGCTCCAGTCGGCGCTGCTCCGCAACACCTCGGCCGAGAAGGCCGTACGGCAGATGGTCCGCGAGGCGGACACGCTGCTCCGGCAGCCCAACCCGGTGGCCTGACCGCAGCACAAGGAGCTACAGACGTGACCACCACCGCACCCACCGGTGCCGCCGTGCCCACCGGCACGCCGCCCCCGTCCACCGCCCCGCGCGGCCGCCTTCGCCTCCGCCTCCGCGACAAGGGGGCCACCGGCCGGAACAACGGCCTGCTCTTCGTCCTCCCCTTCCTGGTGCTCTTTCTCCTCTTCCTGGTCTGGCCCGTCGTCCATGGCCTGTGGACGAGCCTCACCGACAGCTCGCTCGCGCTGCGCGACACGTCCTTCGTCGGATTGGCCAACTACGCCGAGGCGTTCGGTGACCCGGACGTCTGGAGCAGCCTGGGCAACACGGTCTTCTTCACCCTCATCTCGTGCGTCCCCCTGGTGCTGGTCGCCCTCGCGATGGCGCTGCTGGTGCACAGCGGGCTGGCCGGACAGTGGGCGTGGCGCCTCGCGTTCTTCGCGCCGTACCTCCTGCCCGTCACCGTGGTGACCCTCATCTGGACCTGGCTCTACCAGCCGGACATCGGCTTCGCCAACCAACTGCTCGGCGCCCTCGGCCTGGAGCCCGTCGGCTGGCTCTCCGACGAGGCGGTCGCCATGTGGTCCATCGCCGCCCTGACCGTCTGGTGGACGGTCGGCTTCAACTTCCTGCTCTACCTGGCCGCCCTCCAGGGACTGCCGGAGACCCTCGACGAGGCCGCCGCGCTCGACGGCGCGGGCGCCTGGCGCCGGCTGTGGTCCATCACCCTGCCCCAACTGCGAAGGACCACCGTGATGGTGGGCATGCTCCAGATCCTGGCCTCGCTCAAGGTCTTCGACCAGATCTACATCATGACCAACGGCGGCCCCAACGGCTCCACCCGCCCCATCCTGGAGTACATCTACGACGTCGGGTTCAGCGGCTACCGGCTGGGCTACGCCTCGGCCGTCTCCTATGTCTTCTTCGCGCTGGTGATCGTCATATCCCTCGCGCAGCTCCGCTTCTTCCGCCAGGAGGACTGACCGTGTCCGCTACCGCAACTCCCGTGCGCCCGCGGCGCCGCGCACCCCGCGAGGCCGGCGGCTCGCCGATGCTCCTCGGCCCGGGGCGGCTGCCGCGCGCCCTGGCCGGAACCGCGCTGGCCGCGCTGGCGGCCGTCTGGCTGCTGCCGCTCCTGTGGGCCGTCGCCACCTCCCTCCAGAGCGAACAGGACGTGTCGACGCCGGGCCTGTCCCCGTTCAAGGGCGCCCTCACCCTGGAGTCCTACCGGCAGATCCTGAGCCGCGGAAACGTACTGACCTGGGCCTTCAACAGCTTCCTCGTGGCCGGTCTGGTCACGCTGATCACCGTGGCCGTCTCCACGCTCGCCGCGTACGGGTTCGCCCGCGGCACGTTCCGCGGACGCCGGGTCCTGCTGGCCGTCACCGTCGCCGCCATCATGGTGCCGCCGCAGCTGCTCGTCGTCCCCCTCTTCGAGCAGATGCTGCTGTTCAACCTGGTGGACACGTACGCGGCGATCGTGCTGCCCCAAGTGGTGGCGCCGATGATGGTGTTCATCCTCAAACGGTTCTTCGAGGCCCTGCCCCGGGAGCTGGAGGACGCGGCCCGGATCGACGGCGCGTCCGAGGCGCGGGTCTTCTTCTCGGTCGTGCTGCCGCTCTCCCGGCCCATCGTGGCCGCCGTCGCGATCTTCGTCTTCATCGGCGCCTGGAACAACTTCATGTGGCCGTTCATCGTGACCAACGACCCCGGCCTCATGACCCTGCCGGTGGGGCTGGCCACGGTCAAGGACTCCTTCGGCATCGTGTATTCCCAGTCCATGGCCTCCGCGCTGCTCGCCTCGCTTCCCCTGATCGTCGTGTTCCTCCTCTTCCAGCGGCGCATCGTCAGATCGGTGGCCACCACGGGTCTCGGCGGCGCCTGACCCCGTCTCCCGGCAGCGGTTCCCGATCCCGGTCCCGGCCCCGGCCTCGATCCCCGGCCCGGGCCTCCGGGGGCGCCGCCTCCTCCCTCCTCGTCCCGATGCGTCAAGGGCGACTTCCCGGGACATGTTTACAACGATGTATAACCATGGGTCCGGTCACCGCGCCGCCCGCCCTCACACCGACTGGAGCACGTGTGCCCACTCCCTCCGTACCGCGCCCGGAGTACCCGCGACCGCAGTTCGTCCGTGACGACTGGCTCAACCTCAACGGCACCTGGCAGTTCGAGACCGACCGGGGGGACAGCGGTCTGGAGCGGGGCCTTCTGGACCGTGCCCTGACCGGTGAGATCCTCGTCCCCTTCCCGCCGGAGTCGGAGCTGTCCGGCATCGGTGACACCGACTTCCTGGAGGCCGTCTGGTACCGGCGGGTGCTCACCCTGCCCTCCGAGTGGGCCGGACGCCGGGTGCTGCTGCACTTCGGCGCCGTCGACCACGACACCACTGTGTGGGCCAACGGCACCGAAGTGGCCCGTCACCGCGGTGGGTTCACCCCGTTCACCGCCGACCTCGGTGACGTGGCCGGCCCCGGCGACGAGGTCACCCTCACCGTCCGCGCCCGCGACCCGAGGTCCGGTCCGCAGGCCCGCGGCAAGCAGGCCGTCCAGTACGCCAACCACGACTGCAACTACACCCGGGTCACCGGCATCTGGCAGACCGTGTGGCTGGAGCCGGTCCCCGACCTTCATCTGCGACGTCCCCGGATCACGCCCGATCTGGCCGGATCGGCCTTCCACCTGGAACTGCCCCTCTCCGGCAACCGTCCCGGGTACCGGGCGCGCGCCGTGCTCTCCGACGCCGCCGGCGAGGTCTGCCGCGCGGAGGTCCGCGCCGACCTCGACCTCGCGCCGCGCCTGCACCTCCCGGTCCCCGAGGAGCGCCGGCGCGAGTGGGGTCCGCGGGACCCGCACCTGTACGACCTGCGCATCGAACTCCTCGACGCGTCGGGCCGGGTGACCGACAGCGCGGCGAGCTACGCCGGTCTCCGTGCCGTCGGCATCCAGGGAAAGGCCGTCACCCTCAACGGGCGCCCCGTCTTCCAGCGGCTGGTGCTCGACCAGGGCTGGTACCCGGACGGTCTGATGACCGCGCCGACCGACGAGGCCCTGATCCATGACATCGAGATCGCCATGGCGGCCGGCTTCAACGGCGCGCGCCTGCACCAGAAGGTCTTCGAGGAGCGCTTCCTCCACCACGCGGACCGTCTCGGCTACCTGGTCTGGGGGGAGTTCGGCGACTGGGGCTGCGAGACCGGCGGCTCGTCGGGCGACAACCAGCGGCCGGACGCCTCGTACACCGCCCAGTGGCTCGAAGCGCTGGAACGCGACTACTCGCACCCCTCGATCATCGGATGGTGCCCGCTGAACGAGACGTACCAGAAGCTGCACGACCGCATCACTCAACTCGACGCCGTGACCCGGGCGATGTACCTGGCCACCAAGGCGATGGACACGACCAGGCCGGTCGTCGACGCTTCCGGATACGCCCACCGCGTCACCGAGACCGACATCTACGACTCCCACAGCTACGAACAGGACCCGGCGGCGTTCCGGCGCCAGATGTCCGGCCTGGCCAAGGACGAACCATTCGTCAACGCCTACGAGAACGGCGCCGCGTACTCCGTGCCGTACCGCGGCCAGCCCTACTTCGTCAGCGAGTTCGGCGGGATCTGGTGGGACCCGGCCGCTGCCGCCGCCGAGTCCGGCGAGGACCGGACGGAGTCCTGGGGATACGGCGAACGGGTGTGTGACGAGGAGGAGTTCCACGCGCGGTTCGCCGGGCTCACGGGCGTCCTGCTCGACGACCCCGCCATGTTCGGCTACTGCTACACCCAGCTCACCGACGTCTTCCAGGAACGCAACGGCGTCTACCGCTTCGACCGCGGCACCAAGCTGGACATCGAGCGGATCCGCGCCGCGCAGACCCGTCCCGCCGCCATCGAGGAGGGCGACCCGCGGTAGGCGGGAGCCCCGGGGGCCCGGACCCGCACGGCGGGACCCGGGCCCCCGGGGCGTGGGCCCCGACGGACCCGGTATACATCGATGTACAGCGGTGACGCGGACCGCGTCTCGCCCCCGCTCGGCGTCGGCGCTCATGTCCTTCCCGGTGTCCACCCTCCCACCACTCGCTTCGGTGTCAAATGGCAGGTGAAACGCCACGTCACAGCGGGAGCCGCACACCGGGAGCGGGCGGGCGGTGTTTGTCGGCGCTGCCTCCGGGCACGTGACCTGTGACCGGTACGACCCGATTTTTCGCCCTCCGGAGCCGGACGCGAGCGCCACGATCGGGAGGGCCTTCCGGCACGCTACGGAAGGAGCGACATGAACAGCGAACAACTCACCGAACTGGCCCAGCAGTTGCGGGTCGACTCGGTGCGCGTCGCCGATGCGGCGGGCTCCGGACACCCCACCTCCTCGATGTCCGCGGCGGATCTCATGGCGGCCCTGCTCGCCAACCACCTGCACTACGACTTCGACCACCCCGAGCACCCGGGCAACGACCGGCTGATCTTCTCCAAGGGCCACGCGTCGCCGCTGCTCTACTCCATGTACCTGGCGGCGGGCGCGATCGACGAGGAGGAGTTCCTCACCTACCGGACCCTGGGCAGCCGGCTCGAAGGCCACCCCACCCCGCGGCTCCCCTGGGTCGACGTCGCCACCGGCTCCCTGGGCCAGGGGCTGCCCGTCGGCGTCGGCATGGCGCTCGCCGGACAGCGGCTCCGCCACACCCCCTACCACGTGTGGGTACTCTCCGGCGACAGCGAGATGGCCGAGGGCTCCGTGTGGGAGGCCGTCGAACACGCCGGGGACCAGCACCTCGACTCCGTCACCCTCGTCCTCGACGTCAACCGGCTGGGACAGCGGGGACCCACCCGCCACCAGCGGGACCTGGACGCGTACGGCCGCAGGCTGCGCGCGTTCGGCTGGCACACCGTCGAGATCGACGGCCACGACATGGACGCCGTGGACGCCGCCTTCAACGAGGCGAAGTCCACCCCGCGCCAGCCGACCGCCATCATCGCGGGCACCCGCAAGGGGCGCGGCGTGCACTCCGTAGAGGACCGCGAGGGCATGCACGGCAAGCCGCTGCCGGACGCCAGGAGCGCGATCGAGGAGCTGGGCGGGCGCCGCTCCGTCCGGGTGCCGGTGGCCCGGCCCACCGCGCCGGACAGGGCCGCCCGCACCGCGCCGCGGACCGGACCCGTGCAGCTGCCGCGCTACGCCGTGGGCGACGAGGTCGCCACCCGGGACGCGTACGGCAGGGCGCTCGCCGCCCTCGGAACGGCCCGCGAGGACGTCGTCGCCCTCGACGGCGAGGTGAGCGACTCCACCCGCGTGGAGTTCTTCGCCAAGGAGCACCCCGAGCGGTTCTTCGAGTGCTACATCGCCGAACAGCAGCTCGTGGGGGCCGCCGTCGGCATGCAGGCACTGGGCCTCGCGCCGTACGCCTCCACCTTCGCCGCCTTCCTCACCCGCGCGCACGACTTCCTCCGCATGGCGGCCGTCAGCCGGGCCTCGATCACCGTCGTGGGCTCCCACGCCGGCGTGGCGATCGGACAGGACGGCCCCTCCCAGATGGGCCTGGAGGACCTCGCCATGTTCCGCGCCGTGCACGGCAGTACGGTGCTCCACCCCTGCGACGCCAACCAGACGGCGCGGCTGGTGGAAGCCACGTACGGACTGTCCGGCGTCCGCTATCTGCGCACGCTCCGGGGAAAGACACCGGTCGTCTACGGACCGGACGAGCAGTTCCCCATCGGCGGCAGCAGGACACTGCGCCGTTCCGACGGGGACCGCGTGACACTGATCGGCGCCGGCACCACCGTCCACGAGTGCCTCGCGGCGGCGGACGCCCTCGCCGGTGAGGGCATCCCCGTCCGCGTCATCGACCTCTACTCGGTCAAGCCCGCGGACGAGGCGGCCCTCCAGGCGGCGGCGGACGACACGGGCTGTCTGATCACGGTGGAGGACCATCACCCGGAGGGCGGGATCGGGGACGCGGTGGCCGAGGTGTTCTCGGACGGCCGCCCCGCGCCGAGGCGCCTCGTACGCCTGGCGGTCGGGAACCTGCCCGGATCCGCGACGGCCGGGGAGCAGCTGAGCTCCGCGGGGATCGACGCGGAGTCGGTGGCCGCGACGGTGCGGCTGCTGTCGGAAAAGGTCATGGTCTGACCCTGTTTCGCGGCGAGCCACGGGGTACTCGAACCGGTGTCCAGGAATGGGAGCGGAGGAGAGAGGACCCCATGAGCGCGCTGCCGAGCACGGCACAACAGGACACCGGCCAGGACGGGGACACCTGGGCTTGGCTGCGGCACGCGGCCTGCGCCGACGCCGACCCGGAGCTGTTCTTCCCCGTGGGGGAGTCCGGGCCCGCCGTCGAGCAGGTGGAACGTGCCAAGCAGGTGTGCCACACCTGTCCGGTGGAGAGCCAGTGCCTCGCGTGGGCGCTGAACACCGAGCGCACCACCGGGGTGTGGGGCGGTACGGACGAGGCGGAGCGCAGGCGGCTGCGCCGTCGCGCCGACCGGCGCCGGAGCCCGCGGAGCCGACCGGTGCGCGGGGAGTCACGGGCCCGCGGCCCCCGGCCGAACTCGCCGTCCTGAGACGGCGGTCACCGCCAGCGGCGGTGGCCGTCCCAGGACGGGAGCCGGCCGGAAGGGACGGCACGCCACGGCAGGCCGTGACGGTCCCGCTATTCCCCGGACGGCGCCGGCAGGGTGACTCCCAGGGCGACCGGGGTGCCGAAGTTGGGTGTGCCGTCGGCGTTCCACGTGAACTTCTGTGCCCTGGTGGAGCGGTTCATGTCGCAGCCTCCGCCCGCGGAGCTGTTGGCGTGGTACACCATCCAGTCCTCGGTCCCGTCGGGCGACTTGAAGAAGCCGTTGTGACCGGGGCCGTACACACCGTTGGCGTTGGACCGCTGGAAGACCGGGTTCGGTGACTTGACCCAGGAGGACGAGTTGAGCGGGTCACCACCGTTGTAGGTCAGCATCCCCAGCTTGTAGTCGGGTGTCGAACAGTGACTGGCGGAGTAGACGATGAACGTTCTGCCGCCCCGCTGGAGGACCTCCGCGCCCTCGTTGACCGCGCCGCCCACCGTCTCCCAGCCGTAGGTCGGCGTGGAGAGCACCCGGCGGGTGCCGCTCGCCGTCCACGGGTTCGACAGCGGCCGGATGAACATCGGCTGCGAGCCGTTGTAGAAGGTGCCCAGGAGGTAGAGCTTGCCGTCGAGTTGCAGGATGCCCGGGTCCAGCTCCCAGGTGTTGTCCTGGGTCGGGTCGAGCAGGTCGGCCTTGAAGCTGTAGGGCCCCATCGGGTCGAGCCCGGCGCTCTCCAGCACATGGATCCGCTGGGTGCCCAGGTCGTACGGCTCCCGCCCGGCCGTGTAGTAGAAGTACCACCGCTTTCCGTTGGGGCCGTCGAGCAGATGGAACTCCGGCGCCCACATGGTGCCGGCGCCGTTGGGTCGGGTGAGGTTGAAGACCACCTGCTCGGTGGCGGTGGCGAGACCCGCCAGGGTGCTCGCCTTGCGCATGGTGACAGTCGAGTTCCAGGTCGTGGTGGCGAGGTAGTAGTACCCGTCGTAGTACGTGAGCCAGGGGTCGGGCCCGCGCTGGGCGAGCGGGTTGGTGAAGGTACGCGTGCCCGTACCGCCCCCGGGGAAGCCGGGCAGTCGCCACACCCTGCCGTTCGCGGTGGCGCACGGCAACTGCACGAGGCCGGTGTTGGAGGCCGACGCGCCGCCGCTCGGGGTGACACACTTGCCCGAGCTGACGGAGACCAGGTTGAAGGTCCGGTCGGTGCCGCCCACCGCCACCGGCACGAGGCGCCACTGCTGGTTCGCCGCGCCGTGGCAGGGCCACTGGATGACCGCGCCGTTGTCGGCGGTGGACGCGCCGGAGACATCGGCGCACTGGCCGGACGGCGTGCTGATCGTGTACGTGTCGGCCGTCCCGGCGACCGGGGTGAAGCCGAAGTTCTGGCCGGCTCCGGCACCGCAGGTGAACGCGCGCAACTGCGTGCCGTTGGCTGTCGAACCGCCGGGCAGGTCCAGGCAGTTGCCGCCATTCTGGTTCACCCCGGTCGAGGTGAAGGCGGTGGCGGCGGTGGCGGCGGAGACGGGTGGCGCCACCAGGAAGGCGACCACCCCGGTGAGTACGGCCACAAGCACGGAGAGACATCTGGAGCGGGTCACTGGTGCACATCCTTCATCGGTCGGTCAGGGCCCGTACACCTTCGCTTCGAGGAGTCCGACGGAGTTCGTGCCGTTGGCGGTGAGCACCACCCGTAGTCGTGTGGTGTCGATGGCGGTGAACGTGACGGTGTTGTACTGGTTCCTGGCCAGTGGATAGCCGCTCGCACCGGGCACGTCGGCGTAGGCGCCGCCGTTCCAGTACTGCAGCTTCCACGAGGCGGGCATGTCGATGCCCTGGTCGTCGTCGAAGAAGTACACCTCGGCCTTGCCGACGGTTCTGGCCGACGGCCAGGTCAGCTCGGCCCACTGCTCCCCGGTCTCCGGCCAGGTTCCCCAGCGCGGGTTCACACTGTCGTCGGACGACGGCGGGTCGATCCCGTCGTTGACGGCGGCGACGCTCTCCCACGGGGAGGTGTACGAGGCCGACGCCGTCGCGGACGCCGCCAGGTTGGCCGGCGGCTGGACCCCGCCCCTGTTGTGGACCTTGACCTCGGTGAGGCCCGTCCTGGCCCCGGAGGCGTGGGTGGCCAGGACCCGGACGCGCTGGGCGCTGATCGCCGGGAACCGCACCAGGTTGTAGTTGGCCCGCGGCGCGGCCGGACTCCTGGTCTGGCCGGGCACCGTCACCCAGGAACTGCCGTCGTAGTACTGGACGGTGTAGGCGGACGGGGCCCGGTAGACGGTGCTCGCCGGGCGGCTGTCCTTGAAGTACAGGCGCACCTCGTCGAGGGTGCGCGCGGCGCCGAAGTTCAGCTCGTACCAGTCCTGGCTGTTGGGGGAGGAGCCCGCGCCCCAGAACGGCTCGTTGGTGGGATACCCGTCGACCGCGCCGGAGACATTGCTCCCGGACCCGGTGTACGAGGCGGAGACGCTCGCCCCGGAGGCCAGGTTGGGCAGATCCGCGGTCAGGTCGACGCCGGCCTTGGCGAGCATGTCGACCATCCGGGGACTGTTCTGCACCACCTGGTTGGGGGCCTTGAGCCCGGGGACGGACGTGTGGTGGGTGACCGTGCCGCTCGTGGTGACGTCACCGGTGGCCGGGTCCCAGGTGAGGGGCACCAGGGAGCTGACGGTGGCGACCCGGTTGCCGTTGACGAAGATCGAGTAACCCTCCGGGATGCCGGGGTAGCGCACCACACCGTCGGCCGGGTCGTCCCAGACGACGGAGAGGTCGGCGCCCCGGTAGCGGAGGTTGTTGACGGTGAAGTGACTCCAGCCGATGTCGATCGGGGAGAGTTCGACCTTGGCGTCGTTGCGCGGCCGCAGTCCGGCCACGTCCTCGATCACGGTCCAGTTGCTGCTGCCGAGGATGTTGTGGTGGATCCAGGAGCGGTAGTCGATCCCGGTGCCGTTCCAGTCGGCCCAGAACTCGTTGGCGTCGGGCCACTGGGTGTTGCCGCCGACGTACTGCGCCCAGGTGTTCCAGTAGAGCAGCTTCTTGTAGTCGGTCGCGTTCATCCAGGAGTTGGGGTAGTTGCGCAGCACGGAGGAGTACAGCCGGAACTGCACGGTGGAGTTGATGGTCGAGAAGTTGTTGGAGCCCGGGCTGCCGGCGTCCGCCGCCGCCTTCTTGTCAGCCTGGTTGGCCGTGTAGAAGGGGAAGACGGGGTACTGGGCCGGGTCGTCGTAGAGGCGCAGGGCCTGCCGGTACGTCGCGGTGTTGGGGACGGCGCCGACCGAGAACGGGTAGTAGTTGTTGATCTCCTTCCAGGGCACCCACTCGTTGGTCGACTTGAGCCGGTGCTCGAACAGCTGCCGGTTCGGGTTCCACAGCACGTTGACGATGGCGTCCTTGATCTGCCCCGCCAGCGTGCGCATCTCGTTGGCCTTGGCGGTGTTGCCGGTCGCCTCGTACGCCTGCGCGGCGGCGAGCGCGCCGCTGTACTGGTAGGCGGACTCCGCGCGGTCCATGTTCCCGGGCTTCCAGTGGAAGGAGACCGCGTCGGCGTCGTTGCCGGTCAGTGCGCCCCAGTCGTACTCGATCAGCTTGTTGTTGTCGTGGTCGTAGTAGGCGAGCTGGCCCTTGACGTCGCCCTCCGCGTACCGGGCGAGGCTGCCGGCGATCGCGGGCTGGCCGCCGTGGATCTGGTAGCTCTTCCACGCAGCCTCGGCGATGTACTGGGTGTAGCTGTTGGACCAGTTCTCCGGGTCGCCCGGGTTGTCGAGGAAGCGGCCGCCCTTGGACGTCTGGCCGACGCTGAGCCAGTCCCCGTACGCGTAGGCCGGGTTGCGCAGATACTTGAGATCGTCGATGTGCATGGGCTGGGTGAGCGCGATCGCGTTGTTGTAGCCGAGGACGCCTTCCGTCGAGGTGGGGAACTGGAAGGTCTGCCCCGGGATGTCCGCGTCCAGATTGTTGAAGCGCATCAGCCACCAGCGGTAGTAGATGTTCTTCTTGATCGCGGGCTCCGGCACGTCGATGTAGGGCACGTTCTGCGCCCACCACAGGTTGTACGCCCGGACGTGGGTGGCGAACGCGGTGGCGTTGGAGTAGCCCGCGTAGGCGGTGTACTCGGTGAGCGACTCGGGGATCTCGTCGGTGACGAAGCCCATCACCACCTTGGCGGTGACGGTGGCCCCGGCCGCGATCGTCACGGAGCGGTTCAGGCCGCCGCCGGAGGCGGTGAAACCGTCGCCGGTGAGCCGCGGGCGGATCGTGGTCAGGTTGTTGTAGGCGTTGACCTGCCCGGTCAGCTCACCGCCGGTGCCCGTGGTGGCGTACGGGGAGACGGCCCGCAACTGCAGTGTGGTGGCGGCGCTGCCGTTGTTCCTGATCGACAGGTTGGTCACGGCGACGTTGTTGTCGGTGATGAACTTCGTCTGGTCGACCGAGACCGAGCCGCTGGTGTGCACACTCTTCCAGTGGCTGGGCGTCTGCCGGCGCTGGGAGATCTGCTCGGTGAAGGTGCCGGGGGTGATCGCGACGCTGTAGGCGTTCTGGTTGCCGATGCCCTCCCAGTACGCGACGTTCCCCCCGAAGCCGAGTACGGCGGGGTTGTGGGTCTTCATGAAGAGCGCGCGCCCGCGGCTCATCAGCCAGGGACCGGCCGGGTCGTCGCCCGAGCGGGCCAGCAGCCGGTCCATCCAGAAGTCGGTTCCCGAGCTCTCCGCGTCGTACATGGCCCGCATCATGTCGCCGGGCGTGTGGGCGACGGGCGGGGCCGGGATCGCGGGCCCGTTGAAGGTGGGGAATCCGATCGTCTGCGCCGCGATGGCCGGGGGCGCGGTGACGACGGAACAGACACTGAGCACCAGTGCGACGAGGAAACCCCTCGTGCGCAGGCGTCGTGCCCGGTGGACGTGCGGTCTTCTCATCGGATGCTCCGTGTCCAGTTGACAACAAGCATGTGCTCGCGATGGCGCCGGCGTTCCTGACCCGAGGAGTGCGGAAAACGTACCTGAAAGGTTTTCGCAACGTAGGAGCGAGCTGATGGCGTGTCAAGGGAGGCGGCGGAGTACCGGTACGGCGAACCGCGCCGTTCAGGACAACGGCGCCGTCGACCCCCTGATCACCACCCGGCAGGGCAGGGCCTCGATCCCCGAGCGCCGGGCCCCGGAGATCGCGGTGAACAGGGCGTGCGCCGCGGCCCGGCCGACCTGTTCGAGGTTCATGTCGACGCTCGTCAGCGGCGGACGCGACGAGGCCGTCAGAACCTGCCAGTTGTCGAAGCCCATGACCGCCACCTCCTCCGGCACCCGCAGGCCGCGCTCGCGCAGCACGTCCATGACGCCGCGGGCGATCTGGTCGCTGCCGCACAGCACCGCGTCCACGTCGGGGTGCCGGTCGAGGAGCAGCGCGGTGGCCGCCCGCCCCCACCCCTCCGACCAGGCCCCGTACCGCGCCTCGCCCACCAGGGCGAGGCCGGCGCCGGCGAGCGCGGCCGCGGCCCCCTCGGCCCGGTCCCGCGCCGCGAGGTACCCGGGGTCGCCGGTGATGTGCGCGATCCGGGTACGGCCGCAGGCGAGCAGGTGCTCCACCGCGATCCGGCCGGCGTCCACGTTGTCGGGCACGATGGACAGGTCCGCCGGATCGTCCGAGGGCGCGTACGCGTGGACGACGGGCACGGGCAGCTCCCGGCCGAGCGACGGACGGGGGTCGGTCCTGCTGCCCACCACGATGAGGCCGTCGACCCGGCGCCCGAGCAGCGCGCGGACGTGGTGCTGCTCCCGGATCGCGTCGCCACGGGCGTCACAGAGGAAGACCGCGACCTCGCCCGCCCCGAAGGCGTCCTCGGCGCCCATGAGGATCGGGATGCTGAACCGGCCCTCCAGGTCGCTGGTGAGCAGGCCGACGGTGCCCGTCCGCCCGGCGAGCAGCCCGCGGGCCAGCTGGTTGGGCCGGAACGACAGCCGCTCCGCCGCCTCGATCACCCGCTGCCGCGTCTCGGCACGCACCTGACTGCGGCCGTTGAGCGCCTTGGACGCGGTGGCGACGGACACGCCTGCCAGCCGGGCGACATCGCTGAGCCGGGCCGGGTGGGAACGAGCGGGGCCGGTGGCCTGTGACATGGACGTTCTCCTGTTTTCGCGTCGCGTGGAGGAAACCGTACGCGAGAAGCTTTCGGCCCGGGTGGGTCCAGGGCGTATCCGTGGCTTTCGGGGGCGGCCGGACAGCCGTTCCGTGCAAGGGGATTGACGGGCAGTGCACCGGGTTCTAGCTTGCTGAAAGCCTTTTCGGTTCATTTCTGTCGAGTTCAGTGCCACCACATCCGTCGTCCCGACCGGCGGCCCGCCCACGGGCCGGGGCCGCCACCCAAGGGGGATCGTCATGGGGAGTACGGCCGGACCGCGCGACCTCTTACGCCGCCTCGCCACCGGTGGCGTCGCCCTGCTTGCCACCGTCGGCCTGCTCGCGGCATGCGGTTCGGGGGACGGCGGTTCGGGCGGCGGCGGACAGGGCGGGGCGGCGGCGCGTGCCCGGGGTGTCGACGACGGCACCACACTGACGATGTGGACGCGCGCGGCGACCCGGCCGCAGAGCGAGGCCCTGGTGAAGGCGTACAACGCACACCACAAGAACAAGATCGAACTCACCGTCGTCCCCACCGACGACTACCAGGCCAAGGTCGGTGCGGCCGCCGGGTCCCGCGACCTCCCCGACCTCTTCGCCTCCGACGTGGTGTTCGTCCCGAACTACACCTCCAGCCGGCTCTTCGCCGACCTCACCGAACGCATCGACGCCCTGCCCTTCGCCGACCGCCTGGCGCAGTCGCACATCAAGGCCGGTACGTACGAGGGCAGGAAGTACGTCGTGCCGCACACCCTCGACCTGTCGGTGCTCTTCTACAACAAGGAGCTCTACCGCCGGGCGAAGCTCGACCCCGAGAAGCCGCCGGCCACCCTGGCCGAATGGGACCGGCAGGCCCGGGCCGTGGACGCACTGGGCGGCGGTGTCGACGGCACGTTCTTCGGCGGCAACTGCGGTGGCTGCGGAGTCTTCACCTGGTGGCCGTCCATCTGGGCCGGTGGAGAGGAGGTGCTCGACAAGGAGGGCACCGAGGCGAAACTCGACTCCGGCACCGCGCGGAAGGTCTACGAGACCTACCGGGGCTGGGTACGGGACGGCGTCGTGGCGCCCGGCGCGCGCGACGAGACGGGCGCGACCTGGACCGGGGTCTTCCCCAAGGGCAAGGTCGGGGTGATGCCCATGCCGTCGACCACCCTCGGGCTGATGCCCGAGAACCTGGACCTCGGCGTCGCGCCCATCCCCGGACCCGACGGGGGCCGGTCCACCTTCGTCGGCGGTGACGCCATCGGCGTCTCCGCCACGAGCCGCTCGGCCGACCAGGCCTGGAACTTCCTCGCCTGGTCGCTGGGCGACGAGGCACAGGTCGATGTGGTCGCCGCGCACAAGGACGTGGTGGCACGCACCGATCTGGCGTCCAACAAACACTCCGACGCGGACCCGCGCCTGGTGCTGATCAACCAGCTGGTGGCGGACGGTCGCACCCCGTACGCCCTGAAGTTCGGCCAGACCTTCAACGACCCCAACGGGCCCTGGCTGAGCCTGATGCGCGACGCCGTCTTCGGCGACGGGGCGTCCGTGGCGAAGGACAACAAGGCGATCACCGCCTCACTGAGGGACTGACCAGCCAGCCGGCCCCGGCCCGCCGGGCACCGGACCCCGCACGCCCCCCTCCGACGTCTCCCGAGATCCCGAAGCCCCTTTCCCCGTCTCCCACGTCACCCGGCAGAGGAGCACCATGCAGGTGAAGGCGCCGCCCGACCGAGTGGCCGCCGCGCCCCGGACCCCACCGCGGCGCCCGGCCCACCGAGCCGCCACCGCCGCGCCCCGGTGGCGCTCGCGCACCGTCCAGGGGCTCGGCTACGCGGCGCCCACGGCCCTCTTCGTCGGGGTCTTCTTCCTGCTGCCCCTGCTCCTCGTCGGGCAGATGTCACTCAGCGACTGGCCCCTGCTCGCCGGAGACCAGGGCGCCAACGCCCCCGAGAACTACACCGACGTCACCGGCAGCACCCTCTTCTGGCCCGCCGTCCGCTTCACCCTCCTCTACACCGTGATCGTCACGGTGGCCCTCCTCGGGCTGGCGCTCCTCCTCGCCCTGCTGGTGCAGCAGTCCCGCCCCGGCACCGGTTTCCTCCGTACGGTCTACTTCCTGCCCGGCGCCCTCGGACTGGCCTCCGCCTCCCTGCTGTTCTGGGGCCTGTACAGCCCCACCACCGGCCCCCTCAGCCGCCTTCCGGAGCGGCTCGGCCTCACCGACGACCCGGTCTCCTTCCTCGGCACCCCGACCTCCGCCCTGCTGTCGACGGTGTTCCTCGTCGTCTGGAAGTTCGCCGGCTTCTACATGCTGATCCTCCTCGTGGGCCTCCAGCGCATCCCCCACGAGGTGTACGAGGCGGCACGGACGGACGGCGCGAGCCGCGGCCAGATCTTCCGGTCCATCACCCTCCCGCTGCTCCGGCCGTCCCTCGCGCTGTCCCTCCTGCTGTGTGTGACCGGATCACTGCTCGCCTTCGACCAGTTCTTCGTCCTCACCAAGGGCGGCCCCGACAACAGCACCGTCACCGTCGTGCAGCTGATCTACCGCGAGGCGTTCCAGCGGCTGGACCTCGGCACCGCGGCGGCTCTCTCGATCATCGTGCTGGCCGCCCTGCTCCTGCTCAACGTCGCCCAGTTCCGCGGCCTGGGCCGCACCGACGAATCATGACCCGCGCCTTCCGAAGGAGGGACAGCCCCGTGCTCACCCGCGCCCTCGGCCGGACGCCGTACTACGTCGTCGCCGGAGGACTGGCCGTCATCTTCCTCTTTCCCCTGCTGTGGAACGCCTGGGCGTCGGTCAGCGCCCAGCCGGGCACCGCGCAGGAGTCCGGCTACGGCCTCGGCAACTACCGCACCCTGCTCGACTACGACGCGGGCCTCTGGCGCTACCTCCTCAACAGCACCGTCGTCTCGGCGCTGACCGTCGCTCTGACCCTCGGGGTGTCGCTGCTGGGCGGCTACGCCTTCGCCCGCTTCGACTTCCCGGGCCGGAACCTGCTCTTCCTGCTGACGCTCGCCATCCTCATGGTCCCGTACGCCACCCTCCTCATCCCCCTCTACGTGCTGCTCGGCAGACTCCACCTGCAGAACTCGCTGATCGGGCTGAGCCTCGTGCTGGCGATGTTCCAACTGCCCTTCGCCACCTTCATGATGCGGATCTCCTTCGAGGCGGTGCCGCGCGAACTGGAGGAGTCGGCGCTCGTCGACGGCTGCGGCACGGCGGGCGCGCTGCGCCGGATCCTCCTGCCCGCGGTACGCCCCGGGCTGATCACCGTGGGGCTCTTCGCCTTCCTCGCGGCATGGAACGACTTCATCGCACCGCTGATCCTCATCTCGGACAGCGAGCGGGCGCCCCTGCCACTGGCCGTCGCGAACCTGCGGCAGCAGAGCATGGGCGCCGTCGACTACGGTGCCACCGAGGCGGGCGTGGTGGTCCTCGCCGTGCCCTGCCTCCTCCTCTTCCTGCTGCTCCAACGGCATTACGTACGGGGCTTCATGTCCGGCGCGCTCAAGGGCTGAGGCACCGCGACGGGCGCACCTCACGCGACGACCGGACCATAGGACCACGGACCACCGGACCACCGAAAGGACGTACCGAAGGCATGAACTGGTGAGGGAGAACACGGAGCGGTCGCTCGTCCTGCCGGTGGCGCCGACCCGGGGCCGGCTGCGGCCGCTCGGTCTCGACGAGGTCAGGATCACCGGGGGGTTCTGGGCCCGGCGCCGGCGGATCAACGCGACCGCAACACTCGGCCACTGCCGGGACTGGATGGAACGCGTCGGCTGGACCGGCAACTTCCGGGCCGCCGTCGAGGGCAGGATCCACCGGGACAGGCGCGGCCGCGAGTTCGCCGACTCCGACGTGTACAAGCTCCTCGAAGCCATGGCCTGGCAGGCGGGGGAGGGTGACGGCACCTCGCTCGACGCGGAGATCGCCGCGCTCACCGGGACCATCGCCGCCGCCCAGGAACCGGACGGCTACCTGGGCACCGCGTTCGGCCGCCCCGGCCAGCGGCCCCGCTACAGCGATCTCGAATGGGGCCACGAGCTGTACTGCTACGGGCACCTGATCCAGGCGGGGGTGGCCCAGCTGCGGTCCAGGGGCGAGGGCGAGCTGGCGAAGACCGCCCGGCGGGCCGCCGATCACGTCTGCGCCACCTTCGGCCCGGGCGGCATCGAAGGCGTCTGCGGACACCCCGAGATCGAGACGGCCCTGGTCGAACTGGCCAGGGCCACGGGCGAGCAGCGCTACCTCGACCAGGCGGCGCTCTTCGTCGACCGGCGCGGCCACGGCACGCTCGCCGACATCGAGTTCGGCCGCGCCTACTTCCAGGACGACCTGCCCGTCCGCGACGCCACCGTGCTGCGCGGGCACGCCGTGCGCGCCCTGTACCTGGCGGCCGGTGCCGTCGACGTGGCCGTGGAGACCGGGGACGACGCCCTGCTCGCCGCGGTCGTACGGCAGTGGGAGACCACGGTCGCCCGGCGCACCTATCTGACCGGCGGCATGGGTTCGCACCACCGGGACGAGTCCTTCGGCGACGACTTCGTCCTGCCGCCCGACCGCGCCTACGCGGAGACCTGCGCCGGCGTCGCCTCCGTGATGCTCGGCTGGCGGCT
Organism: Streptomyces sp. NPDC088124; assembly: GCF_040685895.1. Taxonomy (NCBI): domain Bacteria; kingdom Bacillati; phylum Actinomycetota; class Actinomycetes; order Kitasatosporales; family Streptomycetaceae; genus Streptomyces; species Streptomyces sp. NPDC088124. The sequence goes on along the minus strand of NZ_JBFBJB010000074.1, from coordinate 14,507 downwards.
GCTGCTCGCCACCGGTGACCCGCGCTACGCGGACCTCGCCGAGCGGACCCTGTTCAATGTGGTCGCGACCTCCCCGTCCGAGGACGGCCGGGCCTTCTTCTACGCGAACACCCTGCACCGGCGGTCCCGGGGCACCGTGCCGCCCGCGGACGCCCAGAGCTCGCGCGCCGAGTCGAGCCTGCGGGCGCCCTGGTTCGCGGTGTCCTGCTGCCCCACCAACGTGGCGCGGACGCTGGCCCTGCTGCCCGCCTACCTGGCGACGGCGGACGACCGGGGCGTCCAACTGCACCAGTACGCCGACGCGGAGATCGCCACCACCCTCCCCGGCGGGGGCGCCGTCGCGCTGCGGGTCCGTACCGACTACCCGTACGGTGGCCGGGTGACCGTGCGGATCACCCGCTCCGCGGACCGCCCGTGGACGCTCTCGCTGCGCGTCCCCGACTGGGCGGCGGGCGCCACCACGTGGCTGGTCGACACCGACGGAGCGCGCCGTCCCGTCGCGCCCGGCACGGCCACCGTCACCCGGGCCTTCCGGGCCGGTGACGAGATACGGCTCGAACTGCCCGTGGCGCCCCGCTGGGTCGAAGCCGACCCGCGTGTCGACGCGGTGCGCGGCACCGTGGCCGTCCAGCGCGGGCCGCTGGTGTACTGCGCGGAGTCCGTGGACCTGCCCGGCGGACAGGAGGTCGACGCCGTACGGGTGGATCCGTCGGCCGACCCGGAGGACGGACCGGACGGCACCGTCGTCGTACCCGGCGAACTCGCCGTGGCGGAGGAGCGGTCCGAGTCCGAAGCCCCCTGGCCGTACGGCCCGCCCGGCGAAGCCGCCGCTCCCCCCGAGCGGGCCCCGGGGATCGTCCTGGTGCCGTACCACTCCTGGGCGAACCGCGGCCCGTCGACGATGCGGGTGTGGCTGCCGACGGCGGAGCCGGACAGTGCCAGCGCGGGGGGCCCGTAGCGGTACGCCGGGCCCCGTAGATACGCCGACGCCGGCCTCCACGACCCCGGTCAGGTAGTGAAGGCCGACGCCGGCCGCACGCGTACGGGATCAGACGCGGTCGGCCGCGATCAGGACGTACTGGAAGGAGCCGTCCTTGTAGGAGTTGATGAACGCTTCCTCGATGCCGGTGACGAGTGAGGACGTGGCCCGCAGCTCCCAGTAGGGCAGGGTCGCCGGAGTGAGGTCGATGACGGCCTGCGGTACGAGGCGGTTGTCGGCCATGGCCCGCAGGTACTCCCGGCGGGAGTGGATGTTGCACTCGAAGTGCGCGTTGATCTGGGACACCCACTTCGAGGGCTGGCCGTAGCGCGGGTTCCAGCAGCCGGTGACCGTCACGTAGCGGCCACCGACCGCGAGGACGCGGGAGTGCTCGCCGAAGAGGTCGTGCAGATCGACGTACATACTCGACTCGTTGTTCCACGAGGCGGCCGCCTGCCCGGTCTCGAAGGGCATGCCGAGCATGTTGCAGACCCGGGCGCGGACGTGGTCGTCGATGCCGAGTTCACGGGCGCGCTGGTTGGCGAAGTCGGCCTGCTTGGCCGAGAGCGTGACGCCCTCGACCGCGCACCCGAAGCGCTGGTGGGCCATGACCATCGAGCCGCCGCGGCCGCAGCCGGCGTCCACGAGGGTGTCGCCGCGCTCGACGGGGCCGAGGTGGTCCAGGAGGAATTCGGCCTGCGCGGACTCCAGGCGGTGGAGTTCGGCGATCAGCTTCTTCTCGTAGGTGCTGTCCTCGGTGTCACCGAGGGAGGCGTGGTCGACGTCGCCGATGCCGTAGTGGTGGTGGTAAAGACCGTCGACATCACCGAGACGCAGGTTCACGGGCCGGGCCTCGTGGTCCCAGTAGCGGGCGATGTCCCCCTGGTAGGGCGTTGCCGGGGAGGGGATGAACACGGAGGTGCCGGTGGCGGCGGCGACGGTGCTGAGCTGGGTGCTGGTCACAGGTGAATCCATTCTTCTTACCAGAAGTCGGGCAGGCTGTAGCGGTAGGTGTTGGTCTGGTGCCAGTAGTGGTTGCCGTCGACCCAGACGGCGACGCCGCGCAGAAAGCGCTGCGCGCTCGGGACGGGGCAGGCGGCGGCCAGGGCCGCGGCCTCGGCCTCGAAATCGCGCATGAGGTCGTTGTGGACCTCGACCGCCTTCAGATAGGCCTCGCGTTCGGAGACGTTCTCGCGTTCGGCGATCACCACCGGCAGGTTCAGGTGCCGGCCGGGGGAGGCGAGTTCCTTCGTGTACGAGTACAGGTCGTTCACGATGGTGGTGGCGTTCGAGGCGAGCGCGATGACCCGCTGCATGGCGGGCTGGGCGTGCAGGTCCGCCGGCAGTTCGTAACCGCCGACCGTGTCGGTGATGGTGGGGCAGGGGCGGAAGTTGTTGAACTGGCGCATCGCCAGGTACTCCCACACCTCGGGGACGTGGTCCGCCTGGGCCCAGGCCGCCTCGGCGAGGTACCCCATGTGCAGACGGGCCATGTCGTGCCGGAACCGGTCCGCCTGGGAGGCGGTGGACTCCTGGACGAAGTGCTCCATGGCGGAGCGGTACGCGCGCCGGGGTGCGTCCGAACGGAGCGACTCCGCCCACCGTGAGTGGTACTCCTCCGTCGTGTGGAGGGGGTCGAGGGCGGTGTGCGCCAGCAGCAGGCGTTCGCCCAGGCCGACCGGCGAGCCTCCGTGGTCCTCGCAGTAGCAGTCGTCCACCGCGTTCTCGGCGACCATCAGGCGCGTGGCGAGCATCAGGTGGTCGACGGTGGGAGCGTCCGGATGGCAGGCGACCATGTAGCGCCCCACGGAGAACCCGTCGAACTGGTCCTCCCAGTCGTCCGGATACAGGTCGACCTCGTCCAGCGCCCAGGCCTTGATCCTGCGGCTGACCTCTTCCACGCGTACGGGGTCGGGCTCCCGCACCGGGTGGTGGTAGAGGCCCGGCACCGGGGTGCCTTCCGCCGGTGGTGGGGACTCCGCTGCTGGTGACGGCTCCTCCCGCCGGGCCGGATGGAGGCTCGCCGTGCCCAGGCCGCTGGGGCCGCGCAGGATCCGTTCCAGACCGGCGGCCGGTCTCCGTACCTCGGAGCCGGAGACGGCGGGGACGGCGGCGACGGTGGAGAGGCCCACGGGGGGCGGAACCGGCGGGGAAGGGGCGGGCGGCGGGGGCGGAGGGCCGAAGGCCGCCTCGATGTCACGGGCACGGGCGGCGGCGTCGGCGAGGGCGTACGCCCCGAAGTGCGCGGCAGCCGCGGGCAGGCTCGACTGCGGAGGGGAGAGCTCAGGGTCGGGCATCCATGGCTCCATGGTGGGTTGGGTGGGGGCCCGGGTCCCCGGGGGCGTCCCGGAGTGCGGGCATGCTCGGTGGCCCGGGGGCCGGTCCGACGGAGCCGCGTGGCAGGGCGGCCCCCGGGGCGCGACCGGCGGGCGTCCGCCCCCGGGGCAGGGTGTGCCGGGAGGGGCTCAGTCGTGGCGGTGGGCGATCTGGACGTTCTCCAGCACACCGAGCGCGTCCGGCACGAGGATGGCGGCGGAGTAGTAGGTGCTGACGAGGTAGGAGATGATCGACTTCTCGTCGATGCCCATGAAGCGCACCGACAGCCCCGGCTCGTATTCCTCCGGCAGACCGGTCTGGCGCAGACCGATGACGCCCTGGTTGTCCTCGCCGGTGCGCATGACGAGGATCGAGCTGGTCTTCTCCTTGGTGATGGGGATCTTGCCGCAGGGCAGGATCGGGACCCCGCGCCAGGCCGGGACCTGCTGTCCGCCGAGGTCGACGTGGTTCGGGTAGAGCCCGCGGCGGTTGAACTCACGCCCGATCGCCGCGATCGTCCTGGGGTGGGCGAGGAAGAACTTGGAGCCGCGGCGCCGGCAGAGCAGTTCGTCGAGGTCGTCCGGGGTGGGCGGGCCGGAGTGGGTCTGGATGCGCTGCTTGAAGTCGGCGTTGTGGAGCAGGCCGAACTCCCGGTTGTTGATCAGCTCGTACTCCTGACGCTCGCGCAGCGCCTCGATGGTGAGCCTGAGCTGTTCCTCGGTCTGGTTCATCGGGCCGTTGTAGAGGTCGGCGACCCTGGTGTGGACCCGCAGAATGGTCTGCGCGACCGAGAGTTCGTACTCCCGCGGCTTCAGTTCGTAGTCGACGAACGCGCCGGGCAGCTCGGGCTCGCCGGTGTGGCCGGCCGACATGGCGATCTCGGCCTCGCCGTGACGGTTCTGCCGCTGCTGGGGGAGTGAGCTGAACTGCTGGATGTGGGCCTGGAGGCTCGGTGCCGAGGACAGCAGGGCGGCGAAGTCGGCGCGGGACAGGGTGAGCAGGGTGCCCGCCGTCTCCGCCGTGGCGGTGTAGTCCCACCGGGCGTCCCCGTCCAGCAGGGAGTTCTCGCCGAACCGGTCGCCGTCGGCGAGTACGGCCACGGCGACCTCGTCACCGTACTTGCCGACGGTGGTCTGGTTGATGCGGCCGTGGGCGATCAGATGGATCTGCTCGGCGGGCGTACCGCGCTCGACCAGCGTCTCACCGGCGCGGAAGTCGCGCTGGACGCACCGGTCGGCGAGCGCGGTCAGCACCTCCACGTCCTCGAAGCCGCGCAGCAGGGCCAGTTCGCCGAGTTCGCGGGGGATCACCCGGACCCCCGCGCCGTCCTGAATGAACTCCACGCGCCCGTCGCCCACGGTGTAGCTCAGCCGGCGGTTCACCCGGTAGGTGCCGCCCTTGGTCTCCACCCAGGGGAGCGTCCGCAGCAGCCAGCGGGAGGTGATCTCCTGCATCTGCGGGGCGGACTTGGTCGTGGTGGCGAGGTTGCGGGCAGCCGCCGTGCTGAGGCTGGACTGCCGAGGCGACTCCAGCGGTGTTTCCGGGCCGGTATCAACACTCATCGGGCGAGCTCTCCTTTGTAGAGGCGGTGGCCGGCGTACGGGCGCGTCACCGGGAAAAAGGAAAAGGGGGGGCAAAAGAGGGGCGAATGACCGGGAACCCGTCCAGATCCCTGGGAACAGTAACGGCCGGTGCGCCCAGTCGGCCTAGAAAAGCCGTCGGTGTTAACTCGATGCGATGATCTTGCCCGCGCGATGTTTAAGTGCTCGGCCGACGGTTTCGGAACGCTGCCGTGGCGCCGTTGGGGTTCGCGGAGGGGGCGGGGATCCGTCACTCCTCGCCGCCCGCAACCTACCGCGTACCGGGGGACTTGCGGCAAGACCGGGGCGCCGCCGCAGAATCACCCACCGAGGCCGGAACGCACGGACAGGGAGTCACGGAATGCGTGTGCTGTTGTCGACGTACGGGTCGCGCGGGGACGTCCAGCCCTTGGTGGCGCTCGCGGTGCGGCTGCGGGCACTCGGCGCGGAGGTGCGGATGTGCGCGCCACCGGACGAGGAGTTCGCGGAGCTGCTGGACCGCGCCGGTGTGCCGCTGGTGCCGATGGGTCCGCCGGTGCGCCCGATGATGCACGGGGCGACGCCACCGTCGGCGGACGACCTCCACCGGCGCCGACTCGATCTGGTCGCCGCGCAGTTCGACACGGTCGCCGCTGCGGCCGAGGGGTGTGATGTGCTGGTGGCGGCCGGCCTGGCGCAGGTGGCCGCGCGGTCGGTGACCGAGAAACTGGGCATCCGCTACGTGTACGTGAGCTACCAGCCGACCACCCTGCCCTCGCCGCACCACCCGCCGCACCCGCGGCCGGGCTGGCCGCTGCCACCGGACTCGGCCGGCAACCGGGAGTTGTGGGACCTGGACGCCCAGGGCATCGACGAACTGTTCGACGTGCCGCTCAACACGCACCGGGCGTCGATCGGGCTGCCGCCGGTGGACGGGATCCGCGACCATGTCTTCACCGGCCGCCCCTGGCTGGCGGCCGACCCGGTCCTGGCCCCGTGGCCGGAGCCGGCCGATCTCGACGTGGTGCAGACGGGCGCGTGGATCCTGCCGGACGAGCGCCCCCTGCCGGTCGAGGTGGAGACGTTCCTGAACGCCGGCGCGCCCCCGGTGTACGTGGGCTTCGGCAGCATGCGCGCCCCGGAGGACATCGCCCGGGTGGCCGTCGAGGCGGTGCGCGCCCAGGGCCGCCGCGTACTGGTCTTCCGCGGCTGGGCGGGGCTGGCCGTGACCGGTGACCGGGGCGACTGCCTCGCCGTCGGCGAGGTCGACCTGCGGACCCTGTTCGGCAGGGTGGCCGCCGTCGTGCACCACGGAGGCGCCGGCACCACGACGGCGGCGGCCCTGGCGGGGACGCCTCAGGTGGTGGTCCCGCAGATGGTCGACCAGCCGTACTGGGCCGCCCGGGTGGCCGGCCTGGGCATCGGCACCGCGCATGACGGTCCGACACCGACCGTCGAATCCCTGTCGGCCGCGCTCGGTTCGGCGCTGGCCCCCGGGACCCGCGCACGGGCGAGGGCCGTGGCCGGCGCGATCCGTACCGACGGGGCGACGCTGGCCGCGAAGCTCCTGGCCGACGGGGCCGACGGGGCCGACGGGGCCGGCCGGGCCGACGGGACCGACCGGGCGAGGCCGCCGGTGTCCGCCTGAACGACACCTCCCCAACCCCCTCCCGCACAGGGCAAGTTGGCAGGAGCGCGGGCCGGTCAGGTGGCGGTCGGGGCTCGTGATGACGCCGTTGAGCTGTGTGATGATGTACGGATGTCGACCGCCGCCGGGGACGGACCGGGCGCGGGCGAGGGGGCGGGAGCGCAGCATGGGCAAGGACGGGACGTCCATACCGGACGAGGAGTGGGAGCGCTTCCTGCGGGAGGCCGAGGCCGGGACCCCGGGCGCCCCCGAGGAGCCGTCGGCGCGGGCCCGGATGGTGGCGCGGCGGCTCCAGGAGGAGCCCGGCCGCCCGGAGGGCTGGCGGACGTACCGGACGGCCCCGCGGCGACGCGACAGGAAGGTCTGGTACGTGGTCGGACTGCTGGCCGCCGTCGCCCTGCTGCTCGTCGCGCTGGACCCGGGGCGGGTGACCGGCTGGTTCGGCGGCGGAAGCGGCGGGAGCGGGGAGGCGGGCGCCCTGCGTCCCACCATGGAGGAGCCCTTCAAGGGGTCGCCCGCCGAGCGGTGGGACGACGGGACGGCCGGGATCAGCCTGCCCGCGGCGCGGGCGACCGGCTGGATGGACAAGGAGGAGGTCGCGCGGGCCCTCGACCGGAGCCGGGACTTCCTCGCCGCCTCCAGCCTGGACCCCGGCGTGCTGCGCGGGGAACGGCCCCGCGAGGCGATCGCGTTGATCAATCCGCGTCAGCGGGATGTCCAGGACTATCTGACGGCCGCGTTCGGCGCGCCCAGCGAGGAGGACGACCCGCTCCTGCTGTTCAGCCGTTTCGCGGAGTCGGAGGTGCGGCTCGTCGGTGACGTGGTCAAGACACGAGGCCGGGTCACCTACCGGGAGGGTGACGCGGGGGCGGTCGAGGTGACGACCGATGTCACCTACGTCTACCCGGTCGTACGCGCCGCGGCGGGAAGCGACGAGGTCGTGCGCACCATCGCGCGCCGCGAGATCGTGATGAGCTGGGACGACCCGGAGAAGGTGGTCATCGAGCCGGGGACGTTCTCCCTCGTCTCCTACAAGGTGGACTCCACCAACGGCGGCTGCTCCACCTTCACCGGCTACTTCACCCCCGGGTTCGGTGCCGACCGCGCGACCTCGGGCCCGGAGGACGGCCCGGAGGTCGACCCGTACGACCGGAGCACCTCGATGGACGCGCGCATGCGGGAGGCCGGTGACGCCGCGTGCGGCTCCGCCATCAGGTCGTAGCGGCGGGCCGTACCCGTCGCATCGAGCCGTACCCGTTTGGCGTGAATGGCGGTGTTGCCGCTGGGCCGTGAGGTGCGCGAGCGTGCTGGGTCATGGATCCGGACCGCGAACGCAGCATCTCCGCCGCCCTCCCGCTCTCCCGCCGCCGGCTGCTGGCCGCCGCGGGCGCCGCCGGAGCGGCCACCGCCGTCGGGGCCGCCACCGTCGAGGCCGCCCCGGCGGCGGCACGGTCGCGCGCCGGGCTCTCGCTGTCGTTCACGGCGGCCACCAACGGCGCGGCGACCCTCTCACCCGCCGGTGACCGGCTCGTCGCCGAGATCCAGAACGTCCTGTGGTCGGTACCGCGCACCGGCGGCAAGGCCGTGCCGCTCACCCCGGCGGGCCTCGAACCCAACCGGCCCGTGCACTCCCCGGACGGCACGCTCCTCGCGTTCTGCGCCTACCAGGGCGGCGGCCACCACCTGTGGACCATGCGGCCCGACGGCTCGGACGTACGGCAGCGGACCGAAGGGCCCTGGGACGACCGGGGACCGGCCTGGTCACCGGACGGCAGCCGGATCGCCTACGCCTCGGAGCGCGCCGGGGACCCGGTGGCGGGCAGCCCGTACCGTATCCACGTCCTCGACCTGCGGACCGGCCACATCACCCGGGTCACCGGGCTCGCCGGACAGGACGGCCCCCTTCAGGACGGCGCCTGGGAGGACTTCGACCCCACCTGGTCGCCGGACGGGAAGCGGATCCTGTTCGTACGGGCGCGGGCCGTCACCACCTCCACCGCGCCAGGACTGGAGGCCCGTACCGTCGCCGCCGTTCCCGCCGGGGGCGCGGGACCGGTCGTGACGGAGCACACCGAGACCGAGGCGGCGCAGGTCATGACGCCGGCCCTGGCGCCGGACGGCCGCCGTCTTGCCTATCTGCGGACCACCGCGGCGCCGGGCGGCTCCTGCACGCTCGTCGTCGACGGCCGGCCCGTGCCGGTCGCCGGGGACATCGCGGCCGTACCCCCGCGCTGGACGGCCCGGGGAGAGCTGCTGCTCACCGTGGACGGCCGCTTCACCCTCGTACGCCCCGGCGAGCCGGGGAAGCCGGAGACCATCCCCTTCGCGGGTGTCCTCCCCGTGGACCGGCCGCGCTACCGCGTCAAGGAGTACGACCTGGGGGAGGCGCGGGTCCGCCCGGTGCGGGGCATCCACCTCCCGGCGCTCTCCCCCGACGGGAGGCGGGTGGCCTTCGGCGCCCTCAACACCCTCTGGCTGGCGGACACCTCGGGCGCCCGGCCGCCCGAGCGGCTGCGCCGGCCGTCCGCCACCCGCTATCCGCTCGGACCGGTGTGGGCGCGCGACGGGCGCTCGCTGCTGTACGCCGACGACCGCGACGGACTCCTCGGCGTGTACCGGCGAGATCTGGCCACCGGCGACGAGAGCACGCTCGCGACGGGCGGCCGGGTGCATCCGACGCTCTCACCGGACGGCGGGAGACTCGCCTGCCTCGACATGGCCGGCCGGCTCGTGGTGCGCGACCTGACGACCGGTACGGAACGTGTTCTCGTGGATCCGCTCGGCGGCGGCGGACTGCCCGGCCGGCCGAGCTGGTCGCCCGACGGGCGCTACCTCGCCCTCTGCGACCGCAACCGCCTCAACCTGCGCTTCAGGGAGGGGTACAACCTCATCCGGGTCGTGGACGCCACCACCGGCGCCGACCGGCTGCACGCCGTCGCGCCCCATGTCTCCGTCGCCGACCGGTACGACTCCGGGCCCGTCTGGTCGCCCGACGGCCGCTGGATGGCGGTGATCGTGGAGTCGGCGCTGTGTCTGCTGCCCGTGTCGCCCGACGGCACCCCGAGGGGAGAGCTCCGCACCCTGACCGGCGAACCGGCCGACCACCCCTCCTGGTCCGGCGACTCGGGCACGCTGCTGTACCTGTCGGGATCGAGGCTGCGGCTCATCGGCACCGACGGCGCGCGCGCCCGCACGGTCCGGGTACCGCTGGACCGGCGCACGCCCACCCCCGCCGACACCGTGGTGCACGCCGGGCGGCTGTGGGACGGCACCGGCGACGCGGTACGGGACGACGTCGACATCGTCGTACGCGCGGGCCGGATCGCGGCGGTCGAACCGCACCGCGCCGCCCGCCCCGGCGCCCTGCGGCGGATCGACGCCTCGGCGCGTACGGTCGTCCCCGGCCTGTGGGACACCCACACCCACCCGTGGCAGAGCACCTACGGCGGGCGCCAGACCGTAGGCCAGCTGACGTACGGGATCACCACCGCCGTGTCCCTCGGCGGGTTCGCCCACGAACAGGCCCGTATCCGCGAGGCGGTGGCCGCGGGACAGCTCGCGGGGCCCCGGCTGCTGACCACCGGCGAACTCCTCGACGGCGCCCGGGTCGCCTACAGCATGGGGCGCGCCCACCGCACCCGCGAAGGGCTGCGGCGCTCCCTGGAGCGAGGCGCCGCCCTCGACTGGGACTTCGTCAAGACCTATGTGCGGGCGCCTGGTTGGGTGATGGAGGAAGCCGCACGGTTCGCGCACGAGCGGCTCGGTGTGCGCGCCGGCAGCCATCTGCTCTCGCCCGGCGTCCAGCTGGGGCAGGACCTGACGACCCATCTCCAGGCCACCCAGCGAGGGGAGGCCGGCCACGCGGTGACCGCGTCCGGGCGCGCCTACGAGGACGTGGTGGAGATCTACGGCGCGCCGGGGACCGGCTTCGGCCTCATCGCCACCCCGTTCACCGCCGTACCGCTGCTCGGCGCGGATCCCGGGCTCGCCGACGACCCCCGGGTCACCGCCGTGATGCCCCCGTGGGACGTCGCGGCGGTACGGCAGTCGGCGAGCGCGCCGCCGACCGCGGCTCAGCTGGCGACCCTGCGCGCGGAGACCGACGTCTACCGGCGGGTGCTGGCCGCGGGCGGTCTGGTCGCGCTCGGTACGGACGCGCCGCTCGTCCCGGTCGGCCTCTCCCTGCACCTGGGCCTGCGGGCGCTGCACCGGGGCGGGCTGTCGCCGGCGGCGGCACTGCGCACCGCGACCGTGCTGCCCGCCCGGCTCTTCGGCCTCGACCGGGATCTCGGCACGGTGGAGCGGGGCAGGATCGCCGACCTGACAGTGGTGGACGGTGACCCGTTCGAGGATTTCGACACGCTGGTCCGGACGGTCGCGGTGCTCAGAGGCGGCGTGCCGTACACGACCGAGGACCTGGTCGCCGCGTTCGGGACGCCGGCGCGCCGTGCCCCCGCCGACGGCGACGACGAATGGCTCGCGGTGGGACGCCTGATGAGGCGGGACGGGTGCTGCGACCCGGGGATCTGAGAGGGCGGCGCGGCGCGCCCGCCGGCCGCGCGCGTTCCCGCGTGCCGTCCGCGCTCGGGGGATGTGGGGAAGTACCGCCACGGACAAGGGGAGCAGGGTCCCGCCACCGGCCAACCGCGCTGCGTAACCAGCCCACTTGACGACGGAGAGGGAGCAAGTCACCACGCCGGAAAGCGCGTTCTTTCCCGTCCGCGCGTCATGGCACACTGCATCTCGCCTCAACTGTCACGGCAGTCAACGGAGAGACGCATGACCACGGACAACACCAGGATCGACACCAGCAAGCCTCACTCGGCCCGGATGTACGACTACTACCTGGGCGGAAAGGACAACTACGAAGTCGACCGGATCGCCGCGGAACAGGTCATAGCCCGCTTTCCCGCCATCAAGGAAGGCGCGCAGATCAACCGGGCCTTCATGCACCGTGCCGCCCGGTGGCTGACCGAACAGGGGATCCGGCAGTTCCTCGACATAGGCACCGGCATTCCCAGCGAACCCAACCTCCACCAGATCGTCCAGCGGACGGCCCCCGACGCCCGCATCGTCTACGTCGACAGCGACCCCATCGTGCTCCGCCACGGCGAGGCCCTCCTGCGCAGCACCCCGCAGGGCAGTACGGAATTCATCCTCGCCGACGTCCGGGACGCCGAGAAGATCATCGAACAGGCCAAGACCACACTGGACTTCGACAAGCCCGTCGCCCTGTCGCTCGTCGCGCTCCTGCACTTCGTCTCCGACGAGTTCAACCCCACCGGTATCGTCGCGCAGCTCGTCGACGAGCTGCCGCCCGGAAGCTGTCTCGTCCTCTCCCATGTGACCGGAGACTTCGACCCGGCCACCTGGGCCGAAATCGTCGGTATCTACCGCAGTGCCGGAACGCCCGCCCAGGTCCGTTCCCACGCGGAGGTCGCGCGGTTCTTCGACGGACTGGCCCTGGTCGAGCCCGGCATCGTACCGGCCACCGACTGGCGCCCGGAGAGCGGCGGGCCGGCCACCCCGGACGGCCAGGACCCCGTCCCGCTCTACGCCGGAGTGGGACGGAAGCCCTGACGCCGCGAACGGTCCGGACGGCCTGCCCGGCGACGGCACGGCCGGTCCGCCCCGGACCTCCTCGGCCGGCGCGCCGGCGAGGAGAGCGCCGCGCGCAGACACCCGGCACCGTGCGGTGCCGGTCAGACCTGCGGACGCGATATGGCCGAAGAGTCCGTCGCCTGCCGCCGGTCGAGCTTCTCCAGCACGCGGTCGCGGAGCAGCTCGTACTCCTCGTGGAGCCTGCGCCATTCGGCCAGGGGCGGGCGGGCGACGACATCGCCGCCGGTGACGATCTCCTCGGGGCCGAACTGCTCGCGCGTGAGGTCGATCTCGAAGCCCATGCCGAGGCGGTTCCACCAGTGGTAGTCCACACGCACGCCGTCGACGTGGACCTCACCCCGGATCAGCTCGCCTCCCAGCAGGTCGTTGAGGACCATGGCGGTCACCCCGCACTGGTCCCGGGCCGGGTTCTCCTCGGTCCAGCGCGACCGGAACTCGGGAGTGCACGTCTCGGCACTCCAACTGTCGCGTACGGCTTGCTCGATGTCGGTGAGCAGCAACGGTGTCCGTGTCTGTGTCATGTCGGTGATCCTGCCAGGAGGCACTGACAACGCCCGGGCGCCATCGAACGCATCATGACCGGGCGGATGGTCACCGTCGACGGCGCCACGGGAACGGTCACGCTTGATCAGCCCGTTACTGCGGCCGGCGGCCTCCGTGCGCGGTGAGCGCGTATCCCTCGGGGCCCTCGAAGGAGAACGTCGGCCCGAACGGGCTGTCCCGCATCGGGCTGAGGATGGTGATCCCGGCGGCGGTGAGCCGGTCGTGGAGCGTGTGGGCGTCGGAGGTCTCGAACCAGAGCGCCACGCCCAGGCCGGGCCGCGCGGTGTCGGCGAGGTCGACGCCCGGGAGGGGTTCGCGGACGGCGAAGGGGGTCGGCTTCGTGTCGAACACGACCGCGTGGGGCGGTGAGACCGCCGCCCGGCGCAGTCCCAGGCGCTGCTCGAAGAAGGCCGCTGCGGCGTTCAGGTCGCGCACCTGCAGGGCGACGAAGTCGGGGCCGTCAACGGTGACAGACATGGCTTTCCCTCGATCCTTGATGTCAGTACTTTGACATAGGAGAGGCTATGACCGAGGGGTGTGTATGTCAAAATGCTGACATGCCGAAGCATCCGTCGCCCGAGCCGCCCCACTCCGCGCAGGACGTCACCCAGCACGTGGGATACCTGCTCAAACGCGCCCAGGCCGCCCTGCGCGGGGCCATGGACAAGGTCCTGCGCGAGCACGGGCTGACCGTGCCGCAGTACGCCACCCTCGAACACCTGGCCCTGCGTCCCGGCATGTCCAACGCCGACCTTGCCCGCGCGACCTTCGTCACCCGGCAGTCCGGAAACGTCGTCCTGCGGGGCCTGCAGGACGCGGGACTGATCACCCGCCCCGCGACCGCCGACCACGGCCGCGCCCGTCCCGCCCGCCTCACAGAGGAAGGCCGCGCGCGCCTGGCCACGGTCCAGGCCGCCGTCTACGCCGTCGAACAACGCATGGTCCGGGCGATCCCGCCCGAGCGCGTCGCGGCGCTCCTCGCCGACCTCGACCGCATCGCCTCGGCCCTGGAGGAGTGACCCGCCGCGGTGCGTCAGGTGATCGCGGAGACGGTGACCACGCTGCTCGCCACGGTGTTCGCCGTGGTGGTCCGCGTCACCGCGGTGCCCACGGCCGTCGCCACCCAACTGGCCTTCTCCAGCTCCTTCGCGCGCTCGTACACCTGGGTCGACCACTTCGGGGCCGGATGGAGGCTCGGCAGGGTCCCGCTCGCGGAGAGCAGCGCGATCACCGCGGCCGTACGGTCGTCGGGGCTCTCGCCGTCCTCCAGTACGGCGCAGATCCTCCGCCGGAGTTCGGCCTCGTGCCGCGCGTCGTCGACCGGCAGCCTGGTCGTGCGGAACACGCCCAGCCGCCGCCTGCTCTCACGACGGATGAAGCCGCGCTCGACCAGCCGGTCGGTCATCGGTTTCCAGAGGCCGCCGCCGATTTCGAGGAGGAGCGTCTCGACGCCCCGCGGACGCTCGGCGACCTTCTCGTACGCGGACCCGAGCAGGGGGTCCGGGAGCGGACCGTCCCCCACCGCGAGGACCTTGGGGCCATTCAGCCCCGCCCGGCCCTCGTCGGTCCCGACCCTGCCGCGGAGCGCGAGTTCGGCGAGGAGCGCGCCGCCCAGCGGGTAGTGAAGGGTGCCGGCTCCGGCCACGGCGCCCGACTCGTCGTCGAGGAGCATCAGCATCAGGTCCTCGATGAGCAGCGTCTCGTCACGCATGGTCTGCCTTTCCGCTCGGTGGTCGTTCCTGGTCGTCCCGCGCCCTGGACGGACCACGAACGCCACACCTTCGGGCGCTCGGCCCGCACCCTGCTCGCCGGACTCGCCGACCTACAAGGAGACATGGAC
>NZ_JBFBJB010000073.1:0-42876 GCF_040685895.1 Streptomyces sp. NPDC088124 | reverse complement strand
CGCAGTCAGGGCCTGGCTCGACCCCTGGACCACCCTCCAACGCTGCTGGCGAGCCTGGACCAACGCACCCCCGCCACCCGAACTCCAAGCCCTGATCAACGCCGTCGGCGCAGGCCACCCACTTGATCTCTACCGCCCGCAGTCAACAAACCACCGCTGGGACAGGAGGGCGGGCACTCCGGCGCGGGTCAGCCAATGCGCCACTCTGCGGGGGTGTCCTGCGGTGGCGAGAGCCGAGTGGAAGTGCTGCCGTTGTGTGGGAACCGTTGTGCCCTGTCCACCGAGAGCTTCGGCCCGTTGCTTCGTGGCGAAGCAACGGACGCACAACTGCTCGCGGAAGATCCTTTCGCTCGTGCCGCAGCACTGGCATGCGTAGGTGAGATCGACTCCGGCGCAGGGTCCGCAGATGCTGGCCCCTGCTTCGGTGGAACCGATGAGTCGAGAAGCCGACGGCGGACGCGCTCGCCGCTCACCTGCACGGCGGGTTGTCCGGCCGCCCCGCCTGAGGGGCCGGGGCCGGTCGGTCGAGCCGCCGACCGGCCCACCCGGCCACCGGAACGGGTCCAAGGAACCGGCCCCGGTGCGGGTGAATCCTCAGGCGACGGGCAGGTCCGCCGGACGCTGGTGGCGCCACGGCCGTACGAGCCCCACGAACGCGGCCAGCGCACCCGCCGCGCACACCAGTTGGACGACGGCCATCGGAACGGCCGTCTCCTCTCCCGCGATCCCCACCAGCGGCGAGGCGACGGCCCCGATCAGGAAGGACGCCGTACCGATGAGGGCGGACGCGGAGCCCGCCGCGTGCGGGGTGCGCATCAGCGCGGAGGCGTTGGTGTTGGGCATCGCCAGGCCCATCGCGGACATCAGGACGAACAGCCCCGCCGCGACCGGGAAGAGACCCACGTCCCCGAAGACCCCGGCGGTCATCAGCAGCAGCGCCAGCGCGGCGCCCACGATGACGAGCAGGCCGACGCCGAGCACCCGGTCCAGGGAGACCCGGCCGACCAGCACCTTGCCGTTGAGCTGGCCGACGGCGATCAGGCCGATGGAGTTGACGCCGAAGAGCAGGCTGAAGGTCTGCGGCGAAGCGCCGTAGATCTCCTGCACGACGAACGGCGAGGCGGCGACGTACGCGAAGAGCGCGGCGAAGGCGAGCCCGCCCGCGAGCATGTAGCCGGTGAAGATCCGGTCGGCGAGCAGGCCCCGCATGGTGCGCAGCGCGTGGCCGACGCCGCCGCTGTGCCGCTGCTCCGGCGGGAGCGTCTCGTGCAGCCACTTCCAGACGACGAGGGTGAGGAGGACGCCGACCACGGTGAGGACGACGAAGATGCCGCGCCAGTCGGTGAGGCGCATCACCTGGCCGCCGATCACGGGGGCGATGACCGGGGCGACGCCGGAGATCAGCATGAGCGTGGAGAAGAAGCGGGCCATCTCCATGCCGTCGTACAGGTCGCGCACGACGGCGCGGGCGATCACGATGCCCGCCGCGCCCGCCAGTCCCTGGAGCAGCCGGAAGCCGACGAGGAGTTCCACGGTGGGCGCGAAGGCGCAGATCGCGGTGGCGACGACGTAGACGACCATGCCGGTCAGCAGCGGTCCGCGCCGCCCCCACTTGTCGCTCATCGGGCCGACGACGATCTGGCCGAGCGCCATGCCGGCGAGGCAGGCGGTCAGGGTGAGCTGGGCGGTCGCTGCGGTCGTGCCCAGGGAGCGGGTGACCTCCGGCAGGGCCGGGAGGTACATGTCCATGGAGAGCGGCGGCAGCGCGGTGAGTCCGCCGAGGACGAGGGTGACGAGCAGCCCGGCACGGCGCGCGGCGACCACCGCCCCCGGTGCGAGTGCCTCGGTGCGGGTATCGGTGCGGGTATCGGTGCGGGTCCCGCTGGGTGCCGAGCGGCGCTGCTCGGGTCGTATGTGTTCGGTACGTCCTTCAGTGGTGCGGCCGCCGTCCGGCATCCATCTCTCCATGTCGTTGAATTACCTGTCTATGCTCTCAGCTCAGCCGGAGTGGTCGGGAACCATTAAGTGGTCGGGAACCATTGAGTCGGGACCCATGAAGCGAGTCGGGACCCATGAAGCAGGCGGCGAGTGAGGCGACGATGACAGCAGGGAAGATTCCGGACGGCCGTGCGGTGCGCTGGGGTGTGCTGGCGACGGGCGGTATCGCGGCGCGGTTCACCTCCGACGTACAGGAGCTGGCGGACGCGGAGATCGTCGCGGTGGCCTCGCGGCGCGAGGCGTCGGCGAAGGAGTTCGCGGGCCGGTTCGGCATCCCGCGCGCGTACGGCGACTGGGCGGCGCTCGTCGCCGACGAGGACGTGGACGTCGTGTACGTCGCGACACCGCACTCGGCGCACCGGGCCGCGGCCGGGCTCGCGCTGGCGGCGGGCAAGCCGGTGCTGTGCGAGAAGGCGTTCACGCTCAACGCCCGGGAGGCCGGGGAGCTGGTGTCCCTCGCCCGCGAGCGCGGCGTCTTCCTGATGGAGGCGATGTGGACGTACTGCAACCCGGTCGTCCTGCGGCTGGCGGAGCTGGTGCGGGACGGGGCGATCGGTGAGATCCGTACCGTCCAGGCGGACTTCGGTATCCAGGGCCCCTTCCCGGCCGGCCACCGGCTGCGGGACCCGGCGCTCGGCGGGGGCGCCGTGCTCGACCTCGGCGTCTATCCGGTCTCCTTCGCGCACCTCCTGCTGGGCGAGCCCGACCGCGTACAGGCCGATGCCCTGCTCTCGCCCGAGGGCGTCGACCTGAACACCGGCATGCTGCTGGGCTGGGAGTCCGGGGCGACGGCGCTGCTGTCGTGCTCGATCGAGGGGCGGACCCCGGCGACCGCCACGGTGACGGGCACCACGGGCCGGATCGACCTGCCGTCCGGCTTCTTCCACGCGGACCGGTTCGTCCTGCACCGGGACGGCGCGGAGCCCGAGGAGATCACGGCGGGGCCGGCGGCGACGCTGCACGGTCTCCAGTACGAGGCGGCCGAGGTGATGCGCTGCCTGCGCGCGGGCGCGACGGAGTCGCCGCTCGTGCCGCTGGACGGCACGCTCGCGGTGATGCGGACGCTCGACGCGGTACGGGAGCGCGTCGGCGTCCGCTACCCCGTGGACCAGGAGCGGTGACGCCTCCGCGGGAAGGCGCCACGCGCTCGGCCGCTTGACGACAGAGCCTGGACGACAGGGCCTGGACGACAGGGCCTACACGGGGCGCAGGCCCGGACTGCCCGCCTCGGTCACGAAGGACGCCGACGTCGTGACCGGGGCACCGGGCACCGTGACCGCGGCGACGGACCGGAAGTCCGCGCGCGCCTGGCGGGCGCCGAGCGCGACGGTCACGTATCCGCGCCGCCCGTTGTAGAACCTCATGTGCGGGTTGGCCGTCGTCAGCCGCTCCCAGTCGGCGGGCCGGTCCGCGCCGTCCTTGCCGCTGGAGATGGACGTCGCCACGACCTCGGTGCCCAGGGTGCGTGACGCGGGGTCGTCCCAGTCCTTCTTCAGGTCGTAGGCGTAGGCGGTGTGCACATCGCCGGTCAGCACCATGAAGTTGGCGAGCCCGGCCGCCTCGACGCCGTCCAGCAGCCGCTGCCGGGAGGCCGGGTAGCCGTCCCAGGCGTCCATGGAGAGCTTGAAGTCGGCGGTCGTACGGTCGCGGCGCCGCGCGAAGGTCACCTGCTGCGGCACGACGTTCCAGGTGGCGTCCGAGGTGCGCCAGCCGTCGAGCAGCCACCGCTCCTGGGCGGCGCCGGTCATGGTGCGCGCGGGGTCCTCGGACTCCGGTCCCGGTACCCGCCAGCCGTCGCCGTAGGCCTGGTCGGAGCGGTACTGGCGGGTGTCGAGGATGTCGAACTGCGCGAGCCGGCCGAAGTGCAGCCGCCGGTAGAGCCGCATGTCGGGGCCGGTGGGGCGCTGCGGGGCGCGCAGCGGCTGGTTCTCCCAGTAGGCGCGGTACGCGGAGGCGCGGCGCAGCAGGAACTCCTCGGGCGGCACGTCGTTCTCGGGGATGTCGTCCGCGTAGTTGTTCTCGGTCTCGTGGTCGTCCCAGGTGACGACGAAGGGGTGCGCGGCGTGCGCGGCCCGCAGATCGGGGTCGGACTTGTAGAGGCCGTAGCGCAGCCGGTAGTCCTCCAGTGTGACCGTCTCGTGGTTGTAGTGCGCGGGCAGCACGCGGTCGGTGTAGTCGCGGGCGCCGCCCGCGGAGTTGACCGCGTACTCGTAGAGGTAGTCGCCGAGGTGGAAGACGACATCGAGGTCCTCGTCGGCGAGGTGGCGGTAGGCGGTGAAGTAGCCGTCGTGGTACGCCTGGCAGGAGATCGCCGCGAGTTTCAGTTCGCCGGTACGAACGTGGCGGGCGGGCGCGGTGCGGGTGCGGCCGACGGGGCTGAGCCACGTACCGGCGCGGAAGCGGTAGTAGTACACCCGGTCGGGGGCGAGCCCGGGGACGTCGACGCGCACGCTGTGGTCGAACTCGGGGTGGGCGGTGGCCTCTCCGCGCCGGACGGTCCTGCGGAAGGCGGCGTCGTGGGCCAGCTCCCACCGTACGGTCACGCGGGTACGGGGCAGTCCGCTGCCGGGCTCGTACGGGCGGGGCGCGAGCCGGGTCCAGAGCAGCGCGCTGTCCGGGCGGGGATCGCCGGAGGCGACGCCGAGGGTGAAGGGGTCCTCGGTGAGCCGCCGCGCGTCCAGCTCGGCGGCGCCCGCGACGCCCTCGGCGGGAAGCTGGACGGCGAAGGCGAGCGCGGCGGCGGCAGCGGTGCCGGTGAGGAGGCGGCGCCGGCCGATGTGCGCGGCGGCGGCCCGCAGTTCGGGGGTATGTGCGGCAGGTGTCATGTGGCCCTCCCCTGACGGTGGGTGTCCCTGACAGTGCAGTGGGTGACGGAGACCGCCCGTTGTCGGGTGCACAACAAACACATGTCGGGCGGATGAGATCCGCGTGCCGCTGAACGTTGTACCTCACGTACGCTGCGTGGCCATGGACGCCATGCGGAGGACCGACAGCGGGAACGGCGGCAGCGGGAACGGCGGCAGCGGCGGGAGCGGGGGCCGACGGGGCGTGGCCGTCGTGACCGGGGCGGGCTCGGGCATCGGCCGCGCCGTCGCGGTGGCGCTGAGCGGGGCCGGCTGGTCGGTGGTGCTCGCGGGCCGGCGGACGGCGGCGCTGGAGGAGACCGCCGCCGCGGCGCTGGACGCGGGTCCGGAGGGTGGGGCGGCGGGGCCACGGGGCGAGGTGCTGGCCGTACGGACCGACGTGTCCCAACCGGGCGACGTGGACGCGCTGTTCGCGGCGGTGCGCGAGCGGTACGGCCGGCTCGACCTGCTCTTCAACAACGCGGGCACGTTCGGCCCCGGCGGGATCAAGGTGGAGGACCTGCCGCTGTCCGCCTGGCAGAAGGTCGTCGACACCAATCTGACCGGTACGTTCCTCTGCGCGCAGGCGGCGTTCCGGCTGATGAAGGCGCAGGACCCGCAGGGCGGCCGGATCATCAACAACGGCTCGGTCTCGGCGCACGCGCCGCGCCCCGACTCGGTCGCGTACACCGCGACGAAGCACGGCATGACCGGCCTCACCAAGTCGCTGTCGCTGGACGGCCGCCCGTACCGGATCGCCTGCGGGCAGATCGACATCGGCAACGCGGCGACCGACATGACGGAGCGGATGCGGCGGGGCGTGCCGCAGGCCAACGGCGAACTGGCGGTGGAGCCGGTCATGGACGTGACGGATGTGGCGCGGACGGTGCTGCACATGGCGGAGCTGCCGCTGGAGGCGAACGTCCAGTTCGCGACGGTGCTGGCGACGTCGATGCCGTTCGTGGGCCGGGGCTGACGGCTTCCGGGTGAGGCCGTCGGTCCGAGGCGCGGGTCAGGAGGCGCGCCGGGTGCCCGGGCCGTGGGTGACGCGGATCTTGGACTGGCCGTGCGGGAGTTCCTCCCAGTCGGCCATGAAGCGGGCCGACAGGCCGTACTTCTCGGCCAGGGCGATGAGCGTCTCCGTACGGTAGTAGAAGTCCTCCCGCAGCACCTGGTGCTCCGTGCCCTCCGTACGGTCGAAGGTGAAGTCGAACCAGCCGCCGGGGGCGAGCACCCGGCCGACGTTGGCCAGGCACTCCTCGATGACCGGGAGCGGGGAGTGCGAGAAGACGCTGTGCGCGTGCACGACGTCGAACCGGGCGTCGGGCAGGAAGGCCAGCTTCAGGTCGCGGACCGGGGTCAGGGTGGGGAGCCGGTCCTGAAGTCCCCTGTCCACCAGGGTGTTCTGGGCCGCGGCGAGGATGTCGGGCGAGATGTCGATGCCGTAGTAGTGCGCGGGCTCCAGGTGGCTGATGAAGCGCCAGCCCGCCCGCAGATTGCCGCAGCCGATCTCCAGCATCCGGTGCTCGGGGCGGAGCCCGTGGCCGATGAGGTAGTCGAACTGCATCGTCCCCAGGGCCAGCCACCGCTCATGGCTGGCGCTGCCGACCGCCAGGTCCGGGTCGGCGCGGGTGTCGGAGCGCATCACGGCGCGGTAGTACGCGATGTGGTCGGGCCAGCGGTAACGCAGCCAGGTGTCCCTCGCCGCGCGGGCCAGGAAGCGCGGCGCCCGTCCGGGGTGGCGCAGGGCGTAGCCGACACGGTGCCCGAGGGAGGCGCGGTTGACGGTGAGATTCTTGGCAGGCATGTGGATTCCCCTGTGTGCCGGCGCCGCGGCCGGTGCCTCGGCGGGTGCTGGTACCAGCTTCCCCACGGGAACGGGGAGCGGGGTTCGGCGGACCGGCTCCCGTTCGCGGGCGGCGCGGGGGACGTCCGTATCGACCGATCGGTTGATGCGGCGCGGCGGAGCGGACGTGAGGACTGCTGAGGGAGAAGGAGTCGGGCGGGACGATGCGGAGGTCTGCGGTGGTACGACACGGCGAGCCGGAGGGCCGCGCGGGGACCGGTCCCGGTGTACGCGCCGAACGGGACGCGCGGACCGATGACGGCGCACGCGCCGAACGGGACGCGCGGACCGGTGACGGTGTACGAGGCGACCCCGACGGGCGGTGGCTGCCCGTCGTCATGCATGCCGCGTTCTTCCTGCTGCTGGGCTCCTCGCTCGTCCGCCATCTGCTCCTGCACGGCGGCGAGCCGGGGGCCGGCTGGATCGTCGCCCTCTTCGTCGTCTTCGGGGTGCTGTACGCGCTCGGCCGGGTCCTCGCGCCGGCGCCGCGCCCCGGTGCCCGCCCCGCCGTCCGGTACGCGCTCTGGCTGGGGGCGGTGCTGGCGGTCTGGGTCGTCCTCCTCGTCGTCGCGCCGAGCGCCGCGTGGTGCGCCATGCCGCTCTTCTTCACCGGGCTGCACACCCTGCCCACCCGGACGGCGGTGGCGCTGGCGTCCGTACTGACACTGCTGGTGGTGGCCTCCAAACTGCGGTTCGCGGAGGGCGTGTTCGACCCCAACGCGGTGATCGTCCCGCCCGCCGTCGCCGCCGTCGGCACCGCCGTCCTGATCACCCTCCAGCGCCAGGCGGCCCGGCAGCGCGGCCTGATCGAGGACCTGGTCCGCACCCGCCGCGACCTGGCCGCCACCGAGCGGCGCGCGGGGATCCTCGCCGAGCGGCAGCGGCTGTCCACGGAGATCCACGACACCCTCGCGCAGGGCCTGTCCAGTCAGCAGATGATGCTCCAGGCGGCCGACCGGCTCTGGCGGGCCGACCCCGGCGCGGCCCGGGGACATCTGCGGGAGGCGGCCGAGATCGGGGCCCGGGGGCTCACCGAGGCCCGCCGGTTCGTCCAGGACCTGGCCCCCGCCGACCTCGCGGAACGCACCCTCGTCCAGGCGCTGGGCGCGCTCGCCGACCGGGAGAGCGGCCCGGGGTTGCGGGTGGAGCTGCGCGTCGACGGCACCCCGGGGCCGCTGGCCGAGCGGACCGAGGCGGCGCTGCTGCGCATCGCGCAGGGCGCGCTGGCCAATGTGCGCGAGCACGCCGGGGCGACCCGGGCCGCGCTGACCCTGACCTGGCTGGGCGACCAGGTCTCCCTCGACGTCGCCGACGACGGGCGTGGCTTCGACCCGGATGCCGGGCCCGCCCCCGGCGCGGGCTCGGGGCGCGGGCACGGGCTGCCGGCCATGCGGGTCCGGGCCCTCGGCTCGGGTGGCACACTCACCGTCGAGTCCGAACCGGGCGGCGGCACCGTCGTGACCGCCGCCCTGCCTCTCACCATCCCCGACCTCCTCGAAAAGGCCGCCCCATGAGCCCGACCGACGCCGCCCCGCCCGATGCCGCGCCCGCCGACGGCGCCCCGACCGTGCGGCTGCTCCTGTGCGACGACCACGCCGTCGTACGGGCCGGGCTGCGCGCGCTGCTGTCCAGCACCGACGGCATCGAGGTGGTCGGCGAGGCGGGCAGCGGCGAGGAGGCCCTGGCCGTGGCCGCGCGGGTCCGGCCCGATGTCGTCCTGATGGATCTCCAGCTCGGCGACGGCATGGACGGGGTCACGGCCACCCGCCGGCTGGTTTCCGGCGCCGTGCCGGGTGCGGCGGCGCCGCGCGTGCTGGTGCTCACCATGTTCGACACCGACGCCGACATCACCCGCGCCATCGAGGCGGGCGCCACCGGCTATCTGCTCAAGGCGGAGCAGCCGGAGGAGCTGTTCGCCGCGATCCGGGACGCGGCGTCCGGGCGTACGGCGCTGTCGGCGCCGGTCGCCGACCGGGTGCTGGCCCAGATGCGCAGCCCGCGCCCCGCGCTCTCCGGGCGGGAGCGCGACATCCTCCAGCAGTTGGCGCGCGGCCTGGGCAACCGGGACATCGCCCGCGCCCTGTTCATCAGCGAGGCCACGGTGAAGACCCATCTCGGCCGGATCTACGGGAAGTTGGGGGTGGACACCCGGTCGGGCGCGGTGGCGGTCGCCAACGAGCGGCGGCTGCTGTCGTGACGCGGTGACCGGAAGCCGGAGGGTCGGGGAGCCGGAATAGGGTGCCAA
This sequence comes from Streptomyces sp. NPDC088124, assembly GCF_040685895.1. Lineage (NCBI taxonomy): Bacteria > Bacillati > Actinomycetota > Actinomycetes > Kitasatosporales > Streptomycetaceae > Streptomyces > Streptomyces sp. NPDC088124. The sequence goes on along the minus strand of NZ_JBFBJB010000073.1, from coordinate 33,944 downwards.
TCCGTGCGGTTGGGCAGTGGCATGACCACTCACGACGCACCCGCCCCGGAGTCCCCCGCCGTGCTCCGGTACACCGCCTTCTCGACCGACCCCCTGGGCGGAAACCCCGCCGGTGTCGTCCTGGACGCGCGGGGGCTCGACGACGCCGGCATGCTCGCGGTCGCGGCGGAACTGGGGTACAGCGAGACCGCGTTCCTGACCGGTCTTCCGAAGGACGGCGCGGCGGGCGGCGCGGCGGGCGGTGACGGCCGGGTGTTCACCATCCGCTACTTCAGCCCCAAGGCCGAGGTCCCCTTCTGCGGACACGCCACCGTCGCGACCGCCGTCGCCCTCGCCGAGCGGACCGGCCCGGGGGACCTGGTCTTCGAGACCCGCGCCGGTACGGTGCCGGTGACCGTCACCGAGGAGAACGGGACCCTGCGGGCCACGCTCACCAGCGTCGAGCCGGACGTCACCGGCGTGGCGGAGGACGACGTACGGGAGGCCCTGGGCGCCCTCGGCTGGCCGACCGCCGATCTGGACCCGGCCCTGCCGCCCCGTATCGCCTTCGCGGGCGCCCGCCATCTCGTGCTGGCCGCCGCGAGCCGTGCCAGGCTCGCGGATCTCGCGTACGACTTCGACCGGCTCGAAGCGCTGATGCGCCGGCTGGACCTGACCACGGTGCAGCTCGTGTGGCGGGAGTCCGCCGACGTCTTCCACGTCCGCGACCCGTTCCCGGTGGGCGGTGTGGTCGAGGACCCCGCGACCGGCGCCGCCGCGCTGGCGTTCGGGGCGTATCTGCGCGCGCTGGGCGCCGTGGCCGGGAGCGCCGTCCTCACCCTGCACCAGGGCGAGGACATGGGCCGCCCCGGCGTGCTGACCGTGGAGCTGCGGGAGGGTGACCCGCGCGTCCGGGTGAGCGGCGCGGGCGCGCGCATCCCGGACGGCGGCTGACCGGCACCGGCGGCCGACCGGCACCGGCGGCTACCGGGCGAGGAGCGTGGCGATCTCCTTCATCTCGCCCTCGCCGAGCGGCCCGTACCGCAGCGCCCCGGCGTTCTCCTCGGCCTGGGCGACCGAGCGGATGCCCGGGATCGGCACCGTGTGCGGGCTGCGGGCCCAGAGCCAGGCGAGCGCCCCCTGGGCCAGGGTGCGGCCGCCGGACGTGAGGATGTCCCGTACGGCGGCGACCCGCGCCGCCTGCTCCGGTACCGGCAGCCCGCCCTCGCCGAACCAGTGCAGCCACGCGGGCGGTACGGTCCGGATGTCACCGGAGCCGAGCGCCCAGCCGGTGTCCGCGTTCCCCCCTGCACCGGGGTCCCGTGCGAGCAGGCCCATCGCGAGCGGGCTGCGGACCACGCTCGCGATCCCGTGCTCCGCGCACAGCTCCAGCATCTCCGGCGCGTCCTGGAGCACATTGCACCCGTGCTGCACGGCCGCGCAGTGCTCCCCCGGCGCGAACACCGCCGCACGCTCCGGGTCGTCGGTGCTCCAGGCGTACGCGCGGATCAGCCCCTCCCGTACCAACTCCTCGCAGGTTTCGCGGAGTTCGGCGGCGGCGTCGAGCGGCGCGTCGGAGATGTGGAGCTGGTAGAGATCCACGTGATCCGTGCCGAGGCGGCGCAGTGACGCGGTCAGCGCCCGCCGGGCGTGGCCGGGTGTGGCGTCGTGACCGTCGGCGGTGCGGGTCGCCTCGTCGAAGAGGTTGCCCCACTTCGTGGCGATGACGACCTCGTCGCGGTGGCCCCGCAGCGCCCGGCCGAGGATCTTCTCGCTGTGGCCGGTCCCGTACACGTCGGCCGTGTCGAAGAACGTGATCCCGAGGTCGAGCGCCCGGCGGAGCGCGGCGACGGACTCGTCGTCGTCGACGGCGCCCCAGCCGAGCGGGTCCCCGTCGGGCCGCTGCCATTCGCCGCCGATCGCCCAGCACCCGAAGCCGAGTGCGCCGACGGCGATTCCACTGTGTCCCAGGGTCCTGCCCTGCATGGCATCCATGGGCGGCAGATTAGGAGTTGGAGCGCACACGAAGGCAAGGACGACAGCGCGACCGAATCGTCAACCTCGGGTTGACGCTCCCCGATCGTCAACCTAAGGTTGACGACATGGAGAACCCCGAGAACCCCACCCAGAAGCCCGTGCGGATCAACAGCCCCGTCCGCCTCGACGAACTGATCGAAGGCATCAAGAAGGTCCACTCCGACACGCTCGACCAGCTCTCCAGCGCGGTCGTCGCCGCCGATCACCTCGGCGAGGTGGCGGACCACCTCATCGGCCACTTCGTGGACCAGGCCCGGCGCTCCGGCGCCTCCTGGACCGACATCGGCCGCAGCATGGGCGTCACCAAGCAGGCCGCCCAGAAGCGCTTCGTACCGAAGTCCCTCGCCGAGCCGTCGGCCCTCGATCCGAACGAGGGGTTCGGCCGGTTCACCCCGGGCGCGCGGGGCGCCGTGGTCGCGGCGCAGAACGAGGCGCAGGCCGCCGGGAACGACGAGATCCGCACCGCGCACCTCGTGCTCGGGGTGATCAGCCAGCCCGGGACCCTCGGCGCGCGGGCGATCGTCGCCCAGGGCGTGCCGCTCGACACCGTCCGGCAGCACGCGACGGCGGCACTGCCGGCGAAGGCCGCGGCGGTGCCCGCCCTGGTGCCGTTCGACGCGGGGGGCAAGAAGGTGCTGGAGTTGACGTTCCGGGAGGCCCTGCGGCTGGGCCACAACTACATCGGCACCGAGCACATCCTGCTGGCGCTGCTGGAGTTCGAGGACGGTACGGGCGTGCTCCACGACGCGGGCGTCGACAAGGCCGCCTCGGAGGCCGACATCCTCGCGTCGCTCGCGGAGATCACCGCGGGCCTGGGCCGGCAGCCCGGGCAGCCCGGGCAGCCCGAGAAGTAGCCCGCGGGGCGGCGGGACACGCGGGGCGGCGGGAAAGGAAACCGCGGGACCCCGAGGAAACCGCGGATGACCGCGGATGCCCCGGGAACCGCAGGTGAGGAGCGGCCTGCCCGGGGGTCGTCGCACCGCCGGAACTTTCCCCGCCCGAGCCGGCAACCTTTCCCGCACGGGCGGCGACCAGAGAGCACAGGGGCCCCAACCCCCACCCCCTCTGGAGGATTCCGTGCGGTTCAGACCCCCACCCCCGGGCCGTTCCCACCCGCGCGCCCGCGGCCTGCACCTGCTCGGCGTGCTCGCTCCGGCCGGCGCGGTCGTCGCCGCCCTGATGTCCCCCGTGGCGAGCCCCGCGCAGGCCGCCGACGCGCCGCCACAGGCCCAGCTCGCCGCCGCACGCATGGAGCGGCTCGACCGCGGTCCGGTGAGCGTGCACACCGGCAACGACAACCTGGTGAGCTGGCGCTGGCTGGCGACCGACGCCGACAACGTCACGTTCAACCTCTACCGCGGCTCGCTCAAGGTCAACACCGAACCCATCACCACCACGAACTACCTGCACAAGGACGCGCCCAACTCGGCCGACTACACCGTGCGGGCCATCGTGAACGGGACGGAGCAGGCCGCCTCGCCCAGCGCCATCCAGTTCCGGCCGGGCTATCTCGACGTGCCCATCTCGGTGCCGCCGGGCGGCTCCGACTACACGTACGAGGCGAACGACGCCTCCGTCGGCGACCTCGACGGCGACGGCGACCTCGACATCGTCCTGAAGTGGCAGCCCACCAACGCCAAGGACAACTCGCAGTCCGGGGTCACCGGCAACACCATCGTCGACGGCTACACCCTCCAGGGGCAGCGGCTGTGGCGGATCGACCTCGGCCGCAACATCCGCTCCGGCGCGCACTACACGCAGTTCCAGGTCTTCGACTACGACGGCGACGGCAGGGCCGAGGTCGCCATGAAGACCGCCGACGGCACGGTCGACGGCACCGGCAGGGTCATCGGCAGCGCCTCCGCCGACCACCGCAACTCCTCCGGCTACGTCCTGGCCGGACCCGAGTACCTGACCGTGTTCAACGGGCAGACGGGCGCGGTCCGTTCGACCGTCGACTACGTGCCGCCGCGCGGCACCGTCTCCTCGTGGGGCGACTCGTACGGCAACCGCGTGGACCGCTTCCTGGCCGGCACCGCCTATCTGGACGGGGCCACGCCCTCCCTGATCATGGCCCGCGGCTACTACACCCGTACCGTCATCAGCGCCTGGAACTTCACCGGCGGGCAGCTCACCCGCAAGTGGACGTTCGACACCAACAGCTCCACCAACACCGGCAAGGGGTACGACGGCCAGGGCAACCACGCCCTGACCATCGGTGACGTGGACGGCGACGGCCGCGACGAGATCGTCTACGGCTCGATGGCCGTCGACGACAACGGCGCGGGGCTGTGGACGAACAGGAACGGCCACGGCGACGCGGCCCACCTCGGCGACCTCGACCCGTCCCGCCCGGGGCTGGAGTACTTCAAGGTGGACGAGGACGGCTCGAAGCCGTCGTCGTACTTCGCGGACGCCAGGACCGGACAGGTCCTGTGGTCGACCCCGGCCTCCGGCGACAACGGCCGCGGCGTCTCCGGCGACATCTGGGCGGGCAGCCCCGGCGCCGAGTCCTGGTCGTCGGCCGACGGCTCGCTGCGCTCCACGAGCGGCGCCGCCGTGGGCCGCAAGCCGTCCTCGACCAACTTCCTGGCCTGGTGGGACGGCGACCCGGTGCGCGAACTGCTCGACGGGACGCGCATCGACAAGTACGGCACGTCGGGCGACACCCGGCTGCTGACGGCCTCCAACGTGCACTCCAACAACGGTACGAAGGCGACCCCTTCGCTCTCCGGCGACATCCTCGGCGACTGGCGCGAGGAGGTCATCTGGCCCACCGCCGACAACACGGCGCTGCGCATCTACTCCACACCGCACCTGACCGACCGGAAGATCACCACCCTGCTCCACGACCGGACCTACCGGACGGCGCTGGCCTGGCAGAACACGGCGTACAACCAGCCGCCGCACCCCGGTTTCTTCATCGGCAACAACATGCCGACGCCCCCGCGTCCGGTCATCACCACCCCGTGAAACCCACCCCGTGAAACCCACACAAGGACACCCACCCCACTCACACCCCCACTGAAGGAGCCGTCTCACCATGAGTGACCAGCAGCACGGCAAGCAGCTCAGTACCAGGTCCGGTACCAGGAGGCGCCGGTTCGTCGCCGGCGGCCTCGGCGCCGTCGCCCTCACCGTCGGCGCGCTCACCTCCGGACTGACCCTGCCGTCCGCGATGGCCGCCACCTGGCCGTCGGCCAACGGCAGCGAAGGCGTGGGCGCGACCAAGCCGGTCAGCGGCACCGTCGACGGCGGCATGAAGCGCTACTACGGCACCGGCGACCTCGGCAGCGGCGGCCAGAACGAGGACCAGGACCCGCTGTTCCAGCTCGCCGACGGCGCGACGCTGAAGAACGTCATCCTCGGCGCCCCGGCCGCCGACGGCATCCACTGCTCCGGCAGCTGCACGCTGCAGAACGTCTGGTGGGAGGATGTCGGCGAGGACGCGGCGACCTTCCGGGGCACCGGCAAGACGTTCAACGTCGTCGGCGGCGGCGCCCGCAAGGCCGCCGACAAGATCTTCCAGTTCAACGGCGGCGGGACGCTGAACATCTCCAACTTCGCGGGGCAGGACTTCAAGACGTTCGTCCGCTCCTGCGGGAACTGCTCCTCCCAGTACAAGCGCACGATCAACGTCACCAACACGGAGATCACCGCGCCCGGCGGGGTCATCGGCGGGATCAACACCAACTACGGTGACTCGCTGACCCTGCGCGGCATCACCATCGTCGGGGACAGCAGCAAGAAGATCGTGCCGTGCCAGAAGTACATCGGCAACAACACGGGCGCCGAGCCCTCGAAGAACGGCACGGGCCCGGACAGCACCTACTGCAAGTACTCCGCGTCGGACCTCACGTACCGGTAGCCCCGGGGCGGCACCTCAGGGTCCGTAGACGTCTTCTCCGGTGCTGGTTCCGGTACCCGAACCGTTACCGGTGCCGGAGGAGGCGTACCCCTTGCCCTCCTCGACCGTGCCGCCGAGCTCGCCCTGGACGGCCTCCAGGTTCGGCCCCTTGTTCGTGCCGATCGCCCACCGGTTGCCGACCAGGTACCAACCGCCGTACATCTTCGCGTAGTCGACCCAGTCACGCTGGTTCTGTTCCGTGGTGAAGGTGATGAGCGTGTACGGGAGCTCGCCCTTCTTGCAGACCCCTTGGCGGTAGTCCTGCACCTTCATCCTGATCTGGGCCTCACAGCCGACGGCCTCGGCGAGCTGCTCCACCGTGGCCGGTTTCGCGGCCTTCACCGGCTCGACGGAGGGCGCGGCGGAGGCTGCGCGCCGCTCCGGCTCCGCCGAGTCCTTGTCCGTGTCGCCGCCCCCGCACCCGGCGAGGAACAGCACCCCCACGGCCATCAGCCCCGCCGTCGCAGAACGGGGTCCCGGGCGTCGCGGCCTGTGCCGCCGGTGTGCGAGAAGGCGTATCACGCCCCCGTATACGTACGCGGCGGCTCGTGTGTTCAACGGCGGCGCGACGCGTTCCCCGCCGCCGTGCCGGACCGTGTCACGCGGCTCCGTCGATGGCCTCCCGCCAGGTCGCGCGGGTCGCGACGGCCTGCCGCCAGGGGCGGATCGCCTTCGGCGGCATCCCGACCGCGAGGGCCCCGGCGAGGCGGTCGCCGGTGCGGTAGGCGACCACGCAGCGGCGTTCGCCGAGGTCGCCCGCGACGACGGCGATCTCCTCGTGACCGCGCAGATGACCGAACGCCTGGATCTTCATGTCGTACTGGTCCGACCACCTCGTCGGCCTCGACGACGCCGCCGTCGGCGAGCCGGGCGCCGTCGCCCGTCACCTCGGTGACAGTCACGCCGGTGACACGGATCCTGTCCGTGGTCCGCACCGGGCGGGCGGAGTCCCTCACGACCTGGCCATATGGGTGTGGCCGGAGGCGACGGGGAGGCCCTGGACCATCTCGCTGGTGGAACAGGGGCCCCGCACGCCGACACCACACCCGGCGTCCCAAGTCGCATCACCGACGCTACTCCGTCGCCCCTGCGACGCCCCTACGACGCCCCTACGACGCCCCTACGACGCCGCAAGCCAATCCCACGATCAACACTCAAACGAGCTAATACGTCCTTATACCCGTCCGTCGGCGAACAGTTGCCACCCCTCCCGGCGCAGCGTCTCGACGGCGGCGAGTCCGGCCGCCGAGCCGCCGACGACCACGATCCGCGTGCTCTGTGTCATGTCTCCGTCTCGGTCTCTGTCCTCGGTGGGCAGGGGTCGCTCCGCACGGAGCGGAGGGGTGGGTCTCCATGGAAGCGGAACGGGCTGACGCCTTCCGGTCGGTTACCTGACAAGAAGCTGACATGAGGCAGGTCACAGGCGGGGCGCGTGCGGCGCGGGGCCGGACCGGGCCGCCCCCGGGCGTGGGCGTCAGTGGCCCAGCCAGTAGCCGAAGCCCTTACGGGTGTGGATCAGGGGCGGGCCCTCCTGGTCGACCTTGCGTCGCAGCCGGGAGACCAGCTTCTCGATCGCGTTGTCGGCGCGGCCCTCGCCCCACACATGCCGGCAGATCTGCTCCTTCGAGAGGACCTGTTCCGCGTGGACGAGCAGGTGGCGCAGGAGCCGGTACTCGGCGGGGGTGAGGTCGAGCGTGCGCCGGCCGCGCCGGGCCCGGCAGGTGGCGTCGTCCAGGGTGAGGTCGTCGTAGCGCGGCGTCCCGGTCCGCCCCTCGGCGCTCCGGGTGCGCAGCAGCGTCTCGGCCCGGGCGAGGACCTCGGCGATGCGGAACGGTTTGGTCACGTAGTCGGCGCTGCCCGTGACGAGTCCGGAGGCCAGGGATTCGAGGGAGTCCAGGGCGGCGAGGAAGAGCAGCGGCGGGCGGTCCGCGACGGGGAGCCGGGGGAATTTGGCGAAGCGCTTCATCCCGGGCATGGTCATGTCGAGGACGACCAGATCGGCCGGCTGCTCCACGAGCCGCGACACCGCCTCCCGCGCGGTGCTCGCCGTTCCGGTCCGGTAGCCCGCGAGTCCCATGGTGGTGGTGAGCAGTTCCACGGTTGCGGGATCGTCCCCGACGATCAGGACCCGCCGCCCGTTCCCCCTGGTCGGATAGGGTTTCTCACCGAGGTTCGGATACTCGGATACCCGGACGGACCGTTCGTATAAGGCTCGTGGGCCACGGCGGGGCACCTCCCGGGCGCTCACGCGGTGCCCGGGGACCCGGCGTCGTCGTCCTCGACGGAATGGCTGAGGAAGTTGTCGACCATCCGGTGGAAGAGGGTGGCGAGCTGGTGGAGGTCCTGCGGCGACCAGTCCCCCAGGGCCATCTCCATGCCCCGGCGGCTCGCGTCGCGGATCCGGTCGATGGCGTCCCGGCCGACCGGCGTGAGCTGGACGCGCTGCGCCCGGCGGTCGTCGGGGTCCGGGACGCGCGTCACGTAACCGGACTTCTGCAGCTGCTGCACCTGGCGGGTGATGTGCGACGCCTCGACGCCGAGGCGGACCGCCAGTTCGCCGGGGCGCAGGGCGTCGGAGTCGGCCATCGCCCGCAGGATGGCGACGGCGGCCCGGTCCAGCGAGACACCGGCCAGCGCCATGAGGCGCTCGTGCTGACGGACCCGGTTGGTCAGGTACGAGATGTGGGTGAGGGCCCGCTCGATCTCGATGATGTCGGGGGAGACGGGGACGGCGGTGTGCGGCGGTGTGGGCATGTGCACCACTTTATCATCTGCTTGCTTGACTCAAGTAACTCAAACGTGCTTGCCTGACGCGACGAACCCGGACCACAGGGAAAGCAGGCACATGATGAGCAGCACCGGCCTCGAAGGACGCAGTGTCGTCGTCACCGGCGCGGGATCGGGGATCGGCCGCGCCGCGGCCCTCCACTTCGCCCGGGAGGGCGCCCGGGTCCTGGTCGCCGACCTGAACCAGGAGGGCGCCGACGGCACCGTCGCCGCGATAGCGGAGGCGGGCGGCACGGCCCGCGCGGTCGTCGGCGACCTGAGCGACCGGGCCGTGGCGGAGCAGGTCGTCGCCGCGGCCGTGGAGAGCTTCGGCGGGCTGGACGTCCTGGTGAACAACGCGGGTGTCATGGACCGCATGTCGGCGCTCGGCGAGACCGACGACGCCGAGTGGGAGCGGGTCATCGGGATCAATCTGACGGCGCCGTTCGTCCTGACCCGCGCCGCCCTGCCGCACCTGCTGGCGACGGGCAACGGCGCGATCGTCTTCACCGCGTCGGAGGCCGCTCTGCGCGGCAGCGCGGCCGGCGCCGCGTACACCGCGGCCAAGCACGGCGTGGTCGGGCTGACGAAGTCGCTCGCCGTGATGTACCGGACGCGGGGGGTCCGTACCAACGCGATCGCGCCCGGCGGCACCGCGACCCACATCCAGGTCGACGCCAGGCCCGACGCCGAGGGTCCCGCCGCGCTCGGCCCCTACCTCGGTCTCGTGGGCAAGGTGTCCGAGCCCGAGGAGCAGGCCGCGGCGATCGTCTTCCTCGCCTCGGACGCGGCGAGCAACATCAACGGCGCGGTGCTGCCGGTGGACAACGGCTGGTCGGCCGTCTGAGCCAGGGGCTTTCCCGCCGGAAGCCACCGGGGCGGAGACGTTCCGCGTCGAACGTCTCCGCCCCTGGCCTCTCCGCGCGCGGAGACCGCGCGTGGTCTCCCCGGCTCAGCCTCCCCTGCTCAGTCTTCCCGGCTCACTCGTCCTCGGTCACCGAGATCGCGGCGGCCGGGCAGACGGTGGCGGCCTCCCGGACGGTCGGCCACAGCTTCTCGTCCGGGGCGGGGTCGAGGAGCACCACGATCCCGTCCTCGTCCCGCTGGTCGAAGACCGCGGGCTCCAGCAGTACGCAGGTGCCGGCGCCGCAGCACTTGTCCTGGTCGACGGTCACTTTCACGGTCGTGCCTCCCTTGTTCACGGGCGTGTTCACGGGCGATGGGTCGTGGGTGCCAGCCACATTCCCACGAGGGCGTCCACCATGCCGGTGGCCGCGTCGTGCCAGCAGGAGTGGACGGTGCCCGCGCCCTCGGCCAGCGCGCGCTCCCGCTCCGCGCACATGTGCACCATCAGGTGGCGTGCCATCAGTCCGCGCTCCGCGTGCACCTCGGCCGACAGATCGGGCAGGGTGCGGTTCAGGCCCTCCACGATCCCCCGGAGCGCGGGGGACGTCATCGACTCCTCGATCATGGTGGCGCGCAGCGCCGGGTCGGTCATCGCCTGCGCGCAGAACCGCGCGTACCAGGTGGGTCTGCCCAGTGCCTCCAGATGCTCCGTCAGCGGGTAGACCAGGCAGGTCACCCAGACCCGTACATCGGTGGAGTCACCGGCGCCGGCCAGCCGCTCCGCCCTGATCCGTTCGATCTGCGCGGCGTGCTTGCGGGCGATCGCCCGCACCAGGTCCGCCTTGGTCCCGAAGTGGTAGCCGACCGCGGCGTTGTTCCCCTGTCCCGCGGCCTCACTGACCTGCCGGTTGGAGACCGCGTACACGCCGCGCTCGGCGAACAGCCGCTCCGCGGCGGTCAGTATCGACTCCCGTGTCGCGCTGACCTGTTCGGCCCGTACGGTCCTGCCTGCCATGTTCACCATCTCACCGGTACTTCACGCAGCCCTCCGACCATCAGGCCTTCGAGCTTGGGGAGTTCTTCCACGGTGACAGCGAGGCGCAGCGTGGGCAGCCGGCGCAGCAGCACGTCCAGTACGGCCTGCAGCTCGGTGCGGGCCAGCGCCTGGCCCAGGCACGAGTGCGCCCCGGTGCCGAACGCCAGGTGGACGTTGGGGGTGCGGCCGAGCTCCATCTCCTCGGCGTTCTCGAAGACCCGCTCGTCCCGGTTGGCCGCGCTCATGTTGCACATCATGGTGGTGCCGCGCGGCACCAGCGCCCCGCCGATCTCGGTGTCCTCGGTAATGTACCGCGGCAGGCCGAGCCCCCCGCTGGCGTCCAGCCGCAGCGCCTCCTCCACCGCGGAGCGCACCAGCGACCGGTCGGCGAGCAGCTGCTCCCAGAGCCGCCGGTCGCCGAGCAGCATGGCGACCATCTTGCCGATCTGGTTGGCGGTCGTCTCGTGGCCGGCGAGCAGCAGCCCGCGCCCGGTGGCGACCAGTTCCGCGTCGGACATCCGGTAGCCGTCGGCGCCGGTGGCCACGATCAGTTCGCTGAGCAGGTCGTCGGTCGGCGCGGCCCGTTTGGCGTCGATGTGTACCGCCATGTAGTCGGTGAAGGCGCGGTGCGCCGCCGCGACCTCCTCCTCCGTGTAGCGGGTGAGGTTGAGCAGCGAGTCGGACCAGTGGGAGAACTCCTCCCGGTCCGACTCGGGCACCCCGAGCAGATCGCAGATCACCCACACCGGCAGCGGGAAGCCGAGCGCGGCCTTGAGGTCGGCCGGCTGGCCGCTCGCCACCATCTCGTCGATGAGCCGGTCGGCCATGGCCTCGATGCCGGGGCGGAGCGAGGCCATGCGCTTGGCCGTGAACCACTTCCCGACCAGCCGCCGCCACAGCTGATGCTCCTCGCCGGTGTCGGGGATCGCGGACGACATCGAGCTGTTGAAGAGCCCGCCGGATTTGGTGGCGGAGATCCGGGCCGCGTCGGCGGCGTCGAGCCGGCGGGGGAACCGGGGGTCGGACAGCACCTGCTTGACGTCGTCGTACCGCGTCACGACCGACGCCTCGTCGCCGCTGGGCAGCTTCACCCTGGCGACCGGGCACTGCTGCCGGAGCCGCTCCCACTCGGCGGGCGGCTCCAGGGGCGCGTCGTTGGGGATGGGGTAGGTGAGGACCTGCTCGTCGTCGTTGCGGCTCATCGTGTCTCCTCGGTCAGGGAAGAACGGTCGGGGGAAGAGCTGTTGAGTGCGGAGCTGTTGAGTGGAGAGAGGTCGGCAGCGGCGGTCACCAGGCCACCGGCAGTTCGTACACGCCGTAGACGGATCCGTCGTGCTTGAACGGGATGTCCTCCGTCGCGGCGGCCTGCCGCAGCCCGGGAACGCGCCGGTAGAGGGTGCTGTACGCGACCCGGAGTTCCATCCGGGCCAGCGTCTGGCCCAGGCACTGGTGGACACCGAAGCCGAAGGCCAGGTGGCGGCGGGCGTCGCGGCGGATGTCGAGCCGGTCGGGGTCCTCGAACATGTCGGGGTCGCGGTTGCCGATGTCGTTGGGCACGATGATCCCCTCGCCCGCGCGGATCACCTCCCCGGCGATCTCGATGTCCTCCAGGGCCACCCGGCGGCGCCCGTTGTGCGTGATGTTGAGGTAGCGCAGCAGCTCGTCCACCGCCGAGGCGACCAGCGCCGGGTCGTCCGTGTCCCGGAGCAGGGCGAGCTGGTCGGGGTTCTCCAGCAGGGCGAGCGTGCCGAGCGCGATCATGTTCGCGGTGGTCTCGTGCCCGGCGAGCAGCAGGAGGACGCCCATCTGGGCCGCCTCGGAACGGGTCAGCTCACCGGCCTCGATCCGTGCGACCAGCCCGGAGAGCAGGTCGTCGGCGGGGCGGGCGATCTTCTCGCCCATCAGCCCGTCGAGATAGCCGGCCAGCGCCGCCGAGGCCGCGGCCCGCTCCTCCGGGGCCGCCGCGCGGTTGATGAGGGTCTTGCTGTTCTCCTGGAAGAACTCGTGGTCGCCGTAGGGCACTCCGAGCAGTTCCGAGATCACCAGCGAGGGCAGCGGCAGCGCGAACGCCTGGACGAGGTCGACCGGTACGGGGCCGGCCAGCATGGCGTCGATCAGCTGGTCCGTGATCTTCTGCACGGCGGGCCGCATCGCCTCCACCCGCCGGACGGCGAACGGCGCCGTCACCATCCGCCGCAACCGGGAGTGCTCGGGGTCGTCCATCAGGATGAACCCGATGGACCCCGCGCCGGAGACCGGCACATCGCTCGGATAGCCGGGCCGGGTGATGTCGGAGCTGAGCCGCGGGTCACCGAGCAGGGTGCGCTGGTCCGCGTAACGGGTCACCAGCCACGGCGTGCTGCCGTCCCACAGCCGCACCTTCGCGAGCGGCCCCTCCCGCTGCTTGTCCCGCAGCCCGGGGGGCGGGTCGAACGGGCAGCGCGCCGCCCGTTGCATCGGAAATCCCGGTACGGCGGCGTGCTGGGGGTCCGCCGCGTTCAGTGTGCCGGCCATCGCTCGCTCAACTCCCTCGACTGCGCTCGGAACTGTTCCTTCCGGTGCGGTCAGGCAATCTCACCCCGTAATCTAAGTCAAGCACGTGACTTAAAAACGCGCGCGCCGTCCACGGAACCAGCCACCTGCGTGGCCCCCGTTCCCGCCCGGAACAGCCGGCAGGTCTCGGCGACAAGGCCGAGCCTTCCGATCACTTCCCCCTCGATGTGACTTTCCGCGGTCGCCAGGAGGTCAAGTGGTGGGTGCTGATCCCCAAAGCGGTGCGCAGGCCGTCGAACTCCCGTTGGAAGGCTTCTGCGTGATCGAGGTCCGCGCCTGGCCCTGCCAGGGCCTGCCATTGGCGAATCCATGGGATCAGTTCCTGAATACCGGCGAGCAGGGGGGCGATCTGGTGAACGCTCGGGTGAGACTGCTGCCGGAGCACGCCGACGAGATCCAGCAGCACATGAACGCGGTCCGTATCGCTCCAGCCGGACCAGCCGATCAGCAGGCCGTCTCCGTCGGCAACGGCGCCGGGATAGGAGACGAAGCGTTCCCGGGGAATGTCGAGGCTGCCTCGAAGCGACCAGTAGGAGGCATACCGGAAGTCGGCGGCGCTGAACTTCGGCGGGACGGGGATACCCAGCGCCTCACCCGTCCTGTCCTCGCTGCGCTGGAGCTCCCACACCTGCTCCCACTGGGCGCGTTTACGCAGTCCCGACTCCTTGTACCTCAGCGCCGACACGTAGGGGACGTGCTCGTCGGCCAGAATCGCCGCCAGCACATCACGCAGTGCCGCGTCCCGCCTCCCAAGATGGTCGGTCGCATAGAGCGCGGCCACGGAACGGACTGCGGCATCGACGCCGAGAGCTTCTGCGAGTTGGTCAATCGTCCGGGGACGCGGGTACTTGCTCCCGTTCCTGTGCTCGAACCAGAGTCGTTCGTCCTCGCAACGGCCGAGCAACCAGATACGCAGCGCTTGCGCCTCGCGCCGCTCCCACGGCTCCGACGACCACCGTCGCTTGTACTCCGGGCGCTCGACGACGGAGATCGCCCGGTGGGACTCGATGGCATCGATTCTGGCCCGCACGACCTCCTTGTAGGCAGCCGGCCAGTGCTGCGGAATCTCGGTGATCGGCGTCGTGCTGCGCCTCTCGGGCCAGGGATTCTTCACGAACCACGACTCCGAAGCCTCACCGGCGGCGATTTTGCGTGCCAGCACGATGTCGGAAGCACGCTCGCCCAGCCGCAGCGGAGGCGGTGGAACATCAGGGGAGGTGGTCAGGCGAGCCTGCTCGTCGTCGGACAGCAGTCCGTAGGAGGCGTAGACCTCCCAGTCCAGTTCCTCCTGGAGGGCGATCATCTGACGACGCGTCTCATCATGAGCGGTCCTCGCCACGTCCAAAGCGCTTCGGCTGGGCGGATGGCCCTGCGCACAGACGGCGCTCGGCTCATGGACGTCAAGCAGCCGGGCCAGGGCATGCAGTTCCCGCGCGCGGACAGATGGAGCGGCATTCGGCAGCGGAGTCCGTGAGAGAGACCCCGTGGCGAAACGGTAGGCCCGCGCCCATTCCTCACCGGGCGAAGAGGCGCCCAAGCCGTCGAACCCGGTGGCGGAACCGGTCCGCTTGAGCCAGAAGCAGACCGTCGAAGAGTTGAGCACTCCCAGCAGCGCGATGTACTCGTCCTCGGTCTCGGCGGGGGAGAGTCGCAGTACGGGCGCGGTCCTGCTGAACACTCGTCCGCCGTACTCCAGAGCGAAGCTGTTGTGCGTGGCGACGGACGCGAAAGTGATCACCGGGCCCCGAGGGGCGTCGCGGGACCAGTACCTCCAGGTCCACCATGGCGCGGCCCCGGTTCTGGATGATTCCCGGGCCCCGGGAGCCGTCCGGAGCGTCTGCCGCATCGTCCAGAGGTGGCGTGCCCATGAGGTGCCGAGGTCCAGGTGGAGCGGTGAGCCGTCCCCGTCGTAGGGGGCCAGCACCTCCGTCGATACTTCCGCACGCCAGTCCCGTACGGTCTCACCGGTGATCATGCCGAGGCCCAGCGCGGCCGAGTCCGGATGCCGGACGAACCAGGGCTGTCCGAGAGCGAAGACCTCTCGCTGACCCGGATCCGCGACGACGCCGACCGAGCCGGAGAGGATGTCGGCCAACCGTCGAGGGACCCGCGAAAGCATGTCCATGAGGTCCACGGCCCCACCACCCGTCAACGCCCATGGGAAGCGCGAGAAGCGCCGCCTGGGTTCGTCCTGGACACTCACCCATTCCGAGGTGCTGCCGGGCCGGTCGATCTGGTCGAGGATCGACTTCCACACGATCCCCTCTGCCGGATCCGCCGGCCGCTTCGGTTCACCGTGCACACCAAGAACCGAGCGCACGCGGGTATCCGGCATGGTCGGATCGTTCCGACCGATCAGGATCAGGGTCGGGATCATGTGGCCCGGCAGGTAGACACCAGAGGTGTCGATGACATGTGTCAGCGCGACGCCCGGAAAGAACTCGTCGATCAGCTTCTCGCCGAAGTCACGCGTAGCGAAAGTACTGGATGTGTACTGACCGACGTAACCGCCGGAGGTCCTGCTGTTTTTCCGCACAGCCAGCTGGAACATGAGCTCCGTGAAAAGGACCGAGAGCGGGAATTTCCCGGAGGCCACAGCATACGCCGCCCGATATGTGGCGTTTTTCAACCTGTCGCGCACGGAAGTAAAAGGAGGCTCCGAGATCACGACATGGTAAGAGTTCCGGCCCAGGAGATCGCACGCCCCGGAGAACTCGTCGACGTCCTCGATCGTTCCGGCACTGTCACCCTCCTCCCCCGCGAGGGGCAACAGCGACACTCCCCCAGGGGCGCCGCGCCCGTCCAGCAGGGCGTCGCCCACCGCCACGTTGATCACATGTCCCGGCAGCCCACTCAGCGCCCCGCGCCCGCCGGCCCGCGCAGCGGCCATCAGCAGCCTGAACCGCGTGATGCTCACGGCGAACGGATTCGCGTCGCAGCCGTGGACGGAGTCCAGGGTCCGACGGATCAACTCGTGATCCGGGGTTCCGGGCTCCACCGCCCGCCAGGCAGCCAGAAGCCGATCGAAGAGCCCCAGCGGAAACGTTCCCGATCCGCAGGCCGGATCGATCCCGCGGAATCCACCGGGCCCAAATTCCGCGACGGCCGGATCGACGGTGAGATCCAGGACGAATTCCGCGATGAAATCAGGAGTCCGGACCAACGCGTAGGAATTTCTCGACGCCTCACTGATGTCCTGATACAAGTCCCCCAGGAAGTCGGTATCAAGTTCCGGAGAAGTGAAGTCGATACGAAGAGACCCGTCCTCGCCTCGCCGCCTCCAGAACGCAATCAATTCAGCCGCCGCTTGCGGAGAAGGCGAAAATTCCCACAGGGGATTGCTCGCCCGGTCAAAGATGCGGGCCATCGCCATGTGGGACCGCGCCAGGTGCGTGAACGCCTCCGCCAGCCAGTCCCGGTCGTTGGTCCCGGGACGCTCGGCGCGATAGGCGGCCTGCCGTTCCTCCGCCTCGGCCAGCCGCCGCCCCGGCCCCGCGACAAAGGGCCGGTCGATGAGTCCGTTGTCCTCGCAGAAGCGCACGAACACCGTGCCCAGCATCCAAGCCACCGCGGCCTGAGTGATGCGCTCGTCCCGCCAGGCACCGTACGTGGCGGCTGTGCGACCGGAAGCCCGTGCGTGCTCGTACGCGGCCCGCAGCCTGTCGCGGTACCGGTCGACGTCGTCACTGCGCTCACGGAGGTCCGCCTCCAGCGCCCGAACCTGCTTGCGCACACTCGCGACAAACGCTGCCCTGTCCAGTGAGGGCGCCCCCGTATCAGCTCCGCCAGTCGGAGGCACAGCCGCGACCTCTCCTCCATACGTCGTCGACGCCCACGATCCCCTGTCTCGTCGAATACATCCTGGCAACGAGGGACGGAATGAGGGGGAGGAGGGCGTCCGTCACCAAGTAGTCCCTGCCTGCCGCGAGTGACTCCGCGACATACGCGCGAGTGGACTCCAGGAGGGTCTCAGGCCGGACGCCGGCGGCACCGCCGGCGAACTCTTCGGCCACGGGTCTGAAGGCCGACCGTGTGAGAATGTCGGCTTCCTCGAAGTGGTCGACCGATGCGCCGGTGTCGGCCAGCCACTCGGCTACAGCACGTCACAGGGTGGATTTGCCAACACCAGGACTGCTCCCGATGACGGAAATGAGGTGCGCGGTCATGGTGACACTCTTGCACCCGTGCGATGCCGTCGGCAGCCGGTCGGCCAGGGGGCGGTGCCTCGATGGCTGGTATGGCCGGCTCCTGTCATTCCCGGGCTCGCTCAGGAGGGGCGCGCGCCGGGTGACGTGGGGGATGCCGGCCGGGGGCGGCGGCGCGCGATGCGCAGCCACAGCAGCTGGGAGAAGAGCCAGCGCCGCATCGCGCCGAGATGGGCGGGCGATCCGTGTACGTCGTCGAATGTCCTGAACCGGATGTCGTCGAGCGTCCGGCGCAGCAGCGCCTGCTCCGTGGGCGGGATGATCTCGTCGCGGCCGCTGGCGACGTACCGGACGGGTATCCGCACCCGCCGGAGCTGCTCCGGTGTGAGGGCGAACCGCGGCAGCAGCAGCCGGAGTGCGGTGAGGTCCTCGGCGCCGGTGAGGCGGCGCAGGGTCTCGGTCGTGATGCCGGGCACCCGGGGCCACCAGGTCTCGTCGGTGAAGAAGCCGTCGACGGGTGCGCCCACGGTGAGCACGCGGCGGATCCGCGGGTCCTCGGCGGCGGCGCGCAGGGCGAGATGGCCGCTGAAGCTGAGGGCGAGCAGCGAGGTGTCGGAGACCCGGGCACGGTCGGCGAGCCGGTCGAGCAGGAAGCCGAGGGTGCGCCAGGAGTCCGGGCCGTAGGGGACGGTGTTCTCGCCGACGCCCGGCAGTTCGGTGACGACGGCGGCGAAGCCGAGTCCGCGCAGCAGGGGCAGGAGCGGCGCCCACTGTTCCTTGACGCTGACGATGCCGCCCATGACGATCAGCAGCGGGCGGGAGCGGTCGAGTCCGGCGGCCCAGCAGGCGACGGTGCCGTCGGTGTGGGTGAACTCCAGGCGCTCGACACCGCCCTGGTCACGGCTCCACCGGTCGAAGGTGTCGACGCAGAGCCGCTGGGCGCCCAGGCGGTCGGCGTCACCGTGGTACGGGAAACGGGCGAGCGCGTAGTGCCGGCACGCGTCGAGGAGGTCGCCGCGGTCGGCGGCGGCCCGGCCCTCGGCGGTCCACACCGCGGCCCAGGAGTCCGGGTCCCCCGTGGTGTCGTTGGTGATACGGGCGAGGACCCGTGTGGCGTGCTCGGCCGTCATGCCCTGGCCCCGGGCGTGCAGGCGGGCGAAGTCCTTGAGTTCTTCGAGGTGGTCCATGGTTCTCGGGTCCCGTCCCCGTTCGGTGGGCGGCGCCTTCGGAGGGGCGCCAGGGCGTGTCGCGGAGGTTCCGGCCGGTGTCGTACGGCCGGTGTTGTACGGCCGGTGTCGCACGGCCGGTGTCGCACGGCCGGTGGGCCCGCGCCGGGAGGGCGACAGGGCCGTACGACACCGGTGGGGCCACCCGCGACACGGATCCGCGGCGCGGCGGCGGTGCTCGGCTCGGTTCAGCTCAGCCGGGCCAGGTACGACTCGACGGCGTCGGCCCCGACGGCCGGGCCGTTGACGGACCGCATGCGCTCCCCCATGGCCCGCACTCGTTCGGTCAGGGACGCGTCGCCCGTGACCTGGGCCGCGACCTCGCGCAGGCTCCCCACCGTGACGTCCTCCTTGGCGAGGACACGGCCCAGGCCCAGCTCTTCCACGCGCAGGGCGTTCGCCCGCTGCTCGTTCGTCTGCGGCACGGCCACCATGGGCACGCCGTTGTCGAGCGACTCCATGATGCTGTTCATGCCGCCGTGCTGGATGAACAGCCGGGCGTGGCGGAGCACGTCGAGCTGCGGCGCCCACCGTCGTACGTCGACGTTCGCGGGCAGCGGTCCGAGGTCGGCCGGGTCGGTGTGGTCTCCGACGGTGATGAGCACGTCCCACTCGGAGTCACCGAAGGCCTCGATGGCCATGGTGAAGAACTCCGGCCAGTTCCTGGCCGAGGTGCCGAGCGAGATCAGCAGCACGGGCCGGTCCGCCGAAGCGGGCTCCCAGGTGCCCTGGTAGGGGCGTTCGGCGATGCAGGGGCCGGTGAAGACGAACCGTTCGTCGAAGGTCTCGCCGGCGTACTGGAAGTCGCGCGGGAGGAAGATGATGCCGAGCTTCTCGATCGCCGTGATGAAGCCCATCGGGTCGGCCGGCAGACCGAACCGGGGCAGCACGCCCGCGAGTTTCCGCACCGCCTCCATCATCCGCGGGTCGGTCAGCTCCGCCAGCGGGAACTTCTCCCGGATCGAGAAGTGCTCGTTCGCGCCGAACACCGGATAGGTGCGGATCAGCGGAATGTCATGGCCGGCCGCGTAGAAACGCGCGCCCCACGCCATGAAGTCGTGGACGATCACATCGGGGCGGTTCTCCTCGTAGAACGGCCCGACCTGCTCCACGAGGGAGAGCGCCTCGTCCAGGCAGCGCAGCCCCTCGCCCGCGTTCTCCTCGGGGGTGAGCGGGACGCGGTAGAAGTCGCCGAAGACCGAGTCGTACCGGACCGGTTCGGCGCCGGCGGCCTTCACGATGGGGGCGAAGTGGTCCGTCACGGTGCAGGTGACGCGGTGGCCGCGTTTCACCAGTTCCTCGACCATGCCGATCGTGGGATTGACATGGCCTACGGCCGGAAAGTTGAAGAAAGCGATGTGGCGTCGCACAGGTGTCTCCTTTCATGGGCCGGCGGTGTCCTTCGGCGGGTCGTCGCCGAGGGCCCGGTCAGCGGCCGCTCATCCAGTGGTGACGGGTGCTCCGCGCGAGGCGGAGCGGTGTGTCTCGTCGAGGAGTTCCGCCTGCCGCAGGGTGGTGTGGGTGTCCGGGAGGGCTCCGGCGCGCACCGCGGCCGCGAAGGCGGCGACGGTGGCCGCCACCTGGTCGTGCGGTGCGAGCCGGATCTCCTCGGTCCTCCCGCCGCGGTGCAGGCCGATGACGGGGGCGTGGTCGGCGGGCGGGGTGAACGCCCGGTCGACGGTGATGCCGCCCTCGCTGCCCCACAGTTCGTACGAGGAGCGGTAGGCGTGCTCCATGCCGAAGGTGATCTGGGCGGTGACGGCGCCGGGAGTGCTCAGCAGCGCGGCGCCGGAGGTCTCGACGCGCCGCCCCGCGCCCCGGTCGAGGCGGGCGCCGACGACGTCGAGTCCCGGGCCGAGGAAGTGCAGCGCGGCCCGCAGGGGGTAGACCCCGACGTCCGCCAGTGCTCCGCCGCCGAGTCCGGGGTCGTACCGGATATCGCCGTCCGGGAGCGGCGGGATGGTGAACACCGCCTGGAACGCGCGGAGTTCGCCTATCGCCCCGTCGGCGATCAGCTCCCGTACGGCGCGGTGCCGGTGGTGATGGACGAACATGACGTTCTCCATGAGCACCAGGCCGCGGGCGCCGGCGAGTGCGAGCAGTTCCGCGGTCCGGTGGCGGTCCGTGGTCAGGGGCTTCTCGGCGAGGACGTGCCGGCCCGTGTTCAGTGCCGCCTCGGTCCACCGGGCGTGCAGCGCCGCGGGCAGCGGTACGTAGACGGCCTCGATGTCGTCGCGTTCGAGGAGCGCGCCGTATCCGTGCACGGGACGGCAGCCGAAGCGCTCCGCGACCTGCCGCGCCTTGGCCGGGTCCCGGCTGGCCACGGCCGCGATCTCGATGCCGGGGCAGGCCGCGAAGGCGGGGAGCATGCGGCGCAGCGCGATGCCCGCGCATCCGAGCACCCCCACCCGCAGGGGTCCGGTCACCGGGTGCTCAGCGCCGTCGCGTGGAGGCAGGCGAGCATGGTGCGGGCCTGGACGTTGAGGTAGTGGCCGTGCCGGACCAGGAAGGTGAGCTGCTCGCGGGTGACCCAGGCGTAGCCGGGCGGCGGGTCGAGCGGGGCGTCGGCCTCGTCCGCGTCGACGATGAGGAAGCGGCTCTCGGCGTTGAGGAAGCGCCCGCCCTCCTCGGAGTGCACGACTTCGTACCGGATGCGGTCCGCGCCGGCCCGCAGCACGGTGTCCAGGAACCGGGGGCGTTCCCTCTCGGGCAGGTGGGCGTAGTTGTCGGGGGTGCACTGCACGGTCGGTCCCAGCTCGACGGTGTCGAGGAAGCCCGCCTCGACCCGGGCGTGCACCAGCACATGCGGGACGCCGCCGAACTCGCGGGTGAGGAAGGCGGTGACACCCAGGCCGACCGGCTCGAACAGGGGCTGGGTCCACCCCGTCACCTCACGGTTCCCCGCCTGTACGGAGACGGCCACGACGTTGAAGTAGCGGCCCTCCTCGTGCTCGATCGCGCTCTCGCCGCGCTTCCAGCCGGGAATGGAGTCCAGGGGGACGCGCTCGGTCCGTACGGAGTGGCGGGTGCGCTCGCCCGTGATCCAGGAGAGCAGTTCGGTCTCGGAGTGCAGGGCACCGTCCGAGGTGTCCTCGAAGGGCAGGCAGGACAGCACCGTACGGGAGTCCATGTTGACCACGTTGTCCCGGCGCAGCAGTGCGTGGATCTGTCCGAGGGTGAGCCAGCAGAAGTCGTCCAGCAGCGGCACGTCGCCCACCGCCTCCACGACCATGTTGCGGTTGGACTTGCGGTAGAACCACGAGCCGTGCTCGGACTGGAGCACGTCCGCGATGATCCGGCCGCGCTTCGGCCCGACGAAGTATTCGAGGTACTTGACGTCCGCGCCCTGGTGGGCCTTGGTGTAGTTGCTGCGGGTCGCCTGGACCGTGGGCGAGAGCTGGAGGAGGTTCGGGTTGCCCGGCTCCATCTTCGCCTGCATCAGGAAGTGCAGCACCCCGTCGAACTCCTTGACGAGGATGCCGAGGATGCCCACCTCGGGCTGTTTGATGATGGGCTGGTACCAGTCGGCGTAGGGGCCGTCGCCGTGCGGCTCGGCGTCCTCCGTGATGTGCAGGCCCTCGACGGTGAAGAACCGGCCGCTGCGGTGCACCAGGTTCCCGGTGGACTCCTGGAACGACCAGCCGTCCAGCTCCGCGAACGGTATCCGCTCCACCCGGAAGGCGTTGGCCCTGCCCCGTTCGGCCAGCCAGTCGCCGAAGTCCTCGGTACGCAGGTGCGCGCCCCGGGCGGCGGCCGACAGGGCGATGCGGGCGGGCAGGCTCGGGTGCTCCGCTGTCTGGTTCTCAGGTATCTGGATGAGTGGGGACGGCATCGGAGGGACTTCCCGCCTTTCTCGTGACGCGTACGCGGCCGGGTCAGGCATGTTCGGCCGCGAGGAAGTGGTTGAGGACCAGCTGGTAGTAGTCGGGGCCGAAGCCCATGTCGGCCACGTGGGGGACCAGGGCGCGGAGCTTCCGGGTGGAGATGGCGTACGGGACGCCGGTGGCCACGTACTCCGTGCGCGGTTCCAGCCCCAGCGCGCCGGCGAGATGGCCGACGATGTCTTCCACCGGGACGGCGAATCCGGAGGCCACGTTGACCGTGTCGGCCCGCGGGCCCGTGGCGAGCAGCCGGTCGATGACGGTGATCGCGTCGCTGACCCGGATCAGGTCACGGGTGGCGCCCCGGTGCAGGGTGACCACGCCCTCGCGTACCTGCCGCACGAGCGTGGGGACGAGCTGGTGGTACCGCCCGTGCGGTCCCACCAGGTGCGCGAGCCGGAGGATGAGGTGGTCGGCCCCGGAGTCGCGCAGCTGCTGTTCCAGGGCGAGTTTGTGTGCGCCGTACGGGGTGCAGGGGGTCACCGGGACGTCCTCGCTGCCCGGTCCCTCGGCGCCCCCGTACATTCCGGTCGCGGCCGTGGAGAAGAACAGCAGCCGCTGCCCGTCGGCCGCGCACCGCTTGGTGACATCGCGGAGCAGTGCGGCCTCCCGTGCGAAGTCCGCGTCGGAGGCGCCGCTCGTTCTGGATTCCCCCGCGGCGAGGGCCACGGTGTCCGGATGCAGGCCGGCCAGCGGACGCAGACACCGTGCCAGGAATCCGGTTCCCACTATCTCCATCGTCGTCTTCCTGATCTCTGGGGAGGCGATGGGTCCGGGCTCAGCCGCGCTGCGCCACGAACTCCTTGATCGTGGCGGTCACGTAGTCGAGCATTTCGTCGGTGAGGCCCGGGTAGACGCCGACCCAGAAGGTGTGCTCGGTGATGATGTCGCTGTTGGTGAGGTCGCCGACGACACGGTGGGGCTGGTCGATGTAGGCGGGCTGGCGGGTGAGGTTGCCGGCGAACAGCCGCCGGGTGCCGATCTTCCGTTCCTCCAGGTGGGCGACGAGTTCGGCGCGGGTGAAGCGGGCCTCGGGGTCGACGGTGATGACGAAACCGAACCAGCTCGGCTCCGAGCGCGGGGTGGGCTCGGGGAGCAGCAGGCCCGGAACCCCGTCGAGCCCCTCGCGCAGTCGGCGCCAGTTGCGCCGCCGCGCCTCGATGAAGCCGTCGAGCCGGTCGAGCTGGGTGAGGCCCAGCGCGGCCTGGATGTCGGTGCCCTTCAGGTTGTAACCGACGTGGGAGAAGATGTACTTGTGGTCGTATCCGGCGGGCAGGTTGCCCATCTGGTACTCGAACCGCTTGAAGCAGGTGTTGTTCTTGCCGGGTTCGCACCAGCAGTCCCGCCCCCAGTCGCGCAGTGACTCCACGATGCGGGCCAGGCCGAGGTCGGAGGTGAGGACGCAGCCGCCCTCGCCCATGGTGAGGTGGTGCGCGGGGTAGAAGCTGACCGTGGTGAGGGCGCCGAAGGTGCCGGTGATCCGGCCGTCGTAGGTGGAGCCGACCGCGTCGCAGTTGTCCTCGATGAGGAAGAGGCCGTGCTCCTCGGCGAGCTGGGCCACCTCGGCGACCTCGAAGGGGTTGCCGAGCGCGTGGGCGATGATGATCGCCCGGGTCTTGGGGCCGATGGCCGCCGCCACCCGGTCGGCCGTGGTGTTGTACGTGGCCAGGTCCACGTCGACGAAGACCGGCAGGAGCCCGTTCTGCAGGATCGGGTTGACGGTGGTGGGGAACCCCGCCGCGACGGTGATCACCTCGTCGCCCGGCTTCAGCCGCCGGTCACCGAGCTGGTGGGAGGTGAGGGCCGAGACGGCGAGGAGGTTCGCCGACGAACCGGAGTTGGTCAGATGGGCCTTGCGCCGCTTCAGGCGCTTGGCGAAGGCGGACTCGAACTTCCTGGAGCTGGGCCCGGCGGCGATCCGCAGGGTCAGCGCGGCCTCGACGATCGCGACCCGGTCCGCTTCGTCCAGGACCGCCCCGGACGGCCAGATCTCGGTCACACCGGGCACGAACTCCCGGTCGGGCGCGGTCTCCCGGTGGTACCTGCGGACCTCGTCGAGCACCCGTTCCTTGGTGTCGGCGGTATCGGCGTTAACGGCGGTATCGCTCATCGTCATTCCTTTTCGTTGGCTGGCGTCGGCACCGCGGCCGCGAGCAGGTCGCACAGCGAGTCGAGCAGCGAGTCGTCAAGGGAGCGCCGCGGCTGCCATCGCAGGAGCCGCAGCGCCCGGGACACGTCCAGTTGCAGCCACTCCGCGTCCGTGCGCGCGGGCCGGCCGGCGTCGGCCTCGGTGACCGGGAGGTCCACGCCGCTGAGTTCGACCAT
Source organism: Streptomyces sp. NPDC088124 (assembly GCF_040685895.1). Classification (NCBI taxonomy): domain Bacteria; kingdom Bacillati; phylum Actinomycetota; class Actinomycetes; order Kitasatosporales; family Streptomycetaceae; genus Streptomyces; species Streptomyces sp. NPDC088124. The sequence goes on along the minus strand of NZ_JBFBJB010000073.1, from coordinate 9,243 downwards.
GCGGTGGATCAGCGCACGCATCGGGACGGCCTCGCCGCGGCCGATGTTGATCACTTGGCCGCCGAGCTCCCCCGCCGGTGCGACGGCGGCGGCCCGTACGGCGTCGACGGCGTCCCGCGCGTCCACGATGTCGCGGTGGGCGCGCAGCGGCGGGAGCCTGAGCTCGTCCGGTGTCCTGCCCAGGGACCGGGCGCGGGCGGCGGCGCCGAGGTGCGCGGCGACCATGCCGAAGAGGCTGCCGGCCGGCACCCCGGCGCCGATCACGTTGGCGAGGCGGAGCACCACACCGTCGAGGCCGTGGTCCGCCGCGGCCCGCAGCACGATCCGGGTGCCGAGGAGTTTGGTGCGCCCGTACGGGGTGACGGGGGCGGGCTCCTGCTCCTCGGGGGTGCCGGCCCCCGGTGTGCCGGCGCCGTACTCGTGGACGGTGCCGAGCTGGATGAACCGGGGCGGGCGCGGCAGGCCGGCGAGTGACTCCGTGACCCGGGCCACCAGGTCCGCGTTGCCCGCGGCCATCTCGGCCTCGCCGGACCGCCAGACCCGGCCGGCCGCGTTGACCACCACGTCGGGCCGTACCGAGCCGAAGAACCCGGTGAGTTCGCGCGGGCCCGCCGCCAGCAGGTCCATGCGGACGGTACGCGGGTCCGCCGGGCCGCCCCGCGCCGGGCTCCGGGACACCAGGTGCACCAGGGCGCCGTCGGCGGTGAAGGCCTCGCCGAGGCGGCGGCCCAGGTAGCCGGTGCCGCCGAGCACCACGACACGGAGCCCGGCGGCTCCGCCGGTGTCAGCCGTCGGCATGTCCGGCCTCGTACATGACGGTCTTCCACCAGTCGGTGTGGTCGCGGTACCAGGCCACCGTGGCGGCCAGGCCCTCCTCGAATCCGGTCAGCGGCGCATAGCCCAGCTCGTCCCGGATCTTGGACTCGTCGATGGAGTACCGCAGGTCGTGCGCCTTGCGGTCGGCGACGGGGCGGATCATCTCCGGTCCCGAGCCGGTCAGTTCGAGGAGCCGCTCGGTGATTTCGCGGTTGGTCCGCTCGTTGCCGCCGCCGATGTTGTAGATCTCACCGGCCCGGCCGCCCTGGAGCACGAGGTGGATGCCCCGGCAATGGTCGTCCACGTGCAGCCATTCGCGGACGTTGCGTCCGTCGCCGTACAGCGGCACCTGCTTCCCCTGCAGCAGGTTGGTGACGAACCGCGGGATGAGCTTCTCGGGGTGCTGGTACGGCCCGTAGTTGTTGGAGCAGCGTGTGACGGAGAGGTCCACCCCGTGGGTGCGCCAGTAGGTGCGGGCGACCAGGTCGGAACAGGCCTTGGAGGCCGCGTAGGGGGTGTTGGGCAGCAGCGGCAGGTCCTCGGTCCAGGAACCCTCGTCGATCGAGCCGTACACCTCGTCGGTGGAGACGTGCACGACCCGCTCGACACCGCTGTCCAGCACGGCGTCGAGCAGTGTCTGGGTGCCCAGGACATTGGTACGGAAGAACTCCCCCGCACCCTGGAGCGAGCGGTCCACGTGGGACTCCGCGGCGAAGTGCACCACGGCGTCGTGTCCGGGCAGCAGTTCGCGCAGCAGGCCCGGGTCGCAGATGTCGCCGCGGACGAACTCCAGGCGCGGGTGCGAGGCCGGCAGGTTGTCGCGGTTGCCCGCGTAGGTCAGCTTGTCCAGCGCGGTGACCCCGGCGTCCTCCCACCCCGCGTAGGTGTTCGCGAGGAGGTTGCGGACGAAGTGGGAGCCGATGAAACCGGCCGCTCCGGTGACGAGGATCCTCATGCCGCGACTTCCACTCGGGTGTGGTCTCCGACGACCAGGCGGTAACGGTCCGTGCTCTCCAGCGTGGTGCCGACGGAGGCGGAGCGGCCGATGAGGGAGTTGCGCAGGCCCTGGACGCCGGTGACCGACGCCCCGTCCAGGGCGATGGAGTACTCCAGCCGGCTTCCGGTGACCGCGCAGCCGCGTCCGATGGACGTGTGCGGGCCGATGTGGCTGTCCTCCACGACCGTGCCGGCACCGATGATCGCCGGCCCCTCGACGCGGGAGCGCACGACGCGCGCCCCCTCTTCCACGACGACCGGTCCCGCCAGCACGCTGGCGCCGTCGACCTCGCCGGCCACGGAGGGCCGCAGGCTCTCCAGGATGCGCTGGTTGCACTCCAGGACGTCCTCGACGTTCCCGGTGTCCTTCCAGTAGCCCTCGTACTGGCCGGCCCGTACCTCCGCGCCCGACGACACCAGCCACTGGATCGCGTCGGTGATCTCCAGTTCGCCGCGGGCGCTGGGCTCGATGGCCCGGACCGCCTCGTGGATGGCGGGGGTGAAGAAGTACACGCCGATCAGGGCCAGGTCGCTGCGCGGCTGCCGCGGCTTCTCCACCAGGCGCAGCACGGTGCCGTCGGGGCCCAGTTCGGCCACGCCGAAGGCCCGCGGGTCCGGGACCTTGTGGACGACGACATGGGCGGCCGGGCGGTGTGCGGCGAACTCCTCGGCGATGCCGGCGATCCCGTCGGGCAGCATGTTGTCGCCGAGGTACATCACGAAGTCGTCGTCACCGAGGAAGTCCCGGGCGATGGCGACGGTGTGGGCGAGGCCGAGCGGGGCCTCCTGCCGGATGTAGGTCAGCCGTGCCCCGAACCGCGATCCGTCCCCGAGGGCCTGGTGGATCTCGGGGGCGCGGTCGCCGACGATGACGCCGATCTCGGTGACGCCCAGGTCCAGGATGTTCCTCAGGACGTATTCCAGGACCGGTGTGTTCGCGATGGGGATGAGCTGTTTGGGCATGGAGTAGCTGAAGGGCCGTAGACGGGTTCCCGATCCGCCGGCCAACACCAGAGCCTTCATGGCTGGTCCTCTCGAATCATGTGGTGGTGCCTCTTCGGTCCGGTGCGCGGTGTGCGCGGCCGCTCGGACGTGCCGTTCTCGGTGTGCCGGCGGGCGGCGGGACAGTGGTGCCGCCGCGTCAGGCGGCGTGGAAGTCGGGCAGTGTGCCCGCTGCGAGGGCCTCGGCCAGGGAGGGCGCACGCGCGTCCTTGTCCGAGATCAGTGGCTCCCCGGCGCAGTTCCAGGGCAGGTCCAGGTCGGGGTCGAGCGGGTTGATGTCGATCTGTGTGCCGGGGACGTACGTGCTGGAGACGACGTAGCAGATGCAGCTGTCGTCGGTGAGCGCCAGGAATCCGTGGCCGACGCCTTCCGGGACGTACACGGACCGGCCCGAGGCGGCGTCCAGTTCGTTCACCTGGTGCCTGCCGAAGGTGGGCGAGCCGACCCTGAGGTCGACGACGATGTCGCGCAGCACGCCCCGGACACAGGTGACGAACTTGGCCTGCCCCGGGGGGATGCTCACGCTGTGGATGCCGCGCAGGGTGTGGCGCCTGGAGACCGAGTAGTTGATCTGACGGGGCCGGAAGGTGATCCCCGCGGACCGCTCCAGTTCGTCGGTCCGCATCGACTCGTAGAACACCCCCCGGTCGTCGGAGAGTTGGTCCGGCTCGATCAGAAACGTGCCGGGGATGGTGGTTTCCTCGATGCGCACGGTTCGCTCACCCTTTCGTCCTGGACTCGACTCGTGTGGTGCGGGCGGAGGCCGGGTTCGCTAGCCGCGGTGTTCCGCGGTCAGCCGCTCCAGGACCGGGACCACGTCCTTCGGCGCCGGGGCGGCCAGCATGTCCGCGTGGAGACCGCGGGCCCCGAGCTGGAAGGAGGGCTCCTCGATCAGCCGGAGGAGGTCCTTGCGTACGGTGTCGGCGTCGAGCGCCGCCGGGTCGGCGGCCAGTCCCGCGCCCCGGCGGGCGACGTACCGCGCCGTGACCATCTCGTCCCACATCGGGAGCGGCACGACGAGCTGCGGCACCGTGAACGCGACGGCCGCGGCGAACGTCCCGCCGCCACCGTGGTGGATGATCGCCGAGCTGGTGGGCAGCACCTGGTTGAGCGGTACGTACTCGATCGCGCGGACGTTGTCCGGGAGGGTGCCCACGGCGGTGAGCTGCTCGCTGTTCAGCGTCGCCACCAGCTCCAGCTCCAGGCCGGACACGGAGTCGAAGAACTCCCGCATCGGGAAGCCGCTGTGCCGGCCGGCGAGCAGCCGGCGGCTCACCCCCAGGGTGAGCACCGCGCGGGGCCGCTCGGGCCGGGAGTGCAGCCACGGGGGAAGTGTGGCGGCGCCGTTGTACGGGACCCGGCGGACCGGGACGTACGTCAGGTCCAGCGGATCACGCATCCGGGACTGGGTCAGGTCGAGGGTCCACTGGCCGACCAGGGTCTCCTCGGCGAAGTCGAGGCCGTAGCGCTCCAGCACCGGGCCCAGCCAGGACATCCACGGGTCCTCGGTCACACCCGAGGACGGATCGGCCAGCTCCTGCCGCGTCCTGGAACGGATCAGACCGATGTTGTCCATACCGAACAGGAGACGCGCGTGGGCGGCGCCGCAGGCACGCGCGGCCACCGCCCCGGTCGGCGCCAGCGGATCCCACAGCACCAGGTCGGGGCGCCAGTCGCGGGCGAACTCCACCAGCGTGTCGAGGACCGGCCGACGCCCGCCGTCCGCCGGCTCCGGCGGGTAGTACGCGTGGAACATGCCCGCCAGTACGGCCCTGGCCTGACGCCAGGCGTTCTCGTCGGCGGGATCGAGCGCCAGGGTGGGCCTGTTGGGGCCCGCGCCGGCCATGAGGGGCGCCAGCGAGGCGGTGAGTTCCTCCTTGCCGCCCAGCGACACCGCGGTGAGGCCGGCCGAGGTGATGTTCTCGATCACCTTCGGGTCGACCACCCCCTCGGGGCTCGCCACCACGACCTCGTGACCGGCACTCTGCAGCGCCCATGCCAGCGGGATGGCTGGGTAGAGATGTGCCGATGTCGGAAAGATGGTGAAAAGAACGCGCATCGCTGACCTCTCCGAGACTGCCGGCCCGACGCCGACGGCGTGCTGTTCGCTCGAATCCTGCGAGGGGGCTCTAAAGAGCCGCTTGTGCAGAGCGGACAGGGAGCGGCCTCCGGCGACGGCCGGCGCGGCGGTCGGCACGGTGACCGGCACGGTGACCGGCACGGCGGTCGGCACGGTGACCGGCACGGTGACCGGCACGGCGGTCGGCGCGGTAACCGGCACGGCGGCCTCCGCGGCGACCTCCGCGGCGGGCAGGCCTCAGGTCCCGCGCGGGCGTTCGAATGTCGCGGCGCCGGACGACCGACGCCAGGGCCGGTCGCTCACAGCCCGGTTCCGGGCTCGCCGGTCACCCCGGAGCCGCCCCGCGCCGGGGACATACCCGCACTCATCACCCTTTTAATGATCCATCCATCACGCACCCACCGGAACACCCACCCGCCGCACCCCATACTGGGCGCCTGACCAGCAGGAACAGCGAAACACCGCAGAGGCATGACGATCGATCGGTTCCATAAACTTGTGCCCACGAGACCCTGATCGCCGCACAGTCTTCACTGAGTTGACTTATCCTCCCCGCAGGATGACGCACATGTTGCGGGGGACAGTGCAGATGATGGACAGTCATGAACGTTCCGGCCGTGCGGACGAGTCGAGGGGGAGCAGACCCGAGGCGGTGGCCCCGCCCAGTCCCAGCATCGGCCTTCCCGTTTCCCGGCCGGCCCGCGCCCTCCTCGTCGCCACGCTGCTCGGCTACGCGCTCCTCACCACCGCGGGCATCCTGAGCGCCGGAATGCCGCAGCCGGCCGAGGCCGTCAGCCTGCTCCTCCTCCTGCCGCTCCTCGCCCTGCAACTCCTCCACTCCGCACCGGGCGGGAGCCGGGCTCCCCTGCCCCGGAGATGCCTGACCCTCACCCTCCAGGCGCTCCTGACCTACTTCCCCGTCGTCGTCTTCGGGACCTACTGGGAAACCATGGCCGGCTACCTGGCCGGCTCACTGCTGCTCCTGCTGCCACCCCGGGCGGCCTGGCCGCTCTACGCCACCGTGGGCCTCAGCATGCTCGTCCCGCCGCTCCTCGACGCCCGCACCCTCATCGAGAGCGCCGCCTTCTCCCACACCACGCTCCTGCCGGGACTCGTCCTCTACGGGCTCACCCGGCTGACGGAGCTGACCACACACCTCCACACCACCCGCGCCGAACTCGCCCGCCGAGCCGTCACCGGCGAACGGCTCCGCTTCGCCCGCGACCTGCACGACCTCCTCGGTTTCAGCCTCTCCTCCATCACCCTCAAGAGCGAACTCATCCACCACCTCATCCCCACCCAGCCGCAGCGCGCCATGGAAGAGGTCGGCGAGGTCCTGACCATCGCCGGCCAGTCCCTCGCCGATGTCCGCAGAGCCGCCAGCGGTTACCGCACCCTGTCGCTCCGTCAGGAGATCAGAACCGCGCGGGCGATGCTCGACGCCGCGGGCATCGACGTACGGGTGCAGGTCGAAGTCGCCGCACTCTCCCCCCACGTCGAGACCGAATTCGCCACCACGCTGCGCGAAGCCGTCACCAATCTCCTGCGGCACAGCAAAGCCGCACACTGCCGCATCAAAGCCGTCCAACAGGACGGCCTGGTCCGCCTCGTGGTCGAGAACGACGGCGCGGACCCCGCCCACCACAACCCCGGATCCCACACGGGCAATGGACTCGGCAACCTCCACGCACGCATGACCGCACTGGGCGGACGCCTCGAATCGGGCCCCGGGGAGGACGGCACCTTCCGTCTCCTCGCCGAAGCACCCGCCAGGAGAACACCGGACCCTTCCGCGGAACTCAGGGAGATCACCTTCCCGCCCAACGGATCAGCCGCATGACCACGCGCCCCCGCGGCAACGGCACGGACCGCGCCGCCTCGCCACGATCCGGGCCCTCACGGACCACAGACGGGAGCTCATTGACATCCTCCCCCAGCTGAAGCAGGGGGATTCCTGGCTCAGGCTGCCTGGGGGAGCGGCGCTCCCCCAGGTCTTCCGCCATCGGCACCAGCCGGGTTGAGACCAGCCCGGACGAGCATCACGCGGGCGGAGTTCTTGTCCCTGGGGGACACGGCTCCGCACGCGGTGCACGCGTAGGTTCGTTCGGAGAGGGGGAGTGCGTGCTTGGTTCTCGCACCGCACTGGGAACAGTCCATCGTCGTATGGGCCGGGTGCACCAGGTGCACGGTGCGGCCGTGCTTGCGGGCCATCGCGGTCAGCGCGGTCTTCGTCGCCCCGATCGCGGCGTCGGCGGCCTTGCGGGCCATCGTGGACTTCGCGAGGAATTTCGGTTTGAAGTCCTCGACGGCGATGTGGTCGAAGTCGCGGACAACAGTCTTGGCCCATTTGCGGGCGGTGTCCTGGCGCTGCCGGGCAGTCTTCTTGTGGACCTTCGCCGCCGCGCGGGACGCCCTCCGGTAACCCTTCGACGCCGGCTTCCCGCGCGCGGGCTTCCGCCTGGCCATCTGCTTCTGGTACCGGGCCAGCCTGGCGGCTGCCGCGCGGCCGTGCTGCGGGTGCGGGAGGTCGTGGGCGTCGCTGGTGGTGGTCGCGGTCTCCTTGACCCCCCAGTCGATGCCGATCACCGTACCGGTGGCGGGCAGCGGCTCGTTGAGCGTTTCCACGACGAACGAGGCGTACCAGTGGCCGAGGCTGTCCCGGTACACCCGCACGCTCGACGGGGCGGCCGGGAGCTCACGCGACCAGACCACCGTCACCGTGATGCCACCGGCGAGGTGCAGGCGTCCATCCTTGAGGCGGAACCCGCGCCGCGTGTAGTTCAGGGACGGCTCGGCGCCGTGCTTCCTCTTGTACCGGGGCATCCCCGCCCGCCGCGCAATCGGGACGCGTGCCGTGAAGTCCTTCAGTGCCTTGGCGCGGGATTTCGCGAAGTCCCGGATCAGCTGCTGCTGCGGGACCGAGGATCCTCCGCGAAGCCAGGCGTTCGCGGCGCGCGCCTCGGTCAGCATCCTGTCGAGGCGGGCCGGGCCGCATTTCTCATCCTCGGCGCGGGCCTTGCGGGACCGGGCGACGGACTCGTTCCAGATCCACCGGCAGCGCGACCACTCGGCCTCAAGGCGGGCGGTCGCGGTCGACGACACGCGGAGACGGTAGGCGTACCGGGCGCACCCGGTCTTACCTGTCTCCTGAATTGTCGTCATGACGTCAGTCTAGCACTACAGTTGAGGCATAAATGATGAAAAGCGCACCATCCTCCGCCTTCCTGAAGACCTTCACCAGTGGCTCGCCGACCAGGCCCGCGCGGCTCACCGGTCGGTCAACGCCGAGATCGTCCACCGCCTGGAGGGCGAGCGCGCCGCCGTGGCAAACGCCGAATCGCCCTGAGGGCGAAAACTCTGCTACCCCTGCCCTGCTTCGCAGGAGTCCGATTCCTCCCCGGCCTGAAGGCCGGGGCATCCTCGGAGGACTTCGGTGATACGCATACTGATCGCCGAGGACATGAACATGGTCCGCGGCGCCTTGGTCGCCCTGCTGAATCTCCACGACGATCTCGAAGTGGTCTGTGAGGTCGAACGCGGCGACGAGATCGTCGACATGGCGCTCAAGTACCGGCCCGAGGTCGCCGTCATCGACATCGATCTGCCCGGTGTCGACGGTCTGTCGGCCGCGACGCAGCTACGCGAACGGCTCCCGCAGTGCGGCGCCCTCATCCTCACCAGCCTCGGCCGGCCCGGCACCCTGCGCCGGGCCCTGGAGGCCCGGGTCTCCGGCTATCTCCTCAAGGACGCCCCCTCCTCCGAACTCGCCACCGCCGTACGACGGGTGGCCGCGGGACAGCGGGCCTTCGACCTGGAACTGGCGCTGGCGGCATGGGGAGAGTTCGAGAATCCCCTCACCGACCGGGAGGCCCAGATACTGCGGCTCACGGCGGAGGGCGAGGAGGCACGGGAGATCGCCTCTGTGCTGCGGCTGTCGGTGGGGACCGTACGCAACTATCTGACCACCATCGTCAGCAAGCTCAACGCGCGTAACCGGATCGACGCGATCCGCATCGCCCGGAACGCCGACTGGCTGCCGTGACGGCGTCCGCCGGTCGCGGTCACGCGGCTTTGGCCGATCACAAGGGTCGCTCAATACCGTGCGCCGGCGGACAGTTCGCCGCGTCGACGGGAAGGAGCGGCCGGTGGCCGTTGACACGACTCAGACGAGTGACCCGGGGCCCTCCGGGGACCACCCGGACGGAACGGCCCGTCCGGCTCGGGCCCATGTGATCCGTGGTCCGGAGAAGGCGATCCGTCGTCTGGAGCGGGTGATCATTCGTTTCGCGGGTGACTCCGGTGACGGGATGCAGCTCACGGGTGACCGGTTCACCTCGGAGACCGCGTCC